>QNBX01000064.1 GCA_003644265.1 Planctomycetota bacterium
CGATCGAGCCGACTTCCTGCCGTCTGATACCGACATCGACGCCAAGGTCGCCGAGTTGGAGGAGCTGGTGGCCATGCAGGCCCAGCAGGGCGCCGAACAGGAATCGGGTGCCGACGAGTTCAGCGTCGGGCCGCAGCCCGACGCGCCGGATCCGGCCGAGAAAGCCATCGCCGAGTACCGGGCCTCCATCGAGGCCTCCGTGGGCATGACCAAGTACCGCGAGATGTTGGGTGCCGAGTCGTCGTTCGAGAAGGTCTTCCTGCCGTTCCCGAGCGTCGCCACCGGCGAGCCGGTCTGGGATCTGGCCGATGGCCCCACGCCCGAGGACGACCCCAAGCCCGACTGGATGCCCCAGGTGACCTGGAACGCGCTCGGGAAGGACGACAACGGCAAGACCCTGCGCCAGTTCGTGAAGAAGTCAGCGGCGTCGGGTGACCCCATCCCGGCCTTCTTCAAGGGGCAGATCATCCGCACCATCCGCCAGGGGTTGGTGGATGAGCTGGGCATCGACTGGTTCTTCGACACGACCCTGCCTGACGATGTGTTCGTGCGCCTGGGGGCCCGCTCGGCCGAGCACAGCGAGGTGGCCGCCGAGGCCGCCCGCAGCGCCCTGGCCGAGGGCACCGGGAGCGAGCAGGCGGTCGCCCAGGCCGAGCTGGCGGCCCGCGCCGCCGCTGACGCGGTGCGGGACGTGCCCACCGACGAGATGTGGTACCTGGTCTCGAACATGGTGGCCGACGCCGATGTCGAGCTGGTCATGCGCGAGCTGCTCACCTTGCGCGGCATGCAGTGGGTGCTCAGCCAGGCCGGCCGATGGATGCAGCCGGACGAGATGCGCGAGGCCTACGACGAGCACAGGGCCAGCTACGACGGCACGCTCTTTCCGCTGCGCGCCATCATCATGTTCAAGGGCTACGACTCCGTGGACCGCTACCGGGAGCACTACCGCTACCGCAAGTCCTACGAGGCCTGGCGCTCCGAGACCATGACCGAAGAGGAGCTCGAGGATCACTACCGCGCCGGCGGCCGGCACTTCTTCGAGCGTGGCAAAGTTGTGGTGGACCTGGCGTTCGAGGGCACCCAGGGGCAGCCCTTCGAGCAGGCCTCCTTCGAGCAGGCCAAGGCCAAGCTGATGGCCTCGCTGGGTCGCATCGGCGAGACGCTCGGCGAGGGCGACGACGTGCGTGAGTACAGCTTCGATGACGTCATGGCCGAGCACCCCAAGATGCCGGTGCGCACACCGCAGGGCGACGACCGCACCTTCCAGCGCAACCCGCTGCGCATTCGCATCACCGAGTCGGAGCTGTCGATCTTCCTGCAGGGCTACAGCATGATCGACGACCTGTTCTACAACGGCCAGCGCGGCGAGATCTTCGGCCCCTACGCCGAGACCTGCCGCCGGCACGTCTGGGGCGCCGAGATCAACGCTGGCGTCTGGGTGGCCCGGGTGAAGAACTACGTGCGTGGCCGCCCCCTGGCTCCACTGGAGGGCTCCAACGAGCTCCAGGCCAAGGACGACTTCCTGTCGCAGAACTACCTGTACTGGTCCCAGGAGTGCCTGAAGCTCATCCTGCCGCGGGTCAAGCCGGCGGGCACCGAGTCCTCTGACGGCTGAGCTGAGCCGGTGACGGCCGAGCGACCCTGGCGGCTGATCGTCTCCGGGGCGGGAGCGGCGGCGTTCAATCAAGCGCTCGACCTGGCGCTGATGGAGTCGCTCGACGAGCGGCCCGTGCTGCGGCTGTATGGCTGGAGTCCGCCCGCCCTGTCGATCGGCCACTTCCAGCCGGCCGAGGCGTTCGAGCCCCTGGCTCGCGCGCACGGGCTGCCCGTGGTGCGCCGGCCCACGGGCGGGGGCGCCATCCATCACGACCAGGAGCTGACCTTCTGCCTGCTGGCTACGCCGGGCCGCGACGGCTACCCCGCCGGCGTGGTGCCGGCCTACGAGCGCGTGCACGCCATCCTCTCCGAGGGGCTCTCGCGGCTGGGGCCGGCGCCGCTGCCGCGCGGTGGCGACGCCCCCCTGTCCGTGCGCCCACGCAGCGCCAGCCTGTGCTTCGCGGACACCACCGCGCTCGATCTGGTGGACGAGAGCGGCCGCAAGCTGCTGGGCTCGGCCCAGCGTCGTCGGGGCGGGCGCGTGCTGCACCACGGCTCCATCCCGCTGCGCGTGCCGGCGCTCACGCCAGGCTCGTCGGCTCTCGACGAGCTGGCCCGCCGCCCGGTGTCGTGGGAGGAAGCGGCCGGAATCGTGCGGGACGCCTTCGCAAACAGCGCCTGGGGTGGCGGGCTGGAACCTGATTCAGCCCACCCCGACGAGTTGGAGCGGGCGCGGCAGCTGGCGCCCGGGCGGGTGGTGCCGATCCCCACGGCGCGATCCGAGGGCTGACATCAGCCTCCAGTGCCTACAATGGGTGGCCTGCGCGGAGCGCGCAGAGGAGACAACTGCCATGTTCGGGATCCTGTCTGCAATGGACGGTGGACTGTTGGACCTGCTCACCCTGGGTGGGTACCTCGATGGAACCGCCGAGTTCTGGCTGTGGTCGACGCTGCTGCTGCTCATCGCCGAGATCTTCACGGCGGGTTTCTTCCTGGGCGCGCTGGCCATCTGCACGCTGCTCACCGCCGGCGGGGCCCTGTGGTTCTCGCCTGGCTGGCAGGTGGCGTTCTTTGCAGCCAGCTCCATCGGCTCGCTGCTGTGGGTGCGGCCGGTGTTCGCCAACCTGCTCTCACCCAAGAAGACCGCCACCAACACGAGCGCGCTGCTGGGTCAGGCGGGCACGGTGGTGGTGCAGGTGCCGGCCGGCGGTCAGGGGCGCGTGCGCCTGGCCAACGAGGAGTGGCGCGCCACCGCCGCCGCCGAGCTGAACGTCGGCGATGCCGTGAAGGTGCTGGCGGTGGCCGGCAACACGCTCACCGTCGATCGGGCCTGAGCGACCGTGGGCGCCACATCTCTCAGCAGCACGCGCGCCGCTCGCTGCGGCCGCGCTGCATCGAACCAACCGACGCGCGGGGCGCTCTGCCCGGCCCGTCCCGACTGAACGGAGCACGCCAACATGACCTTCCCCCTTTTCCTCGCGCTGGCACCCACCACTGTCGGCCTGCTCTTGTTCGTGGTGCTGGCGCTGGTGCTGGTGGCCCGCGGCATCAAGATCGTGCGGCAGGCCGAGATCATGCTGGTGGAGCGGCTGGGTAAGTTCCATCGCTCGCTCGAACCGGGCCTCAACGTGCTCTGGCCCATCATCGACAAGGCCCGCGCGGTGTCGTGGATGCAGCCGGCCGTCAGCGGCGGGCGCTCGATGACCGTCATCCGCATGCGCGACCGCCTCGATCTGCGCGAGGTCGTGCTCGACTTCCCGCAGCAGCGCGTGATCACCCGGGACAACGTGTTGATCGAGATCAACGGCCTGCTCTTCGCGCAGATCACCGACCCGCTGCGCTCGGCCTACGAGGTCAACAACCTGCCCAACGCCATCGAGAAGCTGGCCCAGACCACGCTGCGTAACATCATCGGCGAGCTCGACCTCGACAAGTGCCTCTCCAGCCGCGACGAGATCAACGCGCGCATGCGCGAGGTGCTGGACGAGGCCACCGACAAGTGGGGCGTGAAGGTCAACCGCGTCGAGCTGCAGGACATCTCCCCGCCGCCGGAGATCCAGGTGGCCATGGAGAAGCAGATGCAGGCCGAGCGCAGCCGGCGCGCCGTGGTGCTCGAGGCCGAGGGAGCCAAGACCGCCCAGGTGCTGCGCGCCGAGGGTGTGCGCGACGCCGCCGTGGCCGAGGCCGAGGGCGAGCGCAAGCGCCTGATCCTCAAGGCCGAGGGTGAGGCCGGCGCCATCGGCCAGGTGACCGCGGCGCTCAAGGACGCCGGGACCGATCCGGCGCAGTACCTGATCGCCATGGAATACCTGAAGATGATGCGCGACATCGCGCAGAGCCCCAGCGCAAACAACACGGTCTTCATGCCCTACGAGTCGGCGGGTGTGTTGGGCTCGCTGGGTTCCATCAAGGAGGTGCTGGGGGCGGTGGGCGGCCCGCGCGGCGGCGGCTTGACCTGAGCCGGGGCTGGGCGTGCACCACGAGCAGTCCGAGCATCTGCACACGCCGGCGGCCATTCGCGAGCGCATGGCCGCCGGCCCGCGTCTGAGCTACCTGCGCGACTGGGTCTACGGCGGCATCGACGGCGCGGTCACGACGTTTGCGGTGGTGGCGGGCGTGGTGGGCGCGGGCCTGGGCAACGAGATCATCGTGGTGCTCGGGCTGGCCAACCTGGCGGGCGACGGCTTCTCCATGGCGGCCGGCAACTGGTCGGGCACGCGCAGCGAGCAGCACGAGCTGCAGCACCTCGAGGCCATGGAGCGGCGTCACATCGAGCTGGACCCCGCGGGCGAAGAAGCAGAGGTGCGCGAGATCTTCCGGCTCAAGGGCTTCGACGGCCAGCTGCTCGACTCGATCGTGCGGCACATCGTCAACAACCGCGAGCAGTGGGTGGCCACCATGCTGGTGGAGGAGCACGGCCTGCCGATCCAGGTGCGTTCGGCCTGGCGCGCCGCGGGCGCCACCTTCACGGCCTTCCTGGTCTGCGGCGCCGTGCCGCTGCTGCCCTACTTGCTGGGAGCGCAGGCCTCGTTCAGCCTGGCCTGCGCCTCCACGGCGGCGGTGTTCTTCGCCATCGGCTCGCTGCAGGCGCGCTGGTCGCCTCGGCCCTGGTGGCGGCTGGGCGCCTCGACCCTGGCGGTGGGGAGTTCGGCGGCGGCCGTGGCCTGGCTGGTGGGCAAGTCCCTGGCGCCGGTGGTGGCCGGGTAGGGTCCCCGCCCCCCGGACCAATGGCCTCAGGCTCCGGGGCAAGCGCTGCCCTCGCGCTGCGGGCGCCGCTCCTGTCGCGCTGCGGCTGCCGCTCCTGTCGCGCTGCGGCTGCCGCTCCTGTCGCGCTGCGGCTGCCGCTCCTGTCGCGCTGCGGCTGCCGGCCCCGTCGCGCTGCGGCTGCCGGCCCCGTCGCGCTGCGGGCGTTGGGCCCCTCCCGCTGCGGCCGCCGGCCCAGGGTGATGCGGCCGAAGCGCATGTTTCGCCCAGGAATCCAGGGTCTGCGACCACACCGTAGCCCGGGGGGCGAGTCTCTATATTGCGACCGCCTCGCACCACTGGCGCCCGCAGCGCAGCCATTCGCGCCGTCGTCCGACCGAGGCCTCAGACCCATGCTAGAGTCATTGGTTATCGACGGCCGTCGACGCTGTTGATTGCCGGAGCCCTTGACGTGCACAGGCACCGGGCGCCGGCCCCTTTATTCGCCGCTCCAGAAGGTTGCCTGCCATGCTGTCTTCCGCTCCGCGCGCTGTGCTCTCGTTGCTCGCCCTCGCCGCTCTGGCCGTTGCGTCTGAGGCTCAGTCGAGCACGTTCATCTACACGCTGCGTGACAACGGCGGCACCTTCGTCAACGGCACGCTGCTCGAGAAGGCCCCCAGCCTCTACGTCTCGGGCGACGGCGGTGTCCACGGCGAGCAGCAGTACATCGATCTCGCCGTGGTCGGCAACGACCGCTACCAGCTGCGGGTGGACGGTCTGGTCCGCAAGAACGGCGTCAAGCTGCACGAACTCGGCTTCAGCATCGGCAGTGGACCGTTCTGGTTCCGCATGCATGTGCCCGAGGATGGCATCGCCCATCTGCTGCGCACCGACGGCATGGTGGTCCGCAACGGCCAGGTCATGAGCACCCATGCAGGCTTTGGTTTCGCCGACCTCACGACCGTGCCCACGGGTGTGGAGGGCGAGGTGCCCGACGTGTACGCGCTGCGCGTGGACGGTTCGATCTTCCGACAGGGCAGCCTCTTCCCGGGTTTCCGGTTCGACTACGACAAGAACCCCGACTTCCCGGAGGATGACGGCTCGTTCCTTGACGGGACGCAGTGGCTGCACCTGATGTACGACGCTGAGGGCGATCTGCTGCTGGCCATGCGGGCTGACGGCGTCATCTTCAGCGCCGACCCGGCGGCGTTCTCCCCCATCGGAGCAGAAGAGCCGGGCGACGGCGGGCCGCTGGCGCCGCCCAACGGAACGCTCGTGGCCGAGCTGCCGTTCAATAACGGCGTGCTCTACAGCGACATCGCGCTGCGAAGTGTGCCCGCTGTGGACCCAGGCGGTGTGCCCAGCGACTGGTTTGCCCTGCGGCTGGACGGTCGCGTGTTCAGCTCGACCCAGGCGCCCCCCGGGCCCGACGGCGACTGGGAGTTCGTGCTGAACCTGCCGGGCGACGGCGTGAGCAACTCGGAGTACACGTCGATCATGCCGGTGCAGGACGACGTGTTCGTCATGCGCCGCAACGGCATGACCTACAGCGGCCAGTTCTTCGAAGAGCAGGGCAAGGAACTGTTCGACGTCACAAGCAATGGCCTGGTCCGCATGGCCCTGTCGGCTGACCCGCCGGACGGCTCCAAGTTCAAGAACAAGCCGCCCAAGGCCGTCATCTACAAGACCAAGGTCATCACTGACGAGGCCGTGGTGATTCCGGTACTGGTGGCCGACACCGATCTGCCCAGCGCTGAGATCGTGCTCACGCCGGAGCTGGACGAGGAGGGCAACTTCCCCAAGCTGCCCAACGCCACGTGGGATCCCGAGGCGCGCGAGGTCACGTTCCTGGGCTCTCCCGAAAAGGGCAGTTTCCGCTTCCGCGTGTTTGCTGACGACGGTTCGGGCAAGAAGCCTCGCCGCTTCACGTACCCCGTGAAGGTGCTGCCGCCCGACGCCAAGCCCGACAAGAACAAGCCGCCGGTGCCGAGCAAGATCACCAAGATGCTGGCGTTCATCGATCAGGAGCTCAAGTTCCCGATCTTGGCCACGGACAAGGACGTGGGTGACGTGCTCACGATCGAGACGATCGATCTGAAGGGCAAGGACATCTTCGATCCGGACTACGGCGCGGTCTTCGACGACGTGACCAACACGGTGACCTGGACGCCCACGTTTGCGCACCTGGGCAAGCACAGGGCCAAGTTCCTGATTACGGACGATGGCGACCCACAGCGCAGCCGCAAGCTCGTGGTGGTCATCGAGGTGGTCAGCCAGCTCGAGCTCAGCATCGAGCGCGACGAGGGCTGAGCCTGGCTCCGCTTGTGCCTGTCACGCTGCGTTCCCACGCGCTGGCCGTGCTGCAGGCCGAGACCATCGCGGGCAAGCTGGGGCGGGCCAAGGCGACGCTGGCCGACGACGATCGCCGTCCCGCTGCGCTGCCCCAGCAGCCGGCGCGGCCGCCGGGGTTGTTGCCCTGCGCCCGCGCCAAGGTGCCGTCACTGACGGGCTACGCCGACGCGGCTCAGCGCGCGCGCTTGCTGCACGGCTGGTTCAACCACGAGCTGCAGGCGCTGGAGCTGTTCGCCTGGGCCTTGCTCACGTTTACCGATGCGCCGGACGCGTTCCGCCGTGGCCTGGCCACGTTGCTGGAAGATGAGCAGCGTCACGCCCTGCTCTACCTGGAGCGACTGGACGCGCTGGGGCACGGGCCCGGCGACTTCCCGGTCAGCGCCTATCTCTGGAACAAGCGCGGGCTGATGGACACGCCGCTGCGCTTCGTGGCGGCCATGTGCCTCACCTTCGAGAGCGCCAATCTGGACCACACGCTGGACGCGGTCGCGGCGGCCCGGTCCGTGGGCGACGAGGCCACCGCCCGGGTGCTCGAGCGCGTGCACGCCGAGGAGCAGGGCCACGTGGCCTTCGGCCTGAAGTGGTTTCAGCGCTTCCGGCCGCAGGACGTGGCGGCGCTGGACGCCTGGCGAGCGGCGTTGATCTGGCCTCTGCGCCCGGCCCTCGCGCGCGGGCCGGTCTTGCACGCCGCGTGCCGCCGCGAGCTGGGCCTGCCCGCCGAGTTCGTGACCGCGCTCGAGACGGCGGCGCGATGAGTCGCCTGCTGGTCTCCAACATGGACGCCGAGGCGCGCTGGTCCCGCGCCGGGACCCTGCCTCGGCCCTTGCGTGAGCGCCTGTCGGCGGTGGGCACGCTCATGCGCGTCTTTGCCGAGTGCGATGACGACGTGCTCTGGACGCCGGACCCCATCGCCCAGGCCGCGCTGGCCGACGTGCCCGGCCTGCCGAGCCCGCGCTTGCTGTCGGGCGAGCTGTCGGCCAGCGTGCGAGCCGACCATTCGGCTGAACAGCTGGGCGATGCGGCGGGCGGCGCGGCGGGCGGCGCGGCGGGCCAAGCGGCGGGCCAAGCGGCGGGCCAAGCGGCGGGCCAAGCGGCGGGCCAACTGCCGGGCCAACTGCCGGGCCAACTGCCGGGCCAACTGCCGGGCCAACTGCCGGGCCAACTGCCGGGGCAACTGCCGAGCCAAGCGCCGGGCGCTGTGCCGAGTGCTGTGCCAAGTGCTGACGCCCCGTGCGACGTGCTGCTCTGGATGGTCACGCCTGAGCTGGCCGGGGTGGCTCCGGGGCACAGCTCGCCGCTGGTCGTGGAGCGCGTGGCTCACCGGGCGTTCGGGTTCGATCTCTGCCGCCGCCTCGGCCTGGCTCTGGAGGGCTCCCGAGTCCTGGTATCAGCCGACGAGCTGCGCGAGACGCTGAGCCAGGCCCGGGGGCGCTGGGTCTGCAAGCCGGCCTGGTCCGCGGCCGGCCGCGGGCACTTGCTGGGAGACGGGCCGGCCGAGGCGAGCACCCTGCTGGCCGCGGCGCGGCTCCTGTCCACTCAGGGCTGGCTGCTGTTCGAGCCCTGGGAGCAGCGTGCCCTCGACGTGGGTTGCTGTGGCCAGGTGCGCGACGGTGACGTGGAGCTGCTGGGCAGCCAGCGCCTGCTGATCGACGTCCGGGGCCGCTTTGGCGGAGTGGTCGTGTGCGCCGCCGACCCCGGCGCCCCGGGCCTCTCGTCGGCGGAGCAGGACGAGCTCGAACAGGCCGCTCGCCGCGCCGGGGCCGCGCTGGCCGAGGCCGGGTACGAAGGGCCCTTCGGCGTGGACGCCTATCGCACGAGCGACGGCCGCTTTCGCCCGCTGGTGGAGCTCAACGCGCGCTTCAGCTTCGGCCGCGTGACGCGCTCACTGCTGCAGCGGGTGCGGGATCTGGCACCGGACCGGCCCATGGCGCTGCGCATGGCACGCGGCGCGCCTGCGGAGGGGCGGGGCGTGGTCACGCTGCTGCGGCCGGATCCCGCGCACGTCGATGGGGGCACGTCTGCCTGGCTCGAGCCCTGGACCGACGAACAGGCTTGAGACGCAGCCGTGTCGGCGAGCAGCAGGCGCCCCGGCACTCAGGTGAGCAGCGCACGCAAGCCAGCAGCAGGCACCCAGGCGAGCAGCGGGCACACAGGCGAGCAGCAGCTACGCAGGCGAGCAGCGGGCACGCAGCAGACGCAATCCAGCAGACGCGGCGGCAAGCCACCTGAAACAGAAGACGGGCGCCGGCAGGAGTTTGACTCTGCCAGCGCCCGCACCGAGGTCTCTCGGGGGACCTCATGTTCAGATCGAAGACCGAGCAGACGCCCAGCTTGGAGCCCCGGCCAACAATAGCTCGTTCGCTGGGCCGTCTACTCGGTTGCGTTCGATCCTGTGTTGCGCTCTCTCCAGCGCGCTCTCGTCGCTGCGCGGCGATGAACACACTGCGCGGCGCCGGAGACGGGAACCCTCGGACATGCCGAGAGGTGATGGTTCCGTCGTCGCCACCATGTATGGGTATGGGCGCTCCAGGTAACGGCAGCAAATCCGTGGCGTCGGTGTGGCGTGCAGGGACGGGGGGCAGATCGCCGGGTCAGCTCCAGGTCCTGACCGATGCCTGCGCCCGTACCTGCTCCGCCTCCTGACCGATGCATCCGGCGGCGTCGCCCGCACCTGCTCTGCCTTCTGACCGATGCATCCGGCGGAGTCGTCCGTACCTGCTCCGCTCGCTCGGGCACTGCTTGTTTCACCGGCATGGCCAGCCTGCGCCGACGTCAGGGGCCTGCCCGGCGCGCGCCCGCGGCGCTCAGTCGTCCTCGGCCGGCAACAGCTCGAAGTGCTCGCTGGGGCTGTGGGCCTGGGCCATGAGCTGCTCCAGCCGCGCCACGAGTTCCGGGTGCTGGGCCGCCACGTCGGAGCTCTCGCCGGGGTCGGTCGCCAGGTCATACAGCTCCAGCGCTCGGCCGGGGGCTCGGCGCAAGGCCTTCCAGTCCTCCAGGAGCAGCGCCTGTTCACGCCGCCGGTACTCCCAGTAGAGGTAGGGGTGGCGCGCTTGCTGTGACGCCTCGCCCCGCAACGTGGGCACCAGCGAGAGGCCGTCGCAGGGGTCGGGGGCGCTGGCGCCGGCCAGCTCGCAGAGGGTGGGCAGCAGGTCCTGGAAGCCCGAGATGTGGGCGCTCTCGCTACCCGCCGGCACCACGCCGGGCCAGCGCGCAAGCATGGGCACGCGGATGCCGCCCTCCAACAGCTGCGCCTTGCGGCCGTTGAGCCCGCCGGAGCTGGCGAAGAACTCGCGATCCACGCCGCCCACCCAGCTGGGGCCGTTGTCGCTGCTGAAGATGATCAGCGTGCGCTCGGTCAGGCCCAACTCGTCCACCAGATCCACGAGGCGGCCCACGTCGTGGTCGAGGCGCGTGATCATCGCGGCGTAAGCGGCGCGCGGCGTGCGCTGGGGCAGGTAGCCGGCCTGCCCTCGGTAGGGCGTCTCAGCGAAGGCGCCGTCGTACCGGGCCAGGTCGTCCGCGGGCACCTGCAGCGCCAGGTGTGGGATGGGCGAGGCGAACACGAGGCAGAAGGGCCGCTCACGCTGCTCGCGCACAAAGGTCAGGGCCTCGTCGAGCATGAGATCCGGAGCCCACTGCTCGCCGCTGTAGGGCGCATAGCTGGCGGGATCGAGCGGGTCGGCGTCGGCGGGCAGGCGCTGGTGCGCGCGAAACGGCTCGTTGGCCAGGGGCACCCGGACGCCGTCGCGCCAGAGGTGCGTGGGGTAGTAGTTGTGCGCCTGGCGCTGGCAGAGCGAGCCGAAGAAGCGCTCGAAGCCCATGTGCTCGGGCGCGCCCTCGCTGCCCGGGCCGCCCAGGCCCCACTTGCCCACGAAGGCCGTGGCGTAGCCCGCCGCCTGCAGGCGATGGCCGAGGGTCACGGTGTCGCTGGGGAGCGGGCGTTGGCCCTCGAGCGAGGGGTCGTTCCAGACATCGCCGCGTGCGGCCAACTCGTCGTTGTCGCGGATGGCGGCGTGGCCCGTGTGCAGACCTGTCAGCAGCACGCAGCGCGCCGGGGCGCAGACCGGGCTGCCGGAGTAGTGCCGCGTGAAGCGCATGCCCTCGGCGGCCAGGGCGTCGATGCGCGGCGTGGCGATGCGCTCCTGTCCGTAGCAGCCCAGCTCGCCATAGCCCAGGTCATCGGCCAGCACGTAAATGATGTTGGGCTGCGAGGGCAGCTCGGCTGGCGCGGCTGGCGCGGGTTGCGCGGGTGGGGCGGGTGGGGCGGCTGGCGCGAGTTGCGCGGGTTGCTCGGGTTGCTCGGGTTGGGTGGGTTGGGTGGGTTGGGTGGGTTGGGTGGGTTGTGCCGCACGCCCCTCAACGAGGTGCCTGGGTTGCTGCCCCAGGTCGGGTTGCGCGGGGCGGTCCGGATGCGGAGCCATGCCGGTGCAGGCCGCCAGCAGCGCGAGCCCGAGGAGGCCCAGCGCGAGGGCGCTCAGAGCGAGGGGGCCGCGCGCGAGGGGGCCGCGCGCTGTGCTCACAGGTCCCGAAACGAGAACTCCGTCTGCACCTGATCCCATACCTGGCCTCCCACTTCGACGTAGGGGTAGACGAGGAAGTTTACGGGGCCTGCGTCCTGCGCGGGATTCAGGATCAGATCGCGTCCCACGGTGAAGGCGACGCGGTCGGCCGACAGCCGTCCGAAGTTGGCCTCGGCGGCCTGCGGATGCTTGTCGGCCTCGGAGATGTCGCACGGCGTCCAGCGGCCATCGACGTCGAACCAGGCCCAGCAGTGGTAGCCCCCCACGGAGCTCTCTCCCCGCTGGGGCGGTAGGCCGAAGCCCATCTCGAAGCGCGCCGGCAGGCCGCTGTCGCGGCACATGGCGATGAACAGGCTGTGGAAGTCGGTGCAGTTGCCGTGCCCCGAGGTGCAGGCCCAGCGCGCGTCGCCTCGTCCCCAGGAGCCGCCGGCGGGTTTGGCGTAGCGCAGCTCCTCGCGCACCAGGTCGAAGTAGCGTCGCGGGAGCTGCGCGCCCGGATTCTCGGCGTTGGCGTTGGCGTTGGCGTTGGCGTCGGCACTGGCATCGGCATCGGCATCGGCATCGGCATCGGCATCGGCACTGGCGTTGGCGTTGGCGTTGGCGTCGGCCAGCAGCCGGCTCACCTCGGGCGAGTTGGCCGGCACCAGCGCGTTGGCCTGCAGGAACAGCTGCCGTTGCTGGTCGGTGATCCGCTCGCCCTGCTGTGGCAGCACCTCGCGTCGCGTCACGTCGTACGCCACGGCCAGCGGGATGGTGCCCGATGCGTCGGCCCGCGCCTCCACGTAGAGCAGCCGGTTGCGGTAGCGCTGCTCCAGCGCCGTGTGCGGCTCGCCTGGCAGCTTGGTGTGAATGACCGTGATGTCCTGGTGCGGCCCGTCCTGGGCCAGGGGCAACCAGATCCTGGCCTCGGTGCCGGGCGCGAGCCCCGTGACACTGGCCTCGTACAGGAACGTGAAGTGGCGCTCGGCGGGTGTGGCGGTGTGCGACCCGCCGGGCGCCGCCGTGGGGGACTGGCAGGCGACGAGCAGGCAGCTGATCGCGACGATCAGCGTCGCGCTCCGAAGCTGGCCCGGAGCTTGGCCCGGAGCTTGGGTTGGAGCCTGGGTTGCATGTGCCGCCTCGCGCGTGGGCAGACGCGAGGTCGTCGAGCAGTGCTCCCTCGACCCGGCCCCGGAAGGCGCTCTGGAGCTGGCGTGGTCCTCGGGGCTCATGACTGGCGGGTCTCTTGCTGGCGACTGAAGGAAGCTGAACGCGACAGGATCAGGCGGCCGACCATGCGGACCGGTCCTCGCCGGGTCAAGCCGTGCCGGGTGGAGACCAGCCGTTCGTGTCCGCTGCGCTCGGGGTTCGCGGGAAGGTGGTGCGTGACGCTATGGTCTTGGGCCCGGCGCGCGGTCGATCCCATTGATGATGGCGGCGCGTCGGCAACTTCGGGTGCCGCCGCGGCGCGTGGTCGCTCCACCCGGAGACTCTCAAGACAGACTACGCGACGGAGGCAGACGTGACGGAGTGCATCCAAGTGGGCCAGGAGGTCCCGGACTTCACGCTCACGACGTTCGACCCCACGACGGGCGACTTCGGGAGCTTTCATCTGGCCGAGAACCAGAAGAAGGGGCGTTGGTCGATGCTCTTCTTCTACCCAGCCGACTTCACCTTCGTATGAGCGACTGAATTCGCTGCTCTGGCAGAGCAGCACAATAGGTTTGATCGACTCGGGTGCGACGTGATCACGGTCAGCACCGATACGCAGTTCACGCACCTCGCGTGGCAGCGCGACGAGAAGGAACTCAAGGACGTCCGCTACATGATGGGCGCCGACACCACCGGGGACTTGGCGCGGATGTTCGGCGTCTACCTCGATGGCGCGGGGCTCGCGCTGCGCGGCACGTTCCTGATCGCCCCCGACGGGAAGCTCATGAACAACATGACCAACTTCCTGAACATGGGGCGCAACATCGACGAGCTGCTGCGCCTGCTCAAGGCCAACATCTACCTGAGCAAGAAGACCGACGAAGGCTGCCCGTCCAAGTGGAAGGACGACGGCGACAAGACGCTCAAGCCCTCCGCCAAGATGGTGGGTCGTGTGCACGAGGCGCTCAACGACTGACGTCGGTGGCTGCGTGCAAGCGACAAGGTGTGGCCCCCGCGTCGGCAGTCCGGCGCGGGGGCCACGCTGCGTTCGGGCACCAGGTGTGTGTGCGGGGCGGCGAGGGACGGCGTGGCGCCTTCTGTTGGCCGCGCCATCTCCCCGGGGCCGCGCGCGCTCTGCGCAGGCGCCCGGTCGGCGAACGCGCCGGTCAGCGTACGCGCCGGTCAGCGTTGCGATTGCGGCTTGGCGTGGAGGCCCCAGGCGAGGATCATCACGGCGTGATGAGCGGAGAGCTGAGATGACGTTGCAGCGTGTCTGCGTGTTCTGTGGGTCGCGGCCCGGCAAGGACCCCCGCTTTCAGGCGGCCGCCCGCGAGCTGGGCGCCGAGCTGGTGCGCCGCGATCTAGGCCTGGTCTTCGGCGGCGGCAGCGTGGGCCTCATGGGCGTGGTGGCGGATACGGTCATGGAGGCCGGCGGCGAGGTCATCGGCGTCATCCCGCGCGAGCTCGTCGATCGTGAGGTGGGCCATCACGAGCTGACCGAGCTGCGCATCGTGGACTCCATGCACGAGCGCAAGCACACCATGGCGTCCCTGGCCGAGGCCTTCGTGGCCATGCCCGGCGGCATCGGCACTCTCGAGGAGCTGGCCGAGGCGCTCACCTGGAACCAGCTCGGCATCCACGCCAAGCCCTGCGGCCTGCTGGACGTAGCCGGCTACTGGGAGCCGCTGCGCACGCTCTACGGAGGTTTCGTGGAGCACGGCTTCCTCGACGAGCAGGCCCTGCGCTTCCTGGTGGCCGAGGAGCGGCCCGCCGCCTTGCTGGACGCCCTGGCCAGCTGGGATCCGGTGCCGGTCAAGCGTTGGAAGGGCCCCGGTGCCTTCTGATGCGCGGGCCGCGCGAGCCCGGGGAGCGGGAGATCGAAACCCGCGAGGTACGATCGACAAGAAGGCGCGTGGAGATCGATCCATGACCCGACAGACCTACGACCACGTACAGCGCGGCTGGCTCCACTGGCTCCTGCTGCTGCTGGTCATCGTGCAGATCACCGGCGTCGTCATGCTCTGGGACAATCCCAACGACGGCGCGAGCGTCACGCGCCCGATGCTGATGGCCTTCTCCGGCGTGCTGATCGTGCTGAGTCTGTGCTTCCAGCAGCTGCGCGTGCGGGATGTCGGTGACCGGCTCGAGGTTCGCTTCGGTCCGGTGCCTCTGCTGCGACGGTCGGTGCGCTACGCCGACATCACCCGCGCTACGCCCTCGCGCTCCTCGCTCCTCGATGGCTGGCTTGTGCACTGGGCGCCCGGCGGCGGTTGGATCTGGAACATCTGGGGCCGCGACGTGGTGGAGCTGACCCTCACCGACGGTCGCCTGCGCGTGGGCACCAACGACCAGGACGGTCTGCTGGAGCACTTGCAGCAGCGCATCGGATCGCGCGCGGCGGGCTGAGGCCGGGCGGGGCTGCGGCAGGCCTCAGGGCAGCCGTGGGATCTTCATGCCCCGCGTGGGCGCTGCCGGTTGCGGCGGCGAAGGCGGCGCGCCAGAATAAAGACGTATCCGCCCGGGAAAGTCGGCCTCTTGAGGGATGCATCGTCGCACTCGTTCCATCAGGTGCCGCGCGCCTGCACGGCAGCCAACATCACCCGATTCCCTGAAGCGCTGAATCCACCCGGAGGGTCAATCTGTGCCCCGAGTTTCCTATGACAACGTGCAGCGCCACCAGGCTGGCGTACTTCGATACTTGTTGGGGGGGGGCGTGGCTTGGTCCGTCGGCGTGCTCAACTGGGTGCTGATGAGGCAACTATTTGCAGAGATGTGGGCGCTCCATTTTAAGAACTACCCTTCCCTTGATCTTGTCGTGCCGGTCATGCTGAGCGCCTTGCTCTTCGTCGCGGGTGCCGTCTCCATCGCCAGGGGTATGTGTCTGACGCGCCTGCGAGTGCGGGATGCGGGCGATTGCCTTGAGGTGTGCTTCGGCCCACTGCCTCTTTGGCGGCGCTCTGTGAGCTACGCCGACATCATCCGCGCCAAGCCGAAGCGGCTCGGCTGGTGGGAACTCTGGTTTGGTGGGAAAGACTTTCGATGGGGGAGAGGCTCGGAATGGAGGCTCGCGGGCCCCGATATCGTCGAACTCACTCTCACCGACGGTCGACTACGCGTCGGCACCAACGACCAGGACGGTCTGCTCGAGTTCCTTGAGCAGCGCATCGGATCGCGCGCGGCGGGCTGAAGGCGGGTGGGGCTGCTGCGTTATAGCCGTGCGCTGGATCCTGCCTGGGGGCGGTGGGTAGCCTCACCGCTCTCCAGCACGTTCTGTCCCTCCCGCACGGAGCGCCTGACATGCCCACCGACGATCTGCAGCACCTGCGGCGAGCCATCGCCCTCTCCCAAGAGGGGATGGAACGCGAGGACGGGGGCCCGTTCGGGGCGGTCATCGTGAAGGCGGGTCGCGTCGTGGCCGAGGGCAACAACCGTGTGGTCGTGGACGCCGACCCCACCGCTCACGCCGAGGTGGTGGCCATCCGCCGGGCCTGCGCCGAGCTGGGTGACTTCAGCTTGGCAGGCGCCGTGCTCTACGCCAGCTGCGAGCCGTGTCCCATGTGCCTGGCGGCGGCCTACTGGTCGCGGGTCGACCGCGTCGTGTTTGCCGGCGGTCGCCAGGACGCCGCTGCCATCGGCTTCGACGACGCCTTCTTCTACGAGCAGCTGCCTCTGCCCATCGAGCAGCGCAGCCTGCCCATGACGCAGCAGCTCCGGGACGAGGCCGTGGTCCCCATGCGTGCGTGGCAGGCCAAGCAGGACAAGACGCTCTACTGATGTCGTCGCGTCTGACGCGTCGGCGCCCAGACCTGTACGTCGCAGCCCCGGCCCACGCCTCGGCGTTAAGCCCATCGCGCGAGCGCCCCGGCCTGCGCCCCGCGCCCTGCCCTGCCCTGCCCTGCACTGCACTGCACTGCGCGCCGGCCCCTGCCCTACGCGTCGGCGTCCAGGCCGAAGTAGTCGATCACGAAGGCGCGCTGGTCGTCGGCCTTGATCAGCTTGACGACATCGAGCAGGCGGTGCAGGTCGCGTTCGCGCTTAGCCTCGATGTCGGCCGGGTCGAACTCGTCCGCCTCGGGTGGGCGCACGAAGCGATAGCGCCCGGAGCTGCCGACGGGCGCGATGACGCCCTGCTTCTCAAGCACCGTAAGACAGGCCTCCGCGCGCCGGTCGCCGCGGTCGCGGCGGATCAGCAGAGGGCGCAGGTCGTCGACGTCGAACTCACCGTGGGGCCAGGCCTGGGCGTGGTGGGCGGCTTCGGCCAGCATGCGGGCGTCGGGGTTCATCCACTCCACGAACTGCTGCTGCACGGCGAGGTCGTCCTGGCAGTACAGCAGCGAGCAGAGCGAGGGCCGGCCGTCACGCCCTGAGCGGCCCACCTCCTGGTACCACGACTCCACCGAGCCGGGTACCTGGGCGTGGACGATGAAGCGGATGTCGGACTTGTCGACGCCCATGCCGAACGCGTTGGTGGCCAGCAGCAGCAGGCGCTGATCGGGGCCGGCCTGGATGAAGCGCTGGTAGACACGCTGCTTCTCCGCGGCGTCGAGTTGGCCGTGGTAGATCACCAGCTCGAGGGGCAGGTCCAGCTCCGAGATCCTGGCCGCGAACAGCTCAAGCTGTTTGATGAGCGAGAAGTAGACGATGCCCGTGCCGGGCCACGCGCGCGCCACCTCGGCCAGGGCCGCCAGCTTGGCGTCGTCGTCCCAGCAGTCGAGCACCTCGAAGCGCAGGTTGGGGCGATCGATGCCGCTGGCGAAGAGCGGCATCTGCACCTCGTCCAGGCCCAAGGTGCGGCGGATGTCGGTGCGCACCTCGGCGGTGGCTGTCGCCGTCAGGGCCACGGTGGGGGGGCTCCTCAGCGCCCGCCGGAACTGCCCCACCTGCTGGTAGGCGGGCCGGAAGTCGTGCCCCCACTTGGTAATGCAATGGGCCTCGTCGACCGCCAGCAGCTTGACGCTGCCGGGCAAGTTGGCCAGGGCCTGCACGAACTCCGGCTTGTGCATGCGCTCGGGGGTGGCGTAGACGAGCTCATACGCTCCCTCGGCCAGCTTGGCGTAGCGACGCTCGCGCTCGGCTCGTCGCAAGGACGAGTTGATGTACTGGGCGCGGATGCCCTTGGCCCGCAGCGCCGCCACCTGGTCCTCCATCAGGGCGATCAGCGGGCTGAAGACCAGGCTGGTGCCCGGTCCCGGCAAGGTCAGCGCTGGGAGCTGGTAGCAGAGGCTCTTGCCCGATCCGGTCGGCATGACCACCAGGGCGTCGCCGCCCCCCAGCACCCGCCGGACGATGCGCTCCTGGAGCGGGAACATCGCCGCGTGACCGAAGCGCTCCCGGAGGATGGGCAGCGGATCAGGATGGCCGGAATCGGGGAGCATCGAGGCAGTCTAGCGCGGCGAGGGCCCTCGCGAGGCCGCCCTTGACGAGGCTCTGCGGCTTCGGCGGGAGCGCCCCCCGTCCCGTGCTCAAGGCGTGGTGGTCGGCCGGTCGATACGCCAGCAGATCCCCGTTGGTCGGGGAGCCGGCTCATCGTGGCCTTGCCCATGCCTGCATCCCTCCACGTCCGCAAGTCGCCTGAGCTCGTGAGCCTTGAGCCGGCCGTCCGCTCGTCCGGCAGCCTCGACACCTGGCGCCGAGCGCTGGGGGTGCTGCTGCTCGGCGCGGTGGTCACCGCCTGCATGGACAGGCTGCTCTTCGCCGGCGAGGCGCGGGTGGGCGACCTGCGCGGCCTGCACCTGGCCTGGAGCGTGGCCGCCACGGTCACAGCGGCTGCCGCGGCCTGCCTGGTATGGCCGCGACATGCCGTCAACCGGGTCGACCTCACGCGCCTGCCAGAGGCTCCCCTGCTGCGCCTGCAGCGTCGCCTGCTGGCCCACAGCTTCTCGCGCAGCTTCGCCCACGATGGCAACAACGTCCTGCTGGCCCTGCGGTTCCGCATCGCAGAGCTGGCACGGGTCGAGCAGGAGCGCGTGCGCGGGCTCGGCGGGACGGGCGGAGACGCAGCCTCGCTGGTGCATGAAATGGGCCACGCATGCGATGAACTGGAGGTCCTGCTCGCCCGTCTGCGCGAGTTGGGGACGGTCCACGATGCGCTCCACCAGGGTCCGGTCGATCTGGAGCTGGTCTTGCCTCGCATCATCGATTTTGCCAGCGGTCACGCAGACGTACGGGTCGCGGCGCCGACCCTGGACGTGGATCCTCAACTCATCGTCATCGGCGATACGATCCTGCTGCGCCAGATGGTGACCAACCTGCTGCTGAACGCCTCGCAGGCGTCCGGCCGCGCGAGCCCCGTGGCTGTGCGCGCCCGCCGGGGGGCCGGCCACGTGATCATCGAGGTGCATGACGCTGGGCCCGGCATGCCCGTCGCTGAGTCCAGCGTGGACAGCATCAGCCCCTTCAGCTCCGACGGCTCCGGCCTGGGGCTGTGGGCCGCCAAGGCCATCGCCGAATCGCTGGGCGGAACGCTCAGCTTCGACCACTCAGACGATCTGGGCGGCACCTGCGTGCGCGTGAGCCTGCCGGCCGCCGGGGTGAGTGAGGGCCAGGGCGCGTCCAGCGCCTGAGCCGCGCGGCGCCCGCTTCCGCAGCGGCCGCCGCGGCCAAGAAAACCCGTAGCCGCGCAGGGCCCCGCCCATCCGCGCCGTCCCAACGCGGTAGGCCCTGCACGGCCACGAGAGCCATCGCCTGGGTCCGGATTGCCAATGAGCGCGCCGGCACCCGTTGAGCGACAGCACCAAGATGACGCGAGAGGTCGGCGCGTGTTACCGACGTGATGCGGCGTTGTTCGTGCCGGCGCGTCTCGCCGGACCCGCGCCCGAAGACCTGGGCACTCAACGCAGGCCTGGCGAGCAGCCAGTCAGAGTGACCAGCCCCCCCTCTATAGAGCCCACCCGTACGAGCCCTCTCGCCCTCGCGAAGCGAACGACGGAGCGCAGCGGGGGCCGTGGAGCCGTGCGGGGCGTCCCCGTCAACGGTGCCCGGCACGTCCCCGTGCGGGGGGACGCTAGTCAGCCACTACGTACACCGACTGGCCCACGCTCACGGGCATGTCCACCACGTCGCAGCCGAGCACCGACAGCAGCCACTCCACCCCGGGCTCCCCGCGGATCTCGACCGTCTCAACACCGGGCAAGGTGAGCACCGTGATGGCCCTCGACCCGTCGCGCGTCCGCAGCACCACAACTCCGCGGCGTGCGGACACCAGCGTGACCTTCAGGTGTCGAAGGTCGGCCGTGTCGCGCGTGGGGGGGTGGGTGCGTTTGGGGGGCGGTGTGGATGAGAACGGTGGTGTGGGACCTGAGCCAGATCCCCCGCCGAGCGCAATTGCTGGAGTGACGAGGTTCCTCGCATGAGCAAGGCCGGCCGAGCCAAGAACGGCGAGGGCAATGATGAGTGGCGGAATCGTCTTGAGTGCAAGTCGATGCGTTGGCGTGGCGCGTTCCATGGATGTAGTACCTAGATCCCGAGCGCGGTTGCGGCTTCGTTTCGCGTGATTCCTAGCTTGTCAGCGAACCACTCCGCCTCCTCTGGGAGCTTTGCCTCCCACCACGCGCGAACGTTGCCCTTCGAGGGAAGGCCTCTGAATGCATCAAGCGATTCGAGTGCGTCTTGGCGGTTCCCCAGCCATGCGTTCGCAGTCGCGACGTTGAACCAGTAGTTGCAGTCTGATACGAGGATGCTGCGATTCTCTTCCGCGTAGTTCAACGCGGTGCTGTACTCCCCGGCGCGAATATGTGTCGCAATGATTGAAGACCTTGCAGCCAGTGCCAAGCGCTCGTCGGTATTCCTGCCGATTAGGGTTTCATACGTTCGAAGTGCCTCGCTCCAGCGGTCCATCTCCACGAGAGTCGCTGCCAGCAGGATGTCCGAGTGGTCTTGGAACCCCCCAATTGCTCGGAGTAGTTCAGCGACCGACATCGACACGTAGAGAGCCGTGTCAAGTGTCGGAGGCCATTTGAGGTCGTTGGGGCCCGCTTTGCACTGCCCGAGCAGATCAGCTCGCTCGGCGAGGCGGATAGCGTGATCCCGGCAGGTCGCGAGATCAGGGAGGGCGAAGCCCAACTCGCGAGCACGTTGCACCATCGGAACAACGAACAGGGCCGCCCAGCCCATTTCATAGACCGCCCTTCCCAGGGCCCTGTGCCCGGAGGCCGCTGCAGTGCGCAGCGATCGTTCGACGAGAAGTTGAGAGTCGCTGCTCCCTCTTCGCCCCAGGTACTCAACGACATCAGCTTGCAGCTTCAGTGTACTCAGCTTCCCGCCGCACGGGCTGCAGCCCAGCACATGACGCACCACATCGTGCTCCGGCTTCGCGCCGCCTTCGTTCTCTGGCTCGCGGGCGGCTTCCTGGTTGGGGTCGGCGGTCATGAGGCACCTCCCATGGGGTCGCCGCCCATCGCGATGGCGATGAGTTCGTTGAGGCGGAAACGGGCTGCGGTGAGGCGTTCGCGGGCCTCGGATTCGCTGATGTCGTAGCGTGCGGCGATTTTTGGGATGTCGAGGCCCTGGACGTCTTTGGCACGTAACAACCGGCGATGCTCTACGTCCATCCGGTGGAAGCACGTTTGCACGAGTGTCGCATAGTCCCGACCGATCGTGTCCGGCGACGGGTCGCTCGCGACAAATCCGGTGGGGGCGGGGGGCGCCGCGGGGCTGGTGTCGGCCAGCGCGAAGTCGCGCGCCCAGGCCTCGGCCTCGGCGCGTATGCGTTCGGCGGCATGTGCGATGAAGTGGCCAACGGGCGCGGCGGGGGCGTTTGTATCGATGAAGATGCGGCTGAAGAAGGCGGCTACCAGGTCGCCGGCGGGCTTGATCAGCCCCAGCTCCTGGGCGATGTCTTCGGCGAGGGCGTGCAGTCTCGGTGCCATCAGTTCGACCAGGCGATTGAAGGCTTGGCGGTCGTTCTTGGTCAGAAAGGCGTAGTGGAGCGCCGAGGCGACCGTCTCAAGGTGCACGTCGTTGCTGGCGTCAAAGGGCTGGATCGCGTCCCAGGCGGAGCGATCGACGTACCGATCGGCCCACTCGCGCGCGTCCTCTGGTGCACCTTCGAATTGCACCCGCGGATGTCTCCTCAGCGGGGCGGGACCTCAGCCCCGACCTCGTATTCCGTTTGCCCTCGCCCAGACGCGCTGCCGATGCGCCCGGTACGCCCTGTCGGGAGGGCGCGGAGCGATCGTAACGGGACAAGAAGAGGTGTCAAACAAGGAGCGAGTCTGCGGGCGGCGAGCGGACAGAAAAAACCCAGGCCGATTGAGGCGCGGGGCAGGGCGTCTCGCGCGGCGCGAGGCGTTGCTGGCTGTCTCTGGGCCAGCGATGTGACCTGGCCTCGCGGCCCACAGTTCACGGCCACGGCCACGGCCACGGCTACGGCCACGGCCACGGCTACGGATACGGATACGGATACGGATACGGATACGGATACGGATACGGATACGGATACGGATACGGCTACGGATACGGCTACGGATACGGCAACCCCGGCAACCCCGGCAACCCCGCAGCGTCGGGGACGAATGCCCCGTCGGGACCGTGCAACGCCTGGCGCTGGGCACACATGGAAATGTCTTGATTGGTCCAACCGCCGGCGTTGTCGTCCGGCTGCGGTGGGGCGGCGCGATTGAGTGCGCCACGGCGCGCGCTGTGCCACCGCTGGTCCCTGCTCAACAGCGCCTGGGCCTCGCCGATGCCGGGACTCGGCTACCCCCCGACGCGGCCTGGCGCTACGCCCAGTATCGCGCGCTCGACCGAGATCAGGTCGAGCCGTGCGCGGGCGTCGGCGCCGACTCGCGCGCGCAGGCCCGCGTCGAGCAGCCTCGCCGGCAGGGCGAGCGCCTCGCGCCCGGTCGCGGCGTCGCGCCACGCGGCGGTCCAGCTCTCGCGGTCCGCGCTGGACAC
>QNBX01000065.1 GCA_003644265.1 Planctomycetota bacterium
ACGACGGTCAGCGCGTGGGGGTGGACGATGTCGCTCACCAGCACCTCGCCGGAGTCGACGTCCCGCACGAAGCCCGCGTTCGCGGAGCTCCAGAGCTCGCCCTTCCTGGGCCCGAAACCGCAGCACAGCAGCCGGCCCTCGCTCTGGGCCAGGCCGTTGCAGTGGATCGAATCGGTGTCGCCGTCCGGGTGCTGCCAGATCAGCTCCTCGGCGTCGGGCGTCACGCGCAGCACGGCGTTCAGGCCGGTGGCAGCCAGGTACAGGTCGCCGTCTCGGGACAGCAGCGAGTGCCCGGCCATGCTCAGGTCGAGGGTCCGAACGGCCTCCACGGCGAGGCTCTCGCGATTGAGGATCACCAGCTGGTTGGGCCGGCGCTGGCGCACGCCCACGACGGCGCCCTCGTGGAAGCACAGCCCGGTCATCCCGTTGGCAGACGTGATGTCGGGGTGCTCGGTGGGCACGGGCTCGACGCCCCCCGTCTCGGAATCCACGAGATAGAGGTACACGCCGGGATCGCGCAGGCTGGGCGAGGCGCCCTTGTTGAAGAGACTGACCAGCAGCTTCATGGGGCGCAGGCTACGGCGCGAGTGATGGAGCGGCAAGAGTCGTGCGTCGGGTCGTTGGACAGGCGACGAACGGACGTGGCGACAACCGCGACTGCTATCCTCCGAGCGCTCCGCCAGAGCGCAGATCCAGACCCACAGGACGCCCATGCCCAGCCCCACCCTCAGCGTCTGCGTCACCACCTTCAACCGCCTGCCGGTGCTGCCCATGCTGCTCGACAACCTGGCCGGCGTGGGCGACGAGCTGGTGGTGCTGGACAGCCTCAGCGACGACGGCACGGCTGAGGCCCTGGCGGCGGACCCGCGCGTGCGGCTGGTGCAGCACGCCTTCGAGGGGCATTACGGGCGCTACAAGAACGTGGTGCTGGACGCGGCGCAGGGCGACTGGATCCTGCTGGTGGACAGCGACGAGCTGCTGGGCGACGCCCTCAAGGCCGCCCTGCCCAAGGCCGTCGGCAGCCGCTGGGTGAGCCACTACAAGCTGCCACGCTACTGGTTGGCCCCCGGCATCGGCTGCGAGCGCCCGCGCTACGTTCAGGCCGACAGCCTCTACCCCGACTGGCAGCTGCGCCTGTTCCGCAACACCACGGCGTTTCGATATCCGGACGACGCCCGCGTGCACGAGCACTTCCCGCGCAAGGGTCGCGGCCGCGGGCGCAAACTGGCTGGCTGCCACCTGTTTCACCTCGACTTCCTGCTGAACGACCGCGCCGCGCGGGAGGCCAAGGTGGCACGCTACGGCGAGGGCGGCGAGCTGGCCGCTGCCACCAGCCGTGTGTACCTCTACGAGGATCTGCCCCACCGCCTCGCGGCCTGCGACGAGCCGCTCTCCGGCGTCGACCTGACGCCGTTCATGGATGCCGCGGCGAAGGGCTGAGACGCGGCGTCAGGTCCCCGCGACCAAGCTCAGCACCAACCAGGTCAATCCCAACCCCGTGGCAGCCAGCGCCAGCATGGGGAGGCCGAGCAATGACAGCCCCACGAACCCACGTTGCGGCCACGGGATCTCGCCCACCGGGAGCACCTCACCGCCGCGCTGCTCCATCACTTGCGTTGCCATCTCGTTCCTCTCCGACACGAATGAACACCCGCATGAACCCGTCGTAGCAACTCGTGGCGCGCCATTCACCCACAAACCGTCGTGCGGCACGCGCGAGAGGCGCGCTGTACGCATGCGAAGCGCACCGTACGCGCGCGAGGCGCGCCGGGAGCAGGCCGCCGCGTGAGCAGGCCGCGCGCGCTCACTCCCCGTCGGGCAGCGGCTCCAGCACGAGCTCGAGCGTGCGCGCCGGGAACGTGTGGGCCCAGTGGCGCTCGTAGTTGCGGTGGCTGCTGCGATGGATCCAGGCGCCGATGCGCCCGCGCAGTCCCTTGCGGAAGTTGAGCTTGTGCACGACGTAGCGGAACGCGTGGCGGCTGTATCCGCGATCACGGTCGGCCGTGCCCGCCACAAAGTAGTTGAAGCTCTCGAAGGTGCAGAAGCGTCGGTGCGTTGGGTCCTTGAAGGAGCTGTAGCGCGCGAAGTACGGCACCACGATGTGAACGCGACCGCCGGGCTTTGTCACCCGGTGCAACTCATCCATGACGCCACAGATGTCGGCCACGTGCTCGAGCACATGCAAGCAGCGCACCTCGTCGAAGCTGGCGCCCTCCACTGGCCACGGCATCGACTCCATGTCGTGCACGATGTCGACGCCCGGCAGAGCCAGCAGGTCGAGGCCCACGGCGCCGGGCGTCTTGTGGGTGCCGCAGCCCACTTCGAGCATGCGCGCAGCGGGGGTGGCGGTGGCCGGAGTCATGGGCGGTGATGATACCGAGCCAGGAGCGCCCGCGCCCCCGCCGGTCACAGATCGATCAGCACGGGCGCCTCGCCAGCACTGAGCAGGTCACGGAAGGAGTCGGCCGTGAGCGTTACGGCCTGTGTCGCGGGCGTCATGAGAGCGGCCTCCAGCAGATCAACGAGAGTGGAACAGGTGCGCGAAGGGTCCATCGGACTCAGCGGCAGACACGCTCACCTCGTGAGCGGTGAAACGAGGGCTGATGTGCTGGGGGCAGTTCCAGTCGAAGGCCTCGAGCGTGAACACGAACACACGCTCGACGCGGGCGCGGTAGTCGGGGTCCTCGACGCGCGCGGCCAGCGCGAGGTCGTCGGCTGCGGAGACCACGCGGCAGCGCGCCATCAGCTTGAGCCGGCGGCGGTTGGGGTAGTCCATCAGGAACAGCGCCACGCGATCGTCCGCGTCCAGGTTGCCGGTGCTCAGCAGCTGCTTGTTCCCGCGGAAGTCGGCGAAGGCCAGGGTGCGGTCGTCCAGCACGCGCAGGAACCCGGCCGACCCGCCGCGGTGCTGCAGGTACGGCCAGCCGTCCTCGGTGACGCTGGCCATATAGAAGGAGTCACGCGCCGCGATGAAGGCGCGCTCGCCCTCGCCCAGATGCGCGTCGTCCAGCTCGGCCGCGGCCATGGCGGCGGCGGGTCCGGCCACGCCGAAGCGCGCCTGCGCGGCGACGACCGACGGCGTGAAGGTGATCTCGTAGTAGCGGCGTGACATGGGCGACTCACGGAACGGGGGTGAAGCGGATGGCGAGGGGCGACGGGTTGGGCAAGCGAGCGGCCAGCGCGCAGGCTGAGCACGTGGCGCCGTTGGACCTGCGCGGGCGTTCGCTGCAGGACGCGCCGCCCAGCGCACGGTCGCCGTCGGCGAGCGCTGCACTGCCGCTCGCGCCGCCGAGCGCACGCTGGGCGCGCCAGCAGGCTCAGCTGAGCAGCGCGACCTCGGGGAAGTCGATGTCGATCTGGCCGATCTTCCCGATGTCGTTGGTCAGCGTGTTGAGAGCGATGTGGCTGATGATCTCGACGATCTCGTCGCTGCCGAAGCCGGCCTCACGCAGGGACTGCACCTCGGCCGTGGTCACGTCGCCGCGGTGCTCCACCACCGCCTTGGCGAAGCGCACGGCGGCGTCGGCCTTGGGCTCCGAGGCCCCGCCCTTGCGTGCGGCCAGGATCTCGTCCTCGCTCAGCCCGGCCTTGTCGGCCAGGGTCGTGTGGGCCGAAACGCAGTACTGGCAGGAGTTGGTCTCGGCCAGCACCAGGGCCACGCGCTCGGCGATCTGCTTGTCGAGCTTGCCCGTCTGCAGCTTGCCGTTCAGGCCCAGGAAGCCCTCGAGGGCGGCCGGGCTGCTGGCCAGGGCACGCAGGAAGTTGGGCACGCCGCCCATCTGCAGCGCGATGCCGTCGAGCAACTCCTTGGTGCGGCCGGTGGCGCTGGCAGGGTCCACGAGCGGCAGGCGGCTGAGGGTGTTGGTGGTCATGGGTCGGTCTCCAGGTCTGGGTTGGCTCGGCGCGGCGTGCGCCGTCGCCGCTCCCACTGCGAAGCCCGTGCCAAAGCCGTTCCGGTGCCCTAAGTCAGTTCGCTTGAGGCGCTTACGCCTCCCAGGCGCGTTGAGCGTGCATCCCGAAATCTCGAGTCTTACGGAATCTCGTCACTTGGATAACGACATTTCGTAAGCTGCGCCCATGGACCCCACCCTGCTGCAGCGTGTCTCGCTCGACGTCGCCCGGGCCCGCTCCAGCACCAAGGTGCTGGACCGCATCGTGGCTGGCATCGAGCAGCAGGACGGCGTGGCCCTGGCCCGCATCTGGCTCATCGGGCCCGGCGACCAGTGCCGCACGTGCGCCGTGGCGCCCACCTGCCCCGAGCGCACGCGTTGCCTGCACCTGCTGGCCAGCTCGGGCGGCTCCCAGCTTCCGGGGGCCCTGCGCTGGGACACCCTCGACGGCCGCTTCCGGCGCCTGCCCCTGGGCAAGCGCAAGGTGGGCCGCATCGGCCAGACCGGACGGCCGGTGCTGCTGCACATCGACGCGGGGGACGACTGGCTGGCCGACCCAGCCTGGGCCCGGGCCGAGGGCATCCGCTCCTTCGCCGGGCAGCCGCTCATGTTCCGCGACGAGGTGCTGGGCGTGCTGGCCGTGTTCAGTCGGGCCGACATCGAGCAGGAGTGCTTCGGCTGGCTGCGCACCTTCGCCGACCAGGCCGCGGTGGCCATAGCCAACGCGCGCGCGTTCGAACAGGTCGAGCGCCTGCGGACCCAGCTCGAGTTGGAGCGCGACTACCTGCGCGAGGAGTTCGATCTGGCTCGCTCCCACCGCGGCCTGGTGGGTGACAGCCCGGCCATGGTCGAGATCCAGCGTCAGATCGCCATGGTGGCCCCCACCGAGGCGCCCGTGTTGATCCTGGGCGAGTCAGGCACCGGCAAGGAGCTCATCGCCACCGCCATCCACGAGGCCAGCGCGCGCGCGTCGGCCCCCATGGTGCGCGTGAACTGCGCCTCCATCCCCGCCGAGCTGTTCGAGAGCGAGTTCTTCGGGCACAAGCGCGGCGCCTTCACCGGCGCCACCGGAGACCGCGCCGGACGCTTCCTGGTGGCCGACGGGGGCACCCTGCTGCTGGACGAGGTGGGTGAGATCCCGCTGGAGCTCCAGGGCAAGCTGCTGCGGGCTCTGCAGGAGGGGCAGTTCTCGGCGGTTGGCAGCGATCAGGTGCAGAGCGTCGACGTGCGCGTGCTGGCGTCCACCAACCGCGACCTGCGCGCCGAGGTGGACGCGGGCCGCTTCCGCGAAGACCTGTACTACCGCCTGGCCGTGTTCCCGCTGGAGGTGCCGCCGCTGCGCCAGCGCCGCGGGGACATCCCAGCCCTGGCCCAGCACGTCCTGAAGCTCGTGGCCTCCCGGCGCAACGGACCCAGCCCCGTGCTGCGCAAGCGCGATGTCGCAGCGCTCGTGGCCTACGACTGGCCCGGCAACGTGCGCGAGCTGCAGAACGTCATCGAGCGCGCGGCCATCCTGGGCAGCAGCGATCGTCTGGCGCTGGAGCTGCTCCCAGGCAGCGCGGGCAGCGCCTCGGATTCTGGTCTGGGCGCAGCGGGCGCCGGGTCAGCGGGCGGCAGCGACCATGACACAGACCGCGACGGCGAGCCGATCCCGACGGAGGCCGACCGCAGCGCTGCGTTCGTGCGCGACATCCAACGCGCGCTGCAACGCGCCGGCGGGCGTGTCTCCGGCGCGGGGGGCGCCGCCGAACTGCTGGGACTGCGCCCCACCACGCTCACGTCGCGCATGAAGACGCTGGGCATCGAGCGGCCGCGCTGAGCGCCCGGCCCTCGCGCCATGCACCAGCGCATGCGGTGAGCACCCGGCGCGCCCCGCTCACGCCTCGCGCTCACGCCTCGCGCTCACGCCTCGCGCTCACGCCTCGCGCTCACCTCTCGCGCTCAGCACTCGCACCCGCCGCCGAACCTCAGCCCTGCAGCGACGTGAGCCCCACCAGCCCCAGCTCCGGGCAGTCGACGCGCCAGGTCGCGGCCAGCTCACGCACCATGTCGATCTGCGCCGGCGTCAGCTCCTGCAGTCCGCGGCCGGCGACGCCCTTGTTGAAGCGCGCCTTGCCGCCGCGACGTTCGGTGGCTCGCGCCAGCCCGCGCGCCACCAGCTCCTCGTCGAAGGGCAGCTCGTAGAAGCGCAACACCTCCACCAGCGCGGCCTGCTGATCGGCGAAGAGCCGCTCGTAGGTCAGCCAGTGCGTCGCGATGTCGCGCCGCGCCTCGCGCCACGACATGAGGAACTGCAGGTACCACGGCAGGAAGTTGCGGATGATGAAGGTGAGCCGCGCCTGCTTGTCCATCTGCGCGTACTCGGCGTGCACGTAGCCGAAGGGCTGGATCGGCAGGCGCTCAATGTGATCGTGCAGCGACGGCACAACGTCGAACAGGTTGCGCAGCATGATGACGGGCCGAATGCCGTGCGCGCGCATGATGCGCAGGTTGTCCCGACCGGCCTTGCTGTGGTGCTGCGAGATGCTGTCCTTGCGGCCGGCGACGATCAGCCGCTCACTCAGGTTCTGCTCGTTGTGACCGTAGGTCTCCACGGCGTGCAGCCCGCGGAAGCCCGTGATCTCCTTGAGCGCGTAGTAGAGGTAGGTCGAGCCCGACTTCGGAAAGCACGCGATGAACACGCGCTTGGGAGCGGGGCCGAAGGGCACGTTGCGCTGCACCCAGCCGCGCATGCCGCGGCCGGGACGATCGCCGGGGTCCTGCGGCGTGGGCGGAGCGCCGCTCACGGAGCGCTGCGCGTGGCGAGCAGGGCGACGCGCCGGCCCAGGGCGTAGTCGTTCTCGCCGCGCAGGCTCCTCGGTGTGGGGCCCTCGATGGAGAGCAGTTGGACGTCGAAGCCGGCGTCCGCCAGGCCAGCACACAGGCTCGCCTGGGTCAGCAGACGCAGCTGCCCCGTGCCGGGCAGGGGGCCGACGCCCAGCACGTCCTGCGGCACGAGCTCGTGCCCCGGCTCGGCCACGCGCGTGTCGATCACGAGAGCCTCGCGGGCCACGGCGGCCATGCGCTGCAACAGCTGCTCCGGATCGGGGACGGCGTGCAGCACGCCGGAGCAGAAGCAGAGCTCGAACGGCGCCGCGTCGTGGATCAGGTCCCAGGTGGCGTCCTTGCTCACGTCGCCGCGCACGAAGCTCGCCGCGCCCTCGGGCAGAAACCCGCCCTGCTCCCAGTAGAGCCGCGCCTGTTGCACGGCGTCGAAACGCAGCTCGAAGCCCGCCACCCGCGCGACCCCGCGCTGGGCGAAGCGCGCGGCCCAATAGCCCTGGTTGCAGCCCAGGTCGAGCAACGCCTTGCCGCTGACGTCGTAGCGTGACAGCACTTCGTCGACCAGCAGCCTCTGGCGGTAGGCCACGCGCTCCTTGCTGGGTCGGCGGACAGGCTCCGAGCCCCGACCTGCGCGCACACGCAGCGGCCCCACCGTGACGTCGTAGTCCCAGGGATGCAGCGCCGCGATGCGCTCCTCGAGCGAGCGCCCCTCGCCGTGGCCTCGCAACACGCGCGCACGCCGCCGCCGACGACGACGCCAGCGCGCCTTCAGGTCGCGCCCGCGATTCTCCGGCAACTTCTTCTCCCAGCTCTCGCGCTCCCAGGGGAGCAGCGAACCATCGACCTCGGGCGGCAGCACGCTGTTGAACAGCTGGTCCCAGTGGCTGCCGTAGTTCTCCTTCATATAGCGGCCGGCGAACTCGCGCGCGCGCTGCATGTACTCCTGGCGCGAGATGACCTTCTTGACCTTGCCGTAGGTGGTCCCGCCCAGGTGCTTCATGGTGACGCGGTCGGTGTAGGCCACGGTCCAATCTGCGGAGTAGAGCTTGAACGCCAGCTCGTGAATGGCGCCCCAGGTGTACTTGAACTCGGGGTTCAGGAAGCCCACCTGCTCGAGGGCCTCGCCGCGCATGAAGATCGAGAGGTAGTCGGGATGAAACACAGGCCGCAGGTGCTCGCCCGGCTGGGTCTTGGCGTAGGGCAGCGGCGAGCCGGCGGGCTCCGACGGGCTCAACAGCCCGAGCCGAGGACTGCGCTCCATGATCGAGATCAGCTCCGCCACCGGGTCCATGTCGGTGGGGTACTGCACATCGTTCATCATGAACCAGTAGTAGCGGAAGCGACCCTTTGACAGGACGTGACGCAGGCCGACGTTGTGCCCGTAGCACTTACCCTTGAAGTCGTCGTCGTCGTAGCGGATCGAGCAGTGCTCGCTGAGCTTGGCGGGGTCGCTGCCCATCTCGACCACGAAGGTCTCCAGCTTCAGCCCGACGCCCATGGCCCGCAGCTGCGCGACCTGCTCCGCCACGAGGTCGGGGCGGTCGCGGTTCACGATGATCACGGCCACGTCGCCGCGGTAACCCGAGGTGTCGTGGGCCAGGGGTGCCAGGCGTCCCTGCTCGTCCCAGATGCCCTCGCCCGGACTCGTCTCAGCGGTCGTCATGTCGGGCACAAGCTCCGGATCGGGGTGCGGCGCGCGGCTGGAGCGCCGCCTCGTGGCCGGCGCGGGGGCGCTGCGCGTGGCGCCCGGAGGCCATCTTCGGGCATGGCGCCATGAGTCTCAAGACGCGGGGCGCGGGCCACCCTGCCCGGCGCGCCCCCAGCGCCGCTCGCATCGCGCCAGCTCACAGCGCTCACGGCGCTCACGGCGCTCACGGCGTCGCAGCCTGACGACCCGGCGCGATCGGCAAGCCGTGTGCTGCAGCCGGTACTCGTTGCCCTATGGTGGGATGGCATGGACCCCGAACAGGAACCCTCGACCCGACCGCCTGGTCAGCGCCCGCCGGACCGATCGATGACCACGACCACCCCCTGGGAGATCCCGAGCGTCCAGGCGGGGTATGAGCGCGACTTCCCCAAGGTGGTCGAGATCCCCACCCGGCTGGTGGTGATCAACACCGTGTCGGGCGGCGGCGGCTCGTCGGTGGGCCGGGAGCTGCAGGAGCGACTGAGCCCACGCTGCGGCGTCATGCGCAACTTCTCGACGCGCACGCAGCGCGCGGCCGTCGAGGACATGCGCTACATCTTCGGCGACCTGGCCGAGTTCGACGCCCAGGTGTCCGAGAACAACGTCATCAGCTTCATCGACTGGCTGCCCAACGGCTGTCGCTACGCCGTGCTGCGCAGCGAGATCGAGCGGCAACGCAGCTTCGACGTCGCCGTGTACGAGAACACCCACTTCGGCTGGGTGCTCAAATCGCAGGACCCTGAACGGGTCACCAACATCTTCCTGGTGTGCGAGCACGAGCAGAACATCGCCGACCGCCTACGCCAGCGCCGCAGCGAGACCATGCCCGAGGTCGTCAGCAGGACGCGCTCCGCCATCGAAGACCAACGCCACGTGCTGGAGCACCGCGCCGAGCTGCTCGCCAGCGGCAAGCTGGACGCCGTGATCGCGACGGACGAGCTGAGCGTCGATCAGGTCGTCGATGAGGTGCAGCGGGTGCTGGCCAGGAGCTGACAGGGCGGGGAGATTCCATGACCACGGCTCTCTTCAGATCGCTCATCGCGCTGATCGCCGTGGTCGCGGCAGCGGGCGCCTGCGGTCAGCCCGAAGTCGATCGTTCCATTGTCACTCTCGGTGAGCCCGATGGGAGCGAGCGCTATCCACTGCAGTACAAGCCGCTCCAGTTCCAGAGGTACTCCCACAAGGGGCGCCGGGGAGAGAACGACCTGCCACAGGACTTCTTCGCCCAGCCCTACTCGCTGTCACCGCAACCAGCGCAGGTGCGCCAATGGCGCCTGGTGGCAGCGGGCGACATCATGGCGCACGCAGACCTGCAGGTGGCTGCCAAGCTGCACCGTGATGACCCTGCTGAGCCCGCGGGCGGCTATGGCTGGATGTTCAAGCAGGTCACGGAGCTCTTCTCTGGGGCTGACGTTGTCATGGGGAACCTGGAGACACCCGTGTCTCCGCGTGCCCCTCGTTCCGGGTACCCGCGCTTCAACGCGGACCCGTTCATGCTGGATGCGCTGAAGCAAGTCGGGTTCGACGTTCTCTTGACTGCCAACAACCACGCGCTCGACCAGGGTGAAGAGGGCGTTCTTGCAACCCAAGAGCAGCTGGATCAGCGGGGCCTGCTGCACCTCGGGACCAACCGCCCGGACAGCGACAAGCGCAATCACCTGATGTTGTCAATCGGCGCTGCGCACCCGCTGAGGATCGCGCTGTTGAACTACACGTTTGTCGTCAATCGCATCCCAGCCGACGATCGGATCTTGCAGTACATTCCGCACGACGTGGATCGCGTCGAGGTGATCGCGCGCGCCATCAGGGCCGCGAAGGCCCAGGGCGCGGAATGCATCGTCGTGTTCTTGCACTGGGGGCAGGAATATCATGCCAACCCATCCCGACGCCAAAGAGAGCTGGTCAAGGGCCTGTGTCTCCAGGGGGCGGACCTGATCATCGGAGCGGGGCCGCATGTCATCCAACCAATGGAGCGGCTCTACTCAAGAGAAGGGCAGATGCTCGAGGCGCATGAAGCGGGCGCCAGGGAGCACTTCGTGGCCTACAGCCTGGGCAACTTCATCTCGCATCAGAGAGGAATGGCCCAATACGGGATGGTCCTGGAACTCGACATCGCCAAGGCGGCGGAGGGCATCCTTGTCCAGAACGTCGTTCCGCACGTTGTGAAGAGCGTTGCGCAGAAGGAGGAGTTGGTGAGCGGCGGCGCCGTGAGGAGCCATGACACCTACCATCTGCAGGAAGTGCCGCTCGAGGAGTTTGTTGATTACGTCAAGTAGGAGACCGAGCCCGGCCCAAGCAGTCGGCCAGATGGAGGTCCGTCCGCTCGACACGCCCGCCTGAGCGGCCCAGCCCGACCCGTCAGCTGAACGCCGGGATGCCCGTGACGTCCGCACCCAGGATCAGCGTGTGGATGTTGTGCGTGCCCTCGTAGGTGATCACGCTCTCGAGGTTGCACATGTGGCGCATGGACTGGTACTCGCCGGTGATGCCGTTGGCGCCGAGCATGTCGCGCGCCATGCGGGCGCAGTCGAGCGCCATACGGATGTTGTTGCGCTTGGCGAAGGACACGTGCTGCGGGCGGGCCTTGCCGGCCTGCTTCAGCTTGCCCAGGCGCCAGCAGACGAGCTGAGCCTTGGTGATCTCGGTCAGCATCTCGGCCAGGTTCTGCTGGATGAGCTGGAAGCCCGCCAGGGGCTTGCCGAACTGCTCGCGGGCCTTGGTGTACTCCAGTGCCTCGTCGTAGCAGGCCTGCGCTGCGCCGATGCCGCCCCAGGCGATGCCGTAGCGAGCCTGCGTCAGGCAGCCCAGCGGCCCCTTGAGCCCCTTGATGTTGGGCAGGCGGTTGGCCTCCGGCACGCGCACGTCCTCGAACACCAGCTCGCTGGTGACGGACGCGCGCAGGCTGTACTTGCGCTTCTGCTCGGGCGCGCTGAAGCCGTCCATGCCGCGCTCGACCAGGAAGCCCATGATGCCGTCGTCGGTGCGCGCCCAGACCACGGCCACGTCCGCGATGGTGCCGTTGGTGATCCACATCTTGGCGCCGTTGAGCACCCAGTGGTCGCCGTCCTTCACGGCCTTGGTGGACATGCCAGCGGGATCGGAGCCGTGGTCGGGCTCGGTCAGGCCGAAACAGCCCACCAGCTCGCCCTTGGCCATGCCGGGCAGCCAACGCGCGCGCTGCTCCTCGCTGCCGTAGGCAAAGATGGGCCACATGGCCAGGCTGCCCTGCACGCTCACGAACGAGCGCAGCCCGGAGTCACCGCGCTCCAGCTCCTGACAGATCAGCCCGTAGGCGATGGGCCCCAGCCCCGCGCAGCCGTATTTCTCCGGCAGGTTGGCGCCGAGCATGCCCAGCTCGCCCACCTGACCGATGAGGTGCCGCGGGAACTCGGCCTTCTCGTAGGCGTCCTCGATGAGCGGCATGACCTGGGCCGTGACGTAGTCACGCGTCATGTCACGCACCATGAGCTCATCCTCGGTGAGGAGGTCGTCCATGTCGAAGTAGTCGACACCCTTGAACGGCTTGACCATAGATCCGGTCTCGGAGAGGCGCGGGCACCCGTGGGGGCGCTTGGGGCGGGGGGAAAAGTTCCATACCGTACCATCCCGCCAAGACCGCTCTGCCGCGCTCAGCCGACCCGTCAGGCCGCTGCGGCGAGGCGCCGCTGCCCCAGCGCCCGACCGGCGCTGCCTTCACTGCCCGACTGCCGGAACCCGCAGCGCACGACCACCGCCGCCCGCAGCGCCCGATCACCACAGCCGCCCCCTCCCCCCACCACAGGAGACCCCGATGAGCGCCCTCGACGAGACCCCGCCGAGCGGCCGGCGCGTCGCCGAGGACACCGGCCACGGCGCCGTGCGCTGCTGGTCCTGCGGCGCGGCCATCGGCGAGGCCTGGCCCTGCCCGCGCTGCGCCGCCAGCGGCCTGCCGCGCGAGGCCCTGGGCGGCGTGGGCGGCTTCGTCGCGCACCTCGGCAAGGGCGCCGCCGCCCCCTTCCGCGGCCTGGGCTACCTGGGCAAGCACCCCGAACTGACGGTCTGGATCGTGATCCCCGTGATCCTCAACAGCTTCCTCTCCGTGGGCATCGCCTGGCTGCTGATCCACAACCTGGGCGACTGGCTGCCCGACTGGCTGGGCAACGCCGAGGAACCCTGGCCGGTCTGGATCGACTGGGCCCGCAGCGCCCTGGGCTGGCTGGTCGAGCTCGTCATCTGGGGCCTCTCGCTGCTGGCCGCCGCCGTGATGACCCTGGCCCTCTCCGGCGTGGTCAACTCGCCCTTCTACGACCTGCTCAGCGAGAAGGTCGAGGCGGCGCACTTCGGCAGCACAGACCCCGGCCGCCCGCTGGCCGCGTTCCTGGGCGACATCCTGCGCTCGCTGCGCGCCAGCCTGTCACTGCTGGTGCGCTACCTGGCGGTCATGAGCGTGCTGCTGCTGCTGAGCTTCACCGTGGTGGGCGCGCCGCTGCTGCTGGCCGCGGGCTTCTACTACGGCGGCCTGGCGCAGATCGACCTGATCATGGCGCGCAAGCTCTACCCCGGGAGCAAGCGCGGCGCCTGGGCGCGGCGTCACTTCCCGCTGCTGCTGGGCCTCGGCATCCCGGTGAGCATGCTCCCGCTGCTGATGCCGTTCGGCGTCATCGGCGCCACGCTGGCGTGGCTGGAGGAGCCGGACAAGCGCTGAGGGGGCGTCGCGTACCAAGAGACGTCTGCGCCTCGTTCCTGTGCTCGCGGCGGCCCCGCCGGTAGGATCGCCGCTCCCATGCCGACCTCACCGCACTCCCCCGACCTGCGCCCGCTGATGATCACGTCGGCCCTGCCCTACGCCAACGGGCCGATCCACTTCGGGCACATCGCCGGGGCCTACCTGCCGGCGGACGTGTATGCGCGCTTCCAGCGCATGCTGGGCGCGGACGTGGCCTTCATCTGCGGCACGGACGAACACGGCGTCTCGATCACGGTCAAGGCCGAGGCCGAGGGCGTGCCCTACCGCGAGTACGTGGCGCGCTGGCACAACGAGATCAGCGCGTTCTTCAGCCTGTTCGACATCGCCTTCGACCACTTCTCGCGCACCAGCAACGAGGACCCGCACTACGCCCTGTCGCAGGAAGTGTTCCTGCGCCTGCTGCGCGCGGGCAACGTGGCGCCGCGCGACGAGCAGCAGCACTACTGCACCGACTGCGAGCGCTTCCTGCCCGACCGCTACGTGGAGGGCACCTGCTACCTGTGCGGCGCGGCGGCCCGCGGCGACGAGTGCAAGGGCTGCGGCTCCTGGCTGGAGGCCATCAAGCTGGTGGACCCGCGCTGCGCCACCTGCGGCCACACGCCCGAGGTGCGCGACACGGTGCAGTTCGAGCTGGACCTGTCGCCCATCTCGTCTCCCGAGCGCGACACGCTGGTGGCTGCCTACGGCGAGGCCTTTGCCGACTGGCTGCCCGCGTTCCGCAGAGTGCTCAAGACCAACGTGCGCACCATGGCCTTCGACAAGCTGATCGAGGGCGAGGGGCTGCGGCCGCGGCCCATCACGCGCGACCTGCGCTGGGGCGTGCCCGTGCCCGCCGTCGACCTCGACGGCCAGCCCGTGCCCGACCACGAGGGCAAGGTGCTCTACGTCTGGTTCGACGCACCCATCGGCTACGTCTCCGCCACCATCGAGTGGGCGCGCGAGCACCTGGCCGACGGCGACGCCTGGCGCCGCTGGTGGATCACCGCCAAAGACACGCCGACGGGCAGCGGCCCGCGCCTGGTGCACTTCCTCGGCAAGGACAACATCCCCTTCCACTGCATCGTGTTCCCGGCCATGCAGGCGGGGCAGGCCGAAGCCCGCCCGGACGAGACGCCCATGGGTCCGCGTCATGGCGAGCGCTGGGTGCTGCCCGAGAACGTGCCCGCCAACGAGTTCTACAACCTGGAGGGGCGCAAGTTCTCCACCAGCGACAACTGGATGCTGGGCGCCGAGCACATGTTCGAGGTGTTCGGCATCGACGCCCTGCGCTGGTACGTGATCGTGTCCATGCCCGAGACCGCCGACAGCAACTTCCTTCTGGATGAGCTGCAGGCGCGGGTCAACTCAGAGCTGGCTGACACCATCGGCAACTACGCCAGCCGCGTGCTCAAGTTCAACGCCAAGCAGCACGCTGGCGTGGTACCCGAGGTGGACGCCGGCCACGAGCTGGCCGCGGACCTCGCCGCCGTGTCCAAGGCCTGCGAACACGCCGTCAGCCAGGTGGCCGAGTTGCTCGGCGGCCAGCAGTTCCGGCGCGCGGCCGCCGCCGCCGTCGACCTGGCGCGCTTCGGCAACAAGCTGTTTGACGAGCGCGCGCCCTGGAAGCTCAAGAAGACCGACGAGGTCGGCTGCCGCGCGGCACTGCACGCCAACCTGCAGGTGCTGGCCACGCTCAGCATGGTGCTGACGCCCTTCGTGCCCGTGGCCGCCGGCCGCCTACGCGAGATGCTGGCCTTGCCCGCCATCGACACCGGCGCGCGCCCCGGCGCCGCAGCCCACGCCGCGAGCTGGCGCGTCGAGACGCTCCTTGCCGGTCACGCCCTGGGCGAACCCGGCATCCTGTTCGCCAAGATCGACGACGACACCATCGCCGCCGAGAAGGCCCGGCTGGGAGCGGCGCCCGGCAACGCCTGAGCCCACGACAGGGCCAGCGAGCCCGTCGCGTCCCGCACTCAAGAACCACCGAGGCCGGACAGCGGGTCCGGACAAGAGTCCAGGCCGGCGCGCCTCGCGCCGGCGTGCGGTGCAGCAGCGGGCAGCGCGCGTACGCAGCGCGGAGGAGTGACAGGACGCCGCCATCCATCCCGTCCTGAGCCGCCCCGCCGAGGCCTGAGACGCGCCCCTCGCGTCTCGCAGGGCGGCCGTGGCTATACTCGCCGCCCCCCGAACCCCTGGGGTATCTACCCTATATGGCTGCCACGCAGACCGAGCTCACGCAGCTCTGCCAGACGCTCCTGGAGGACATCCGGACTCAGGCCTCGGGTGCCTGGGAACGCATGCTCGACGAGTTCGGCCCCATGGTGCTGGCAGCGGCGCACCGCACGGGGCTGCGGGGAGCGGACGCCGAAGACGTGTTCCAGTCCACCTGGATGGCGCTGCACCGCTCCGTGGCCCGCATCCGCGAGCCGGCCGCCCTGGCCGCGTGGGTGGCCGTCACCGCGCGCCGCGAGGCCATCCGCGTGTGGACGCGGCGCCCGACCACCATCGACCCCGACAGCATCGCGGAGCAGGATCAGCCTGAGCAGAACGAGCCCGAGCCGCTCGACACCCTGGCCAGCCTCGAGCTGCGCGGACAGGTCCACGATGGCCTCGAGATGCTGGACGTGCGCTGCCGCGAGCTGCTGGTGAAGCTCTTCTTCTCGCCGGAGTCGCCCAGCTACAACGACATCTCGGCAGCCCTGGGCATGAGAGTGGGCTCCGTCGGCCCCACGCGCCTGCGCTGCCTGGCCAAGCTGGCCACCATCCTGGAGCGCCTGCGGCTGGAGGGCCCCGGGTGATTGTTTCCGGATTTCGTGTCAGATTTGGCGTATTCACGCGGGTGGGTGGCGCCTCATGTCACTCAGACAGCGCGGGCACCGGGTCCGCACTCCCTCCTCATTTCAGGGTCCCGCTATGAGCTGCTTCCCATTCGACACGTTGCTCGCCTGGATCGAGGCGGGGCGTCCCGACGAGGGCGAAGTGGCCAGCCACAGGCCCGATCAATGCCCGCACTGCGCCCGACGCCTGAGCCTGCTGGACGAGTTGGCCGGCAGCCTGGGCCAGCCGGCACCCGAGCCGGTCCCCGCGACGTTGCGCCTGTCGGTGCTGTCTGCCATCGCCGCTGCCGACGCGTCGGCCGCGGCTTCCTCGGCCGCCAGGGAGCCGTCCCTGCTGGACAAGGCGCAGCAGAGCCTGGGCCGCAGCCTGGGCCAGGCCGCAGATCGGCTGCAGGAGTTCGTGGCCGAGCTGCTCAACCCGAGCGCCGCCCCGGGCCTGGCGGCCGGGCTGCGTGGCGAGCAGGGCAACGAGGTGCAGTGCTACCGGGCCGGGCCGTACACGCTCGACCTGGGCCTGGTCGATCGACGCGCGATCCTGGGCCAGCTCACCGACGACGAGGATCAGGAGGCCAGCGAGCTGTCCGGCGCCGAGTGCGTACTGTGCGGCGCGGACGGAACGCTCGAAGCGACAATCAGCGAAGACGGCGGCTTCTGCTTCGATGACGCCGGCCCTGGACGCTACGCGCTCATGATCGAGACCTCCGGTGTCCGGCTCGTCTTTCCGGACATCGACCTGACCGAGGCCTGACTCAAGATGCCTGGCAGCGACGATCCGTCGCGGGACCAGGCCAGCGACGTGGACGCATGGCGCGATCGGCTGGCCGCCCACGACGCTCAAGCGACCCTCTGGGCTGCCTTTGCGGGCGAGCCTGAGACGCTGCGCGCGGCGGTGACCCAGGCGCTCAAGGCCCGGGTCGATGAGCTGGTGCGCAACGAGCCTCCCGCGGCCCTGGTGGTGGCCGAGGCGTTGGTGCGCGCGGCCGAGGGCCTGACCACGCTGCAGCCTCTGGCCCTGCGCGGTCGCGCTGTCGCGGCCCACTTCAACGGCAAGAACGACACGGCCATCGCCGACTTCGAGCGCGCCGCCGACCTGTACGAAGCGCAGGGACAGCCGGTGGAGTGCGCGCGCGTCCTGCGCAGCCTGGTGGACGTGAGCCAGCTCGCCGGCCGCAGCCAACAGGCTCTAGCCTGCGCCGCACGCGCCGAGGCCCTGCTGGAAGGACACGACGAGCCGCGCCTGCTGGCCCAGCTCTGGCTCAACGTCGGCAACGTCCACACGCGCCTGGACGACTACATTCAAGCCGAGGCCGCCTATCAGCGCGCCCAGCAGGCCTTCGCGGAGCTGGGTGACCAGACCGGCCTGGCCTTCGCCGACTTCAATCTGGCGATCGTGGCCATGAACGCCAACCGCACCGATGACGCCGAGCAGGCCTGGGCCCGCGCCCGCGAGGGCATGGACCAGCTCGACATGGGGCTGCTGGTGGCGGACTGCGACTACAACGTGGCCTACCTGCAGAGCCGCCGAGGGCACTTCGAGTCCGCCATCGACGGCCTGGAACGCGCGCGCGTCACCTACGAGGCCAACGGCAAGCCCTCGGGCACGCCGCTGTGCGATCTGGACCTGGCCGAGATCAACCTGCGCCTGGGCGCCTGCCGCGACGCCCGGCGCCAAGCCGCCGCCGCCGCCGCCGCCTTTGAGCAGCTCGACATGGGCTACGAGCTGGCCCGCGCCGAGGTGCTCTCCGGCCTGGCCCGCGCGCGCCTGGGAGAGTCCACGGACGCGCTGGCCGATCTGACCCGGGCCGAGGAGCGCTTTCAGCAGCAAGGCAACGCCAGCTACGCGGCCTTCGTGGGCCTGCAACGCGCGCACGTCGAGATGTCCGCCGGCAACGCGAGCGCCGTGCTGCGTCGGGTGCGCTCCTTCCGCTCCACGCTTCAGGACAAGGGCCTGGCCTGGCTCGCCAACCTGGCTTGCCTGACCCTGGCGCGCGCGCTGCTGCTCGACGGACAGGCGCAGGCGGCCCTGGACGAGGTGGACGCGCTGGCCTCGCGGGACCCCGCGGCGGGCCCCATCGACGATCTGCTGGGCGCCATCCTGCTGCGCTTGCGGGGCGACGCCCTGGCGGCGTTGGGCGACCGCGACGGCGCCATCGCGGCGCTGGAAGGGGCGGTCAGCGCCATCGACGCCGCCTGGGGGCACGTGCCGCGCGGCGACGTGCGCATCGCCTTCTTCCGCGGGCAGCACCCGGCCTTCGTCGACATGACCTGCCTGCTGCTGGAGGCGGGCCGCGCCGACGAGGCGCTGCTGGTCTACGAGCACGGCCGCTCACGCTCCATGCTGGACACCACGCCGCTGGCCCACGACCCCGCCTGGCGCGCGGCGCGCGAGCGGCTCGACTGGCTGCTCACGCGTCAGCTCGACGCCGAGCTGGGACGGCTCTCGGGCGGCAACGAGCTCAGGCTCAGCGCCAACACCGACGGGAGCTTGACCCGCGCCGTGGCCGACGCACGCAACGACCTGGCTCAGCAGGTGCTGTCGCGGCGGGGCAGCCCGACCCACGCGCCGGGCCGCTTCGACGCGCACGAGCTGGCGCACGCCTGCCGCCCGGGCGAGCGCGTGCTCAGCTTCATCACCGGACCCCGGGGCGTGCACGCCATCTGGATGGAGCCCGTCGCCGGCGGCCCCCCGCGCGTGAGCACGCAGCCCCTGGACGTCAGCGCCGAGGAGCTTGAGCGGCTGCGCGACCGCTTCTGGTTCCAGGTGCGCCGCCCCCGGCGGAGTCCCGCGGCCCAGCGGCAGCTGCACTCCTTGCTGGCCGAGTTGGGCGAACGCGTACTGGCGCCGGTGCTCGAACGCCTGCCGGACGGCGAACAGCGCCCCGCCCTGGTGCTGGTGCCCAGCGGCGCCCTGCACGACCTGCCGCTGCACGCTTTCGAGCTCGAGGGCCAGCCCCTGGCCGCGCGTTACGAGCTGAGCCAGGCCGTGAGCGTATGGCACCTGGCGCGCACGCGCCGGCGCCCGGACGCCACGCTCGAAACCAGCGCGAGCTCAGGCCGCATGTGGACCGCGGGAGCCACCCTGGGCCTGTTGCCCGCCGTCGAACAGGAGCTAACGCATCTCGAGACCACCTTCGCCGGGCAGGTGCAGCGCCTGGGCGCCGACGAATTACTGGAGGGGTTGACAAGCGGTTCAACTCAAGGTTCTCTCTTGCACATCGCAGCCCATGGGCACTTCGAGGCCAGCCGTCCGAAGTTCTCGGCCATCTGCCTTGGGGGCCGTTTCTTGCTGGCCCACGACGTGGCCGCCTTGAGCTTGGACCTGGACCTGGTGGTGCTCAGCGGCTGCGAGACCGGACGTTCCATGTCCACCGGCGGTGACGAGCTGATCGGCCTCCCGAGAGCCTTTCTGGGCGCAGGAGCCCGTGCCGTGGTCGGCACACTCTGGCCCGTCGGAGACATCGACGCGGCTCAGTTCATGCAGTCTTTCTACAATCAACTCGCTACTGGAGACTCGGCCCGCCAAGCCCTCACGGCGGCCCGAACACAGGCGCTGTCTGCCACCGACGATCCCGTCGCGTGGGCCGCCTACACCATGCTGGGCGACCCCGATGTCGCTCTCAGCCCGACCCGCAGGGTCACCTTCCCGGAGTAGATCCATGATCGTACGTTCATCCCAGATCCCCCGTCTGACCGGGCTACTGGCCCTGAGCCTGGGCGTGGTCCTGCTCGCGCACCCCGTGGACGCCCAGACGCCGAGTGGGCCCAGCCAGCCGCGTCGCGTGTCGCTGGGATTCGACGGCCTGGAGCAGGAGGTCGAGACCATCGCCGATGAGCTCGAGCTCGATCTGCTCGAGGGCAACGAAAAGGTGTCGACCTGGCTGCTGAAGACCGCGCCGGGCATCTCTGAGGTTCAGTTCAGCCAGGTCCTGGTGACGCTGGGCACGTACAACGGCACGCTCTACGCCGAAGAGGACCTGCGCGCCGACATCCCCGATGTGGCGGGTTGCCGGGCTGACGGCGGCTCCACGGCGGGCGAGGTCCAGCCCCAGCAGTGCACGGTGGGCTTCGTGGACGGCGACCCCACGGACGAGAAGTACGCCAGCCAATCAGCCCTGAAGCAGATCTCGGCCACGTCGGCCCACTGGCTGAAGCGCAGCTACACACCGGTCGTCGCGGTGATCGACACCGGCATCGACCCCGGCCACAAGTGGCTCGCCGGCCAGCTCTTCTCGCTGGGCCACGACTTCGTCGATGAGGCCCCTGGGGGCTTTGAGCGCACAGACGGCATCGATGACGACGGCGACGGACTGCTGGACGAGGCCTACGGTCACGGCACCCACATCGCCGGCACGATCATCGCCGTGGATCCGAAGGCTCTGATCCTGCCCATCCGGGCCATGGACACCGATGGCGGCGGGTTTGCGTTCGACATCGCCCAGGCCATCTTCTATGCGGTGGACGAGGGCGCCGACATCATCAACCTGAGCCTGAGCGTCTCCCACCCCGCCCAGAGCCTGATATCTGCCCTGCAGTACGCCGAGGCCGCCGACGTGGTGGTGTTCACGTCGGCGGGCAACACCGGCGGAGACGTGCTCTTCCCCGGGAACTACGATGCCAGCGAGCATGCGGTCATCCTGCCCGCCATCGCGGGTGCCGTCTTGGACGGTCGGGAGATCCTCACGGTGGCCGCCGTCGATGCGTCCGACATCAAGGCCGACTTCAGCGCCTGGGGCCCGGACGTGGACATCTGCGCGCCCGGCGTCGCGGTCTACAGCACGTTCCCCGGCGACCAGTTCGCCTGGTACAGCGGGACGTCCATGGCCACGGCCATCGCCAGCGGCGTCGCGGCGCTCACGCTAGGCATCGGCGGGCCCGGGCCGATCAAGTCGGGCGAGCTGCTCCGGCAGAGCGCCGACCCCGTCGACAGCCTCAACGCGCCGTTCGAGGGTGGCCTGGGAGCGGGACGACTGGACGCCCTGGCTGCGGGCTTGGATGCACTCAAGCTGAAGCCATAGGGCGCGGTCAGCTGCCCTCAGGACGTGGGGCCAGGTCCATGGACAGCATGGCCACGGCCGGAATGGGTGGGTGAGGCAGCGAGAGCCTGAAGCCGCGGAACGCGGACGCGTCCCACCCGATCTGCTCGAACGTGTACGCCAAGAGCTCGCGGTAGCGCGGGACGTGCGGCGTGGCCATGGTGTCCAGGCCGCGGCCCAGCTCGTGCACGCCGGCCTCGAGGGTCAGGCGCGTCGAGCCGCGACGGCTGCGGCCGCGGACCGGCCGGCCCTCGAGCTGGCTGTAGAGGTCGGCCCGCGGATTCATGGCCCAGCCCAGCGACTCGTGAATCAACAGGTCTTTCTGCATGAGTTCCACCGGCATCTTGAGGTTGCTGCCGATCTCGCAGATCGTCTCGTCGGCGTCCGCGTACTGGGAGCCGACCGACCTGATGAGCGAGCCGTAGACGCAGGTCAGCTCGCCCGTGCGCCCCACCGGCCCGGCGGGCAGCTCGTAGAGGATCTCCGTCTCGCTGCGCTCAATGATCAGCTCGGGCAGCTCGGGAGAACAGAAAGCGCGCAGCAAGGGCACCTCGTCCGCGCTGCAGGAGGGGTCGATCGGCTGCCCCGTCACCGCGCTGGTGGTTCCCTCGGCGTCCCAGATCTGGCGCCGGAACAAGGGCCAGGCCACGTCCGGCTTGAGCCGGCGTAGATCGATGAAGCCGTTGATCAGGGCCAGATCCACTCGGCTGGGGTCCTCGACGCTGGGCAGCAGGATGTTGACCGTCATCAGCATGCGGGCCTGAACGCTCCAGATCGCGCTGTTGCCGCGGAAGGCGTCGCGTCGGGCCTGGAGCAGGGCCTCGGTGCGCCTGGCGTCGGGCACGAAGCCGGCGGCGACCAGCTCGAGCGTGGCCCGATCGCCGGCGTGGCGGTGCATCAGCCGCTCGAAGTCCTCGCGCGCTGAGCGGATGCGCCCCAGGGCTGGTGCGGGCACGCCGGCCGCCTTGAGCGCCTTGACCAGGATCTCGACCCCGCTGAGGCCGGGCACATGGGGCACCGCCGCGAAGGCGTCGGTACTGGTGACGATCTTGGACACCTTCCAGGTCAGGTTGCGGTGCAAACCCAGCTTCCGGGCCACTTCCTGCGGCCGAGACGGGTCGACCCCCACAGCTCCGAGGGCCTCGGTCAGCGCCCCTCTCAGGGCCTGGAGCACGGCCTTGCACTCGTCGGGAAACAGCTCGATCTGGGTACTTGAAGGCCGGCTCGATGGTGTGGTCGTCATGCAGTTACCCGTGTCGCGGGCCATAAGGGGGGGCCGGAACAGGAGCCCGGCCATGATCAATGCGCCCAGAAACGGGCACATCAAACGCACGGAAAACTTCCCCGGGGAAAGCGCCCAAGGATTCCTTCCGCTGGAGTAGGCTACTCCACAGCTGCGGTTCAGGCCAGTTGCGGTTCAGGCCAACCGATCAGACGCGGGTCCACGGTAGCAACCACCCCACTCGGAAGATCGTCGAATGAAAGCTCGAGTCCTCGTTTCCTTCGCTCTCGCATCCACCTTGCTCTGCTCGCTGGCTGCAGCGCAGCAGCTTGTGTTTGTCCCCGATGGCTACGTCTGCACGGACATCACACCCGACGGCAAGTTCGTCGTGGGCAACGGTGATGGCGGCGCCTTCCGCTGGGACTGGAA
>QNBX01000066.1 GCA_003644265.1 Planctomycetota bacterium
GGCTGCGATCAGGGGCTGGGGGTCGGCTGAGGGGCACCGGGCCAGCCCGATCCGTCCGCGCGCTCAGCCCAGCCCGGAGGCCCGCTCGCAGGGCAGATCACGCACCACGCGGTCGTCGCGCGCCGGGCGTGGCGCGGGCTCGGGCGCAGGCTCGGGGCAGGGCTCGGCGGCCGGCGTCGGTCCGGGGCCGGGTTCTGAACAACCGTCCGGCCAGCGGGCCGCGGGCGCGCCGGGTCCGTCCTCGGGGTGGGTGCAGCCGAGGGCACACTCACGCTCGCAGCCGTGATCGCAGTCGCGCCGCCCGCCGCTGCGCTCGGCGGCGTCGGCGGCGCGCTCCCACCAGGCGTCCAGTTCGTCGAAGCGCCGCTCGAAGCCGTGCGTGGCGCGGTCGTACTCACGCTCGAGTTGGGTGCCGGCGCGATCGTACCCGCGCTCCAGACGCACAGACTCACGCTCGGACCGACGCTCGAGCTGCTCGACACGCCGCTCGGCCTCGGTCTCGCGCCCCCACCAGCGCTGCTCGGCGTCGCGCTCAGCGTCCTCGAAGCGCAGCTCGGCGTCGAGCTCGGCCTGCTCGTAGCGCCACTCCCAGTCGTCGTTCCAGGCGTCCAGCTCGTCGTCGTCTGCTCGCGACTCGGCCTGGACGCGCTCGGCCTCCAGCTCCAACTCGAGCAGCGCGGAGTCGAGCTCCAGCTCGAGCTGCTGCAGCTCCGCCTGCAGTTCCAGGGACCAGATCTCATCCCAGGCCAACTGCAGCTCGAGCTCCACTTCGGCCAGCGCCTGGTCGAGCTCGTGCTCCCACTCCTGCGTCGCCATGTCGAACTCCTGGTCGAGCTGGTCGAAGGACAGCGAAAACTCCTGCTCGAGCAGGGACAGCTCCTGGTCCAGCGCGGCCATGGAGCGCTCGTACTCGCTCTCCAGCAGCAGCCAGCGGTCCTCGGCCCAGAGCTCGGCGTCCTCGGCCCAGTCCGCAGCGTCGGCCTCCCAGCCCGCGTCGTCCTCTGCCCAGCCCGCGTCGTCCTCTGCCCAGGCCGCGGCGTCCTCTGCCCAGGCCGCGGCGTCTTCGGCCCAGGCCGCGGCCTCGTCAGCCCAGTCCCCCGTGGCGTCGTCCCAGCTGGCATCGCTGGCGTCGCTGGCGTCGCTGGCGTCACTGGCGTCGCTGGCATCGCTGGCATCGCTGGCGTCGCTGGCATCGCTGGCGTCGCTGGCGTCGCTGGCGTCACTGGCACCGCTGGCGTCCTGCGACGCTGGCGCGCTTCCGGCCGCGGGGTCCGCCGGGGCGGGCAGGGCCAGGCCGCGCACCACGCCCAGGAAGTTGTCCAGCAGACTGGGGCCCTGCTGCGCGGCCACCACGGGCGCCGTCAGCAGCAGCGGCAAGGCCATGCCCGCGGTGAGCAGCGCGCGCCGCAGCGGCGATGAGCTGGGTGCGCTGGCCGTGCCTCGGCCAAGGCGCCGCACGCGAGCCACCAGGTCGCTGTCCGGTCTCGCCATGGCGGGCACGGGCAGGCGCGCCGGGCCGCTGGCGACCCAGCCCGCAACCTCTGCCAGGCAGCGGGCAAAGGCCCTGGGCCGTCCCGTCGCGGTCACGGCCCAGTCGTCGCACAGCAGCTCGCTGGTCAACGCCAGCCGGGCCCGGACCAGGCGCAGCAGCGGCTGCATGGGCAGCAGCGATACGGCGGCGTCGAGAGCGGCCCGCCAGAGCGGATCCGCACGTTCGATGTGCGCCAGCTCGTGCGCCAGCAGCGCGCTGAGGGCCGCGTCGTCCAGTTTCAGCAGGGCACGCGGCGGCAGGCAGATCTCGCGCCCGCTCAGAGCCACAGGCCCCCCCAGCGAGGAGCTGCTGGTGAGCTTCACGGGACGCTGCACGCCCGCCCGGCGGACCAGCGCGTCCAGCAGTCGCCAGGCGCGCACATCACGCACCGGCGTGCGCCGGCCCAGCGTGTGGCGCAGGCGACGCCGACGCTGCAGCACCCGCCCGAGACCCACGAGCCAGATCAGCCCCAAGGCGCCGGCCAACGCGGGCAACACATCGGCGCCCGTACTCGCCACCGACGAGGGCGCGCCGGAGACCGCCAGCGACGCGCGGGGGTCCACCAGCGACGCGACCCGGGGAGCCGCAAGCGGCGCGACGCCACGCGGGAAGCGCGCGGCCTGCGCGCGCAACGGCTGGGCGCGTACGCGCGGCAGCCACGCAGTGTCAGCGTCGGCGGCTGCGGCCACGGCGGACACAGGAACAGGAACAGGAACAGGAACCGCCGACGAGACCGCCGCGGGCAGCTCAGGCCCGTCGACGCCGAGCACCCAGCGCGCGGCGGGCGAGACCTGCCCCGCCACCAACGCGCTCACGAACGACGCCAGCAGGGCGCCCTTCCAGAGGTTCTCCTCGCGGGCGGGCGACAGGTCCTTGGCCCCGCGCACGAACAGCGCCACGACGCCCAGCAACAAGGTGGAGTGCAGCAACCAGGTGGCCGCGAGGGCCAGGGCCATCAGGGCCAGTGTGCCGTCAGCGATCATCGCCATCCTCCGGGTCCATGCCGTCGATCAGTTGGCGCACGCGGTCCAGGTCGCCGGGGGCGACGCCGCGCGCATCGAGCAGTTGGCAGACGAGGGCCGCGACGTCGCCGTCGAAGACCTCCTCGGTGACGGTGTCGAGCACCTGCTCGCGCAGGGCGGTCTCGCTCAGCAAGGCGCGGTAGAGGTGGCGGCGGCCCTCGCTGCGATGGGTCACCAGGCCGCGCTTGGCCAGCCGGCTCAGCAGGGTGGCCACCGTGGTGGGCGCCAGCTGGCGCTGCTGCGACAAGTCCTGGCAGACCTCGGCCACGGCGGCCTCGCCGCGGGCCCAGAGCACACGCAGGACATCGAGCTGAAGATCAGTGACGGGCAACATGAGCGGCCTCCGCGTTCGACGACACCTGTAGTACTACAGGTGTGGCGATAGCGTCAAGCGCTCGCTGCGGCCGTCACAGACCCGTCAGACCGTGAGGATCAGGCGCTTGACCGCCGCGAGGTCCTCGGCAGCCAGGCGCGCGCCGAAGCGGGTCACCAGGATGGCGGAGGCCAGGCTGGCCAGGCGCCCGGCGGCCTCGCAGCCGTGGCCGTGGGTGAGCGCGTAGAGGAACGCGCCCGCGTAGAGGTCGCCGGCGCCGTTGGTGTCCACGGGCGACACCGGATGGGCACCGATCACGAGCCAGCGCTCGCCGTCCCAGATGCGCGCGCCCTGGCTGCCGCAGGTGATCACCACGATGCCGGCCCGTCTGACCAGCACCTCGCCCGCCGCCTTCACGTCGGGCTGGTCGGTGAAGACCATGGCCTCCTCTTCGTTGCACAGCAGCACGTCCACGCCCTCGCCCAGCACGTGCTCGAGGCCGTCCTTGCAGTAGCGCACCATGGCCGGGTCGCTGAAGGTGAAGGCCGTCTGCACGCCGTGCTTCTGCGCCAGCTTGCGCGCGTGCAGCGCCGTACGCAGCGAGGTCGGCGTGCTCACGAGGTAGCCCTCGATGTAGAGCAGCCGGCTCTGGGCCAGCTCATCCTCCACCACCTGGTCGGGCGTGAGCGTGGCGGAGATGCCCAGGCTGGTGTTCATGGTGCGGTCGGCGTCGGGCGTGACCATCACCAGGCAGGTACCGGTGGGCAGGTCGGTGCCCTTGTCGGTGTGCGCGTTGGTGCGCACGCCGGCCGCCTCCATGTCCTTGGTGAAGAACTGCCCGGTCTCGTCGTCGGCGATGCGGCAGCTGTAGTAGGCCTTGCCCCCCAGGTGCGCCAGGGCGGTGATGGTGTTGGCCGCCGAGCCGCCGCCGCTGCGCCGGTGCTGCCGGCCCTGCAGGTGGGTCAACAGCTCCTGCTGGCGGTGCGGCTCCACCAGGGTCATGAGGCCCTTCTCAACGCCCAGATCCTGCAGCTGTTGCGCGCTGGTCTCGACCTCGATGTCGACCAGGGCGTTGCCCACTCCGTAGACGTGGTAGCGGGGGGAGCTCATGACGGTGGTTTCCAGCAGCGGGTGGGAGGGGCGCAAGGCGTACAGCCCGGCCGGCCTGTACGCCACGGGGGCGGGCGCGGGGGCTGGCACGACGGCGTCGGACCCTAACCGATGGAGCGCCCGCGCCGAAACCGCCCCGGCACGCGAGCGGAGACGGTACGCCGCAGGCCACGGCGTGCGGAGCCCAGGCGGCCCGAGCCCGGACCCTGGCGTCGAGCAGCGACGCCCGCCCGGCGCTCAAGCCAGGGCGAAGACCAGCGCGAACACGCCCCCCGCCGCCAGCATGACGATCAGCGTGTCGCCCAGGATGTCGCGCGCCTTGAGCCCCGTGATGCCCAGCAGCGCCAGGGCCCAGAAGGGCTGCAGCATGTTGGTCCATTCGTCGCCGAAGCTGAGCGCCATGACCGCGCGAGGCAGGGGCAGGGCCAGCTCCTCGCAGGCGCGGGCCACGATGGCGCCCTGCACGGCCCACTGCCCGCCGCCCGAGGGCACAAACAGGTTCACCAGCCCGGCCGAGGCAAACGTGACCATGTCGAAGCTCCACTGCAGCGACGGTCCCCACGCCGCCAGCCCACGCGCCAGGTCGGCCGAACGGCTGGCCAGCAGCTCCACCATGCCGCTGGCCTCCAGCAGGCCGAGGATGCCGAAGTAGAACGGGAACTGCAGCAGGATGCCGCCGGCCTCCCCCGCGCTGGCGCAGAACACGCGGCCGTAGCGCTGCGGCGTGCCGAACAGCAGCAGCCCCAGCAGCAGCAGCAGCAGGATCACCGTGTTGAGGTCGAGCAATGAGGCGCCCGTCCCAGCGCGCGCGATCAAGGCCATGACGCCCAGGGCCACCACCGCCAGCGTGAGCGCGGCGCCCAGCAGCGGGCGTCGCTCGGCATCCCCGTCGGTCTGCGGCGGCACGCGCGGCGCGGGCAGCCGCTCCGGCGCCCACTCGCGCCCGCGCCGAGCCATGCGCGCCAGCAGCAACGGCACCACCAGCAGCATGGCCGCCGTGAGCACCAGGTTGAGCGAGGAGAAGATCGTGTCGCCCAGCGGGATCGGCGCCCCGCCCGCCGGACCGACCTCCGACACCTTGAGCGGCGCGCTGCCCGACAGACCGCCGTGCCAGATCAGCAGCCCCGTGTAGCCCGCCGCGCCCACCAGCGGATAGTCGAGCGGGCGTCCCGCGGCCCGGGCGCGCTCGCCGATCTCGCGCGCCAGCACCGCGCCCACCACCAGCCCGAAGCCCCAGTTGAGCCAGGCCGCCGACATGGCCGCCGCCGCGGTGAGGGCCGCCGCCGAGGCGCTGCCGCGGGGCCAGGCGGCCAGGCGCCCCAGCAGCGCGGCCACCAGCGGTGCCCGCGCCAGGGTCGCGCCGGCCACCAGCACCAGCGCCATCTGGGTGGTGAAGGCCAGGGTGCCCGGATGCAGCACCCGCGCCATCCAGCCCGAGGCCAGGGCCATCAGGTCCGGGTTCGGCATGAGCGCCAGCCCCAACAGCGTGGCCAGCAGCGTGAGCGCCAGGGCGATCACGAAGGGGTCGGGCACGACCTGCTGGGCCAGCTGCGCGAGGCGGGCAGAGAGGCGGCTGAGCATGGCGGCGCGGGGCTCCGAACGGGGCGGCAGGGTAGCAGCCCGGCGCACGCGAGCGGCTGGCGCACCCGGGGGCGCTCAGGCGCGGCCCAGCGACACCACCGACGTGGCCTTGAGCACCACGAACACGTCCACGCCGGGCGCGAGCTGCAGCTCGTCGACGGCGGCGCGCGTCAGGGTCAACACCAGCTCGGGGCGCTCCACGCGCACCAGCAGGGTGTCGCCCAGGGGCTCCACGGAGAGCACGCGCGTGGGCCAGATGTTACGGGCCGAGAGGCCCACCGGCGCCTGGCGCGCCAGCAACAGGTCGTGGGCGAACACGGCCAGGGCCAGCTCGCCCTCGGCGCCCTCGGGCAGCGGCAGCTGCCAGCGGATGCCGTCCACCTCCACCTCGTCCGGGCCGCGCACGCGACCCACCAGGTGATTGTCGACGCAGGTCTCGCCCGCGCGCAGCACCGCGGCCGGGCGGCCCTGGGCCACCAGGCGCCCGGCGGACAGGCGCAGGGCGTGGTCGGCCAGGCCGAAGACCTCCTCGGCCACGTGACTCACCAGCACGGTGGGCACGGCAAAGCGCAGCGACACGCGCCGCAGCAACGACAGGGCGCCGCGCCGACGACGCTCGTCCAGACCGTTGAAGGGCTCGTCCAGCAGCAGCAACCGCGGGCGCGACACCAGCGCCCTCGCCAGGGCCACGCGCCGTCGCTCGCCGCCCGAGAGGTGCGCCGGCATGCGCTGCAGCAGGTGGCTGATGTCGAGCGCGTCGGTCACCTCGCGCAGCCCGCCGGCGTGGGGCGAGAACTGCAGGTTGGCGGCCACGTCCAGGTGCGGAAACAGCGCCGGCTCCTGGCTGACCCAGCCCACCCGACGCGCGCGCAGGGGCAGGGGCGAGAGGTCGACGCCGTCGAGCAGCACGCGCGCCTCGCCATGCGCCCCGCCTCGCGCGCCGCCGCCGCGCCGGCTCGGCAGCGCGCCGGCCAGCAGGTCCAGCAGGCAGCTCTTGCCCGCGCCGCTCTCGCCCACCAGCGCCAGCACGGAGCAGTCCACGTCGAACGCGAGCGCCAGCCGGAAGCCCCCACCGAAGCTGCGATCGACCTGCACCGAGAGCTTCAAGCGGGCAGCTCCAGCCGGGCGCGGTGGCGGCCCAGCAGCATGCGGTGAGCCACGACGCAGACCACGCCCAGCAGCAGCGACGCGGCGGCCAGGGCGCTCACCTCGGCCTCGGCGCCGGGGCGCTCCATGGCCGCCATGATCTGCAGCGGCAGGGTGGAGGTCTCGCCGGGAACATGGCCGGCCACCACGATGGTGGCCCCGAACTCGCCCAGGGCGCGGGCGAAGCACAGGCTGGCACCGGACAGGATGCCGGGCCAGGCCAGGGGCAGGGTCACGCGGCGGAACACCTGCCAGCGGCTCGCGCCCAGGCTGGCGGCCACCGCGCGCAGGCGCGGGTCGATGGAGCGCAGCGCCGAGCTGAGCAGCATGACCAGCAGCGGGAAGCCCACCACCGCCGCGGCCAGCACCGCGCCCAACCAGTGGAAGGCCACCGGCAGACCGAGGCCGGCCAGGGACGCGCCCAGCCAGCCGTTGGGTGAGAAGGTCAGCAGCAGCAGCCAACCCGTCACCACCGGCGGCAGCACCAGCGGCAGCAAGACGAGCACGTACAGCGCGCCGCGCCAGCGCCCGCGGCCGTGCTCGAGCAGCGTGGCCACCGCCAGCGCGGGCGGCAGGGCCAGCAGCGTGGCGCAGGTGGCCACCGAGATCGACAACCAGACGGCGCTCATGGCGGCGGCTCGAAGCCCAGCTCCAGAGCGCGCTGCAGCGCCGCGGGCTCGAACAGGGCGTCCGCCAGGGCGCGGCCGGGCTCGCGCAACAGGGCCACCACGTAGCGCGCGGGCGGCGGGCCGTCGGGCGGCAGCAGCGCCAGGGCCTCTAGCGAGGGCTCCTCGCGCAGGTCCGTGACGTACACCAGCGCGGCTTCGGCGGCGCCCTCACGCAGCTTGCGCACGGTGTCGCGGGCATTGGCGGCGCGCACCACGCGCGCGGGCAGGGCGTGACCGGCCAGGGCCAGCTGCTGCTCGGCGTAGCGGCCCACGGGCGCGGCGCGCTCGCCCAGCACCAGGGAAGTCGCCGCGCCGGGGGCCGGGCGCGGGCCGTCCCGGCGCACGGCCCAGGCCAGGCGGTTGCCCAGCCAGGGGCGACGCTCCAAGGCGCCAACCGCCTCGGCCCACTCGGGTGAGGCGCTCAGGAACACGTCGGCCTGCAGTCCCTGCTGCAGCTGCCGCGCCAGGGTCGAGCTGGCGGCCAGGCGCAGCTGCACCTCGCACCCGGCCCGGCGCCCGAACTCGTCGGCCAGCTCCTGCGCCAGCGGACCCAGGCTGCTGGCGCACAGCAGCACCAGCCGCGCGGGCCGCGGCGCGCAGCTCGCCCCCCCCAGCGTCGCCGGCAGCGCGAGCAGCAGCAGCAGCAGCAGCAGCAACGCGAGCGGGACACGGGCACGGGCACAGGGCGACATGGCGGCTGAGTCTAGCCTGACGGGTGTTCCGGCCTCGCACAGCCAACCGGCAGCTCCGGATCGGCGTCGGAGGCCGGGCACGAATCCGGGTCGGGCCGGTGGCCAGCCCCCCCGCCGCGACGGTACGATCTGCGGCTCGCTCTTTGATCCAAACCCGCCCTGAAGCCCAGACCCATGCATGAGTTCGAAGGCACCCTTGATGGCCGCGGCCTGAGCCTGGCCGTGGTGGTCAGCCGCTTCAACGAGCAGGTCGTCTCCGGCCTGCTCAAAGGCGCCCTGTCGGCCCTGTCCGCGTGCGGCGTGGAGGACGACCTGATCTCGGTGGTGCACGTGCCGGGCGCCCTCGAGCTGCCCCTGGCGGCGGGGCGCATGGTGGACGCCGGCCACGACGCCGTGATCGTGCTGGGCGCGGTGATCCAGGGCGAGACCGACCACTACGACTTTGTCTGCGCCGGCGCCATGCGCGGCTGCGCGCAGCTGGCCGAGCAGACCGGCGTGCCCGTGCTGCTGGGGCTGCTGACCACCGCCAACCTGGGTCAGGCCCTGGCCCGGGCCGCGGACGACGAGCGCAACAAGGGCGCCGAGGTGGCGCGCGGCGCCGTGGCCATGGCCACCCTGTGCGACCAGCTCGACCAGCACATCGACGAGCACCTCGACCAGCTCTACGACGAGCTGGACGACTCGGCCGGCGACGATCAGCCCAGCGACGACCCGTCGTGCGGCGACGGCGAAGACGACAGCGCCGACGCGCGCCGCAGCGACGTGCCCGCCACGGAGCCGGGACAGTGATCGGCAGCCGCACCCGCTCGCGCGAGCTCGCGCTGCAGACGCTCTATACCTGGGACGTCGACCCCAACGACACCTCCCAGGCCCGCGAGCAGACCCTGGCCCTGTCCGAGGTCTCCGACGAGGTGCGGGCCTTTGCCAAGACGCTGGTGGAGGGCGTGCTGGCGGATCTGACCGCGATCGACTTCGCCATCTCCTGCGCCGCCGAGAACTGGTCGCTGATCCGCCTGGCGGTGATCGACCGCAACGTGCTGCGGCTGGCGGTCTTCGAGTTCACGCACATGGACGAGATCCCGCCGGCGGTGTCCATGGACGAGGCCATCGAGCTGGGCAAGCGCTACAGCACCAAGCAGTCGGGAGCCTTCATCAACGGCGTGCTCGACCGCATCCGGCGCGACCTGGGCATCGAGATCGACGAGGCCACCAGCGTCAGCCTGAACGCTGCGGCCGAGGGCGACAGCGCCACCGACGCCGCGGGCCGCGGCGCCCGGGACGATCGCGACGCCGACGGCGTCCAAGCGGACGACGCGGACGCACAGGAGCGGAGCTGATGTTCGGCAAGCTGTTCAGCGGCCTCAAGAAGACCCGCGCCTCGCTCATGACGGGGCTGCGGCGCATGGTCGGGCGCGAGCAGATCGACGCCGCCGCGCTCGACGAGTTCGAGGAGCTGCTCTACACCGCCGACCTCGGGCCCGCCGCCGGCAAGCTCAGCGAGGCCCTGCGCGCTGCCAACCGCGACGGCAGCATCACCAAGGGCGAGCAGCTGGCGCCCTTCGTGAAGCAGCAACTGCTGGAGCTCATGGGCGGCAGCGCCCAGCCGCTCAGCCTGCAGGGCAAGCCGTTCGTGCTGCTCGTGTGCGGCGTGAACGGCTCGGGCAAGACCACCTCCATCGCCAAGCTGGCGCGGCACTTCCAGCGGCAGGGTCAGCGCGTGATGCTGGCGGCCTGCGACACCTATCGCGCCGCGGCGGTGGAGCAGCTCACGGTCTGGGCCGAGCGCCTCGACGTGCCCATCGTCAAGCACGGCATGGGCGCCGACCCCTCGGGCCTGGCCTTCGACGCCGCCGCACAGGCCCTGCGCGACGACGTGGACGTGCTGATCGTCGACACCGCCGGACGCCTGCACACCCAGAAGAACCTGATGGCCGAGCTGGACAAGATCCGGCGCGTGCTGGGCAAGCGCATCGACGGCGCGCCGCACGAGGTGCTGCTGATTCTGGACGGCACCACGGGCCAGAACGCCATCGTGCAGGCAAAGCAGTTCCGCGAGGTGGTGGACGTCAGCGGCCTGATGGTCACCAAGCTGGACGGCACGGCGCGCGGCGGCGCGGTGGTCTCCATCCACGAACAGCTCGGCCTGCCGGTGCGCTTCGTGGGCCTGGGCGAGACCCCCGACGACATCGAGGTCTTCGACCCGTCCCGCTTCATCGACGCGATGTTCGACGAGTGAACCACGCGGCCCGCAGCGACGTCGGCGCCGCTCCGGCCTGGACGTTGCCGCTGCTGCTGGCGGCGGGCGCCCTGACCGCGCTCGACAACGTCTGGGACGCGGGCGTGATCAAGATCGCCGTGTGCGCCCTGCTGGCGGGCGCGCTGCTGCTGCCGGCCCTGGCGTGGCGCGGACGCGACGCCATCGGCGCCTGGTTCACCAGCGCGGGCGGGCGGCTGCTGCTGCTCTCCACCGCGCTGGCCCTGCCCATGGCGTGGGAGGCCGTGCAGCTCTCCACGGTCACCGATCGCATGCTGCTGTTTGGGCTCGCGAACGTGGCCGCGGTGAGCGGCCTGGCGGCGGCGCGGGCGCGCCCGGGTGCGCTGGGCTGGAGCGTCACGGCCGTGGCCGCCGTGGCCGCCGGCGTGTGCCTGGCCCAGGCGGCGGGCCTGGAGCAGACCCTCACGCCCGGCCCCGAGGAGGTGGTCGGCCTGGCCGGCAACTCGATCCGCGCCGGCGCCCTGTGTGCCCTGGGCCTGGTGGCCGCGGCGGGGCGCTTGCTGGTACCGGCGGGCGCGACCGCGCGCTCGGCGCTCTCCAGCGTGCTGGCCGGTGGCGGCGTGGCCCTGATCAGCGCGGCGCTGCTGCTGACCCGCGCGCGCGGTGCCCGCTGGGTGGCGCTGGCGGCGCTGCTCGTGCTGCTCGTGCTGGCCTGGCGACGGCACGGGGCCGGCCTGCGACGCGGCGCCCTGACCCTGGCGCTGGCCCTGCTGGCGGGCCTGGCCGTGGCCGCGGCGGTGGGAGGCAGCGACGCTCTCAGCGGCCGCAAGCTCGAGCAGCAGGCGCCCATCCTGTCGGGGCGTGACCTCACCACCGGCGTGCGCCTCGAGCTGTACCGCGGCGCGCTGCAGATGCTGGCTGACCACCCGGGCCTGGGCGTGGGCTTCGGGCGCTACGCCCAGCACGCCGGCGCCTACCGCAGCCCCGACGAGGCCGCCCTGCCCGGACTGGCGGGCGGCATCACCGTGGCCGAGCACCCGCACAACGAGCTGCTGCTGGCCTTCGTCGAGGGCGGCTGGCCCGCCGGGCTGCTGCTGCTGGCGCTGCTGGTGCTGGCGCTGCGACGGGCCTGGCGCCGGGCCGCGCGCTGCGAGGGGCACGCGGGGCTCGTGGACCTGGGACTGCTGGCGACCGGGATGCTGCTGGGGCTTGGCCAGGACGCCTGGAGCGACCCCGGCACGGCGCTGGTGTTCTTCGCCGCGTTGGGAGCCGCCTTCAGCGCCACGCCTGCGGGCCGCGCTGACGGCGAAGCCCCTCACCCCAGCGAGATCCCGCACCCCAGTGACCGCGCCGCGCTGCCCGGCCTGGCCGGCGCGCTGCTGGCGCTGCTGCTGGGCGCAGGCCTGATCGTAGGCGCCTGGCCGCGACTCGACGCGCACATGTCGCTGCGCTCGTTCCTGTTGCGCACCGAGGCCGAGGGACGCATCACCCCCACCGGCTTCCACCTGCTGCAGCACGCCGCCGAGACGGCCCCCGGCGACGAGGCCGTGCAGCGCCTGCTGCTCGACTTCGGGCAGCTGTACCTGCCCACGGTCTACAACGACGACGGCAAAGAGCAGGTGCAAGACGTGTTGTTCGAAGCCCAGCGGCGACTGCACGCGCTGGCGCCCATCCCGGGCGACGGTCGGTGATCAAGTACCTGGGCAGCAAGCGCCTGCTGCTCCCGGCGATCCTGAGCGCCGTCGACGCGCTGCCCGACGTGGCCACGGTGATCGACCTGTTCAGCGGCACCTCGCGCGTGGGTCACGCGCTCAAGCGCAGCGGCCGGCGCGTGCTGGCCAATGACCACAACGCCTACGCCGAGGCCCTGGCGCGCTGCTACGTCGAAGCCGACCGCGAGCGCTGGCTGGAGCCAGCCACGCAGCTCATCGCCGAGCTGGACGCGCTGCCCGGGTGCCCCGGCTACGTGACCGAGACCTTCTGCGAGCAGAGCCGCTACTTCCGCCCGGAGAACGGCGCGCGCATCGACGCCATCCGCGACGAGATCGCGGCGCGCGAGCTGCCCGCCGAGCTCTTGGCCATCGCGCTGGTGTCGCTGATGGAGGCGGCCGATCGGGTCGACTCCACCACCGGCGTGCAAATGGCATACCTCAAGAGCTGGGCGCCGCGGGCGCTCAACCCGCTGAGGCTGCGCGTGCCCGAGCTGCTGCCGCGGGCAGCGCACGGCGCCGGCGAGGCCCACGGGCTCGACGCACTGGACGCCGCGCGCACGCTGAGCGGCGACCTGGCCTACCTCGACCCGCCCTACAACCAGCACAAGTACCTGGGCAACTACCATGTCTGGGAGACGCTGGTGCGCTGGGACGCGCCGCCGGTCTACGGCGTGGCGCACAAGCGCATCGACTGCCGCACGCGCGGCAGCGCCTTCAACAGCAAGCCGCGCATGGCCGGCGCCCTGCGCGCGGTGCTCGACGCGCTCGACGTGCGCCACGTGCTGGTGTCCTTCAGCGACGAGGGTTACCTGACGCGCGAGCAGCTGATCGAGTTGCTCTCCACCCGCGGCCAGGTCTCGGTGCTCGACTTCGAGCACAAGCGCTACGTGGGCGCGCAGATCGGCATCCACTCCCCCTCGGGCAAGAAGGTGGGCCGGGTCTCACACCTGAAGAACACCGAGTCGCTGTACATCGTCAGCAGTTGAGGGCTACGGCGCTGCTGAGGCTGATGCGCGGCCGTAGCGATCGAGCCCGTGCGCAGGGTGTCCGGCCCACGACGCGCAGCGCGCGCTCGCGCGTCAGCCCAGGCCCAGCGCCACGCCGCCCTGGTAGACGGCAAACGACGCGATCCACGCCAAGGCCGTCATGTAGCTGAACAGGAAGAGGGGCCAGCGCCAGCTCTGGGTCTCGCGCTTGACCACGGCCAGGGTGCTCATGCACTGGGCCGCCAGGGCAAAGAAGACCATCAGCGAGAGGCCCACCAGCGGCGTGTAGACGCGCCGGCCGTCGGGCCAGACCTCGGCCTGGATGTGCTCGCGCAGGGGCAGCGACTGCTCGTCGGCCTCGTCGCCCATGCCGTAGACCACGCCCATGGTGGAGACGAAGACCTCGCGCGCGGCGAAGGCGCCGATCAGGCCGATGCCGATCTTCCAGTCGAAGCCCAGCGGCGCGATCACGGGCTCGATGGCCTGACCCAGCTGCCCGCCCCAGCTGGCGCGCAGCAGCTCGCTGTCGCGGGCCAGGCCCAGCTGGTGGCGTTGCTCCGCCAGCCAGTCCTGGTCGAGCGACGGGTCGGCCTCCGCGCGCGCCTGCACGGCGGTCTGCTCGGCGTCGAAGTCCCGCGACAGCTCTGCGTCCTGCGGGAAGGTCAGCAGCGCCCACAGCACGATGGTGCAGACCAGGATCACCGTGCCGGCCTCGGTCACGAACAGGCGCGCGCGCTCCCAGACCATGCGCCCCACCGAGCGCGGCATGGGCATGCGGTACGGCGGCAGCTCCAGCAGCAGCGGCGCGGCGCGGCCACGGAGCAGCGTGCGCCCCAGCACGGCCGCCGCCGCCAGGGCCAGCACGGTGCTGAACAGGTACATGCCCACCATGATGGCGGCCTGCAACGAGAGCCCGGGCAGGAACGAACCGCCGGGCTCGTCGGGCCCCGGGTAGAGCGCGGCGATGATCAGCGTGTAGACCGGCAGGCGCGCCGAGCAGGTCATGATGGGCACCACCATCATGGTCAGCATGCGGTCGCGCCGACGCTCCATGGTGCGCGTGGCCATGATGGCGGGGATGGCGCAGGCGAAGCCCGAGAGCATGGGCACGAAGGCCCGGCCCGTGAGCCCGATGGCCTTCATGATGCGGTCCATCAGGAAGGCCACGCGCGCCATGTAGCCGCTGTCCTCCATGATCGAGATGAACAGGAACAGCAGCAGGATCTGGGGCAGGAACACGAGCACAGCGCCCACGCCGGCGATCACGCCGTCGGTCAGGAAGTCGGTGATCAGTCCCGGCGGCAACACGTCGGCGGTGGCGGCGCCGAGCGCGTCGAAGAAGCCGCCCACGGCGTCGATGGCCGGGCCGCTCCAGCTGAACAGCGCCTGGAACACGAAGGCCATCACCAGCACGAACAGCGTGAAGCCCGCCACGGGGTGGATCAGCAGCTTGTCGACGGCGTCGGTGGACCGACGCAGCACGCCGGGGGGCTCGGCCAGCAGGGCCGGCATGGCCGCATCGATCCAGGCATAGCGCGCGGACACCACGGCCTGATCAAAGTCGAAGTCGGACGCGGCGCGGCTCTGCAGCACGGCCGCGCGCAGGGCCTCGGGCACGTGCCACAGCTCGTCGCCCTGATCGAGGGAGAGCAGGGCCCAGCAGGCCAGGGAGCGGCGGCGCTGCTCGTCGCCGCGGCTCCAGCCGGACGGCACCTCGGGCGCCACGCGCTCGATGGCCGCCGCCACCTCGCCGTTGGGCAGGGGCGCCACCGCCGAACTGACCTGATCGTCGGGCGCGTCCAAGACCTGGGCCAAGGCGCGCTTGAGCGCGGCGATGCCCTGTCCCCGCGAGGCGCTGATGGGCACCACCGGCACGCCCAGGCGCCGCGACAGCTCGGCCGCATCCAGCTTGAGCCCGTGCTTGGTCAGCACGTCGCTCATGTTCAGCGCCACCACCACCTTGAGCCGCAGCTCCAACACCTGCAGTACCAAGTACAGGTTGCGCGCGAGCTGCGTGGCGTCCACCACCACGATGACGGCGTCGGGTTCCTCGTACGGGTGCAGCCCGGCGATGGCGGTGATGGCCACCTGCTCCTCGGCCGTGCGCGCCGAGAGGCTGTAGGTGCCGGGGATGTCGAGCAGCTGCGCCTCGCGACCGTCGCCGTCGCCAAACTGCATGGAGGCCTCGCGCCGCTCCACCGTGATGCCGGGGTAGTTGCCGACCTTGGCGTTGGCGCCGGTGAGCGCGTTGAACAGCGTGGTCTTGCCGCAGTTCGGGTTGCCGGCGATGGCGAGCACGGGGCGGGTCACGCGTCGGGCTCCGCGGACGGCGAGCCAGCGCCGGCTGAGCGCGCGGCGGAAGTCGCGGCGTCGGCGTCCGGGCTCTGCACCTGCAGCGCGGCGGCCTCGTCGATGCGCAGGGTCATGCGGCTGAAGCGCAGCTCCACCTCGAGCACGTTGCCCACGGGGACGCGGCGCACCACGCGCAACTCGGTGCCGGGCACGAATCCGAGCTCGAGCAGGCGGCGGCGCCAGGCGCGCTCGCCCCCCACCGAGATCAGGCGGGCGCGGGCGCCATCGGGCAGGTCGGCCAGGCTGGTGGTCACGGGCGGAGGCTCGGGAGGAGCGGCGGGGGCGCCGGCGCAAGCGCGCCCGGCGCGGGCCGTCTCAGAGGCGCTCGGCGCGTTCGGCCGGGCTCACTAGATGAGACGGGGTCTCAAGCCAGGCAGGCTAGCACCGCCAGGTCAGAAAAGCCATCGGCGGGCCTCAGCCCGCGGCCGCCTCAGGGCTCGTCGCCCCGTCGCCTGCGCGCGCCAGGCAGCGCGCGCAGTGGCCGTACACGTTGAGCCGGTGGCTCTTGGCCACGAAGCCGTGGCTGGCGATGACCTCGTGCTGCACCTGCTCGAGGCGCTCGTCGGCAAACTCGAGGATCTTGCCGCAGCTCAGGCAGATCATGTGGTCGTGGTGGCTGTGGCCCAGGGTGTGCTCGTACAGGCTGCCCTGCTGGTTGGGCACGTCGAGCCGCTCCACGAAGCCGCCCTCCTCCAGCAGCGTCAGGGTGCGGTACACGGTGGCGCGGGAGATGCGCAGCGCGTCGTCCTTGTCGGCCTGCTTGACCAGGTCGTAGAGCTGCTCAGCGCTGACGTGGCGGTGCGTGCCGTAGATGGAGCGCAGGATCTGCGCGCGCTGCTTGGTGAGGCGCAGGCCCTGCTCCCGCAGGAAGCCCTCGAACTGCGCGGCAAACTCATCGCTGGGCATGACGGGTTGTCTCTCGCTCAGAGCGCCTGGGCTTCGGCGTCGTCGGTGGGCGCGGTGTCGGGGCGCGGCAGCTCGCGCCAGGCGATGTCGGAGCGACAGCGCATGCCCGGGAAGTCGATGCAGCGCACCGCCGCGTAGGCGCGCTCCTGGGCCTGGGCCAGGGTCTTGCCCAGGGCCGTCACGCACAGCACGCGCCCGCCGGCGGTGATCACCTTGCCGCGTCCGGCGCGCTCGGTGCCCGCGTGGTAGACGAACACGTCGGGCCGGGCCGCGGCCTGGTCCAGGCCGTCGATGACCGCGCCGGGTGTGGTCGAGCCGGGGTAGCCGCCGTCCGCCAGCACCACAGCGCAGGCGTGCTCGGGGCGCCACTGCACCGGGCCGTGTTCGCCCAGCGAGCCCGTGGCCGTGGCCAGGAACAGCCCCAGCGCGTCGCTCTCCAGGCGCGGCATGAGCACCTCCATCTCGGGGTCGCCGCCGCGCACGTTGAACTCCAGCACCTGCGGTCCGTCCGCGGTGATCATCAGGCCCGCGTACAGGAAGCCCGTGAAGGGGCGCCCCTGCTTGGCCATGGCGTGCACGGTGGGGATCAGCACGCGCTCCTCCACCATGTCGTACAGCCGCGGGGTCAGCAGGCGCGTGGGCGAGAAGGCGCCCATGCCGCCGGTGTTGGGGCCGGTGTCGCCGTCAAAGGCGGCCTTGTGGTCGCGCGAGGGTTCGAGCACCGCGACGGTCTCGCCGTCCACCAGCGCGATGATGGAGAGCTCCTCGCCCTCCAGGAAGTCCTCGATCACGATGCGCTCGCCGGCCGCTCCGAAGCGCTCGTTGAGCATCATGTCGCGCACGCACAGCGTGGCGGCCTCGGCGTCCTGCACGATCACCACGCCCTTGCCCGCCGCCAGGCCGTCGGCCTTGATGACGCTGGGCCAGCGGTCGTGCAGCGCGACGTACGCCAGGGCCTCGGAGGCGCTGTTGAAGCTGCGATAGGCCGCCGTGGGGATGCGCTCGCGGCGGCAGAGGTCTTTGCAGAAGGCCTTGGAGGCCTCGAGCTGCGCGGCCTCGCGCGTGGGGCCCAGGACCGGGATGCCCTCGGCGCGCAGGGCGTCCACCAGCCCGGCCACCAGCGGCGCCTCGGGGCCCACCACCACCAGGCCGATGTGCACCAGCTTGGCCAGCTTGACCAGGCCCGCCACGTCATCGACCGCGATGTCGTGACAGGTGGCCAGCTGCGCCATGCCCGCGTTGCCCGGCGCCGCGTGCATCACGCCCGCGTCGGGGCTGGCCGCCAGGGCCGTGAGATAGGCGTGCTCGCGCCCGCCTGCGCCCACCACCAGCACGTTGGTTCCGTCCGACTCGCTGCTCATGTCCCACCCGTTCGATGTGTTGCTGCGCGATCCCCGCGCCACGCGCGCCGTGTCGGGGTCCTCGCCATGCAGCGGCGCATTGTACGATCTGCAGCCGCCAGCCCCAGCCCCCCCAGAGTGCCGCGCCGCGTGAGCCCCGCCGTCCTCAGTCGCGCCTGCCTCATGTTGGCCCTCGTGGCCGTGCCGCTGGCGCCGCTGCTGCCCCTGCCGGGGGCGCCCCTGCCCCAGAAGCAGCTGCTGTTGCTGGCCCTGGCGGGCGCCGGCTCGCTGCTGGTCTGGTGGCAGGCTCGCCGCGGCGCCGAGCTGCCGGCCCTGGGCACGCCGGTGGACGGCACGCTCGCGCTCTGGGTCGGCGCCGTGCTGTTGGCCGCCCTGGCCGCGGCCCGCCCTGGCCTGGCGGCCTACGGCGCCAGCCTGCCGCTGGCCTCGCTGATGCTGTACGTGCTGGCCATCAAGTCCCTGCGGCGAGCGGCCCACGTGCGCGCGCTCTACGCCGCCGTGTTCGGCGTGGCGCTGGTGGTCTCCGTCAGCTGCCTGGCGGGCTACGCGCGTTTTCTGGCGGACGGCGCGCCCGAGGTGGCCCGCAGCGGCTATCTGGCCAACGCCATCTTCCCCCACTCGTACCTGGGTGCGCAGTATCTGGCCATGGTCTTCGTCGGGGGCGCGGTGCTGGTGCTCGAGCCCGGCGGTACCCGCAGGCGCTGGCGCCCGCTGGCGGCCATCGGCCTGCTGCCCATGGCGGCAGCCCTGTTCGTGATCGGCAGCCGGGGCGCGTGGCTGGCCGTGCTGCTGGCGCTGGGGGTCTCGACCCTGCTGCGCACCTCGGCCCATGACGCCCGCACCGGAGCCCGCCACACGCGCCGGCGCCTGCTGCGTCTGGCCTGGCACGCCGGCGTGGCCCTGGGCGTGATGACGCTGCTGGGCCTGGCCCTGTCCCTGACCGGGACCCTGGCGGGCGCCGGCGACTACGCCTTCGAGCGCCTGGCCATGCTGTTCGATCCGCAGCGGGTCCAGTTCAACTACAGCCGCCTGGACGTCTGGCGTGACAGCCTCGACATGGTGGCCGAGCACGTGCTGCTGGGGGTCGGCCCCGGCCACTTCGAGACCAGCTTCCCGCCCTACCACACCTCCGACCACAGCGTGCCCCACGCCCACAACCAGCTCATGCAGCTGCTCTCGGAGACCGGCAGCGTGGGCCTGGCGGCGTTCCTGCTGTTGCTGGTCCAGGCGCGACGGGCGGCCCTGCGCGGCGCGGCTCTCCTGGCTCCAGACGGCGAGCGCCGCGGCCCGTTTCACGCCGCCCTGGCCGCGCTGCTGGCGGGCGCGCTCTACTTCCTGTGGGAGACGCCGCTGCAGTGGGCAGAGACCGGCAGCCTGATGGTGGTGTTGCTGGCGATCCTGAGCCGCGCCGGCTGCAGCTCGCGCGACGCCGTGACCCGCGCGCCCGTGGCCCACGCCGGCGGCCTGGCCGTGCTGTTGGCGCTGGCCCTGACGCTGCCCGCGACCGTCGACTTCCTGTCCGCGACCCGCGCCGCCGCCCAGGCCCACGCGGCCGAGACCCAGGCCGCCCTGGCCGCCGACCCCACGGCCCAACTCGAGCACCAGCGTCAGGCCGTGGCCGCCATCGAGCGCGCCGACGCCGCCTTCCCTTACGGCGCCGACTTCCTGGCCTGGCGCGCACGCGTGCTGACCCGCATGCGCCAGACGGAGGAGGCCCTGCAAGCCTGGCGCGAGGCCGACGCCCGGGCCCCCGGCACGTTTGAGGCCAACTCCGCCATCGGCTCCCTGCTGCTGCGCCTGGGTCGACCGGCCGAGGCCGTGGCCCCCCTGCGCACCGCCGTGATCGCGCACCTGGGAGCCGAGGCCGCCCCCACCTACATGCGCCTGGCCACGGCCTACAAGCGCGCTGGCCAGTTCGAGGAGGCCTGGACCTGCTACCTGACGCTGGTCGGGTACTTCCACTTCGAGACCGTGGAGCCGGCGGTGCTGCTGGATGCCGCCAGCGTGCTCGTGAGCCTGCAGCGGCTGCCGTTGTTTGCCGACCGCCTGCTGATCATGCACGCGGGGCTGGTGCCGGACTCTGAGCAGGACCCGGTGGTGATCGGGTTGCGCGAGCAGGTCCAGGCGCTGCGCACCCGCGGGCCGCGGGTGCTGGGGGATTGAGGGGCTGCCCGTCGCGGGCACCGAAGACGTCGCGAGCCCCCCGTTCCCTCGGGAGCCGCCGGGCGGTTCAATGGCGGCGCGGCGATCGTTGGATGGTCGCCAGGCACGTCATGCGTTCCCGTAGCTCAGCTGGATAGAGCACCGGATTTCTAATCCGGCGGTCGCAGGTTCAAGTCCTGCCGGGAACGCCAGTGCGCTGGGGGGCGCTGAGGGGGCGAGACCGCAGAGGATCGGGCGGTTTGGCGCGCAGGGCGCGGGAGGCGGTTGGTGGCGGACACGGGCGCGCTGGGAGGCCCAACACCGACACACACCGGCTGACACCGGTACATCATCGGGTAGATGGGTCTCCGGAGGGGTATCCGGGGTTCGGGGGACAGCCGGCGTCGTGTGCTGACCCTGGCGGGGTGAGAGGGGCAGCGTAGCGCCCTCAAGCCCAAGCTGGATCACACCCCACTCAGAGCCGAGAATCGGTCTCGGCCAGCAAAACCGGGGGCGGGCGCCTCGTGCTGCCCGCCATCCAAGGACACACTATGAACGCCAAGACCCTCACCACCGCCGGCCTTGCCGCCGAGCTGGCCCGCCGCCAGAGGGGCGCCGCCAAGCTCCAGGCACACCGCAGCAAGCTGATGGCCGAGCTCACCGGCATCGACAGCGAGCTACATGCCCTCGGGATGCTCGACGGGAAGCGCGGCACGCCCAAGGCATCCACCACGCGCCGTACCGGCAAGCGCCCAAAGAACGAGATGAACCTGGGGGACGCGATCGCCAAGGCCGCCAAGCTGGGCGCCGTGCTCACCCCCGCCGAGGCCACCGACCTGGTTCTCGCGAGCGGCTACAAGTCCACCAGCAAGAGCTTCCGGGTCGCGGTGTCCACCAAGCTCGCCCAGGACAAGCGCTTCAAGCGCGTCGGGCGGGGGCAGTACGAGCGGGTGGGGTGACCGACGCAGCCATGGGCGGGCGCAGTACGACTATCGACCGGATCAGCTCCGCGATGCTGCACGGCATCGCCGAGCGGCACGTCGGCGACCTTCGGTTACTACACGAAGCACGGAAACAAGCGGATGCGCGGAACGCTGACGCCCTGTCTGTTTCTGAGAAGGTGCTCGTGTGCTTGGCGGTCGAGTCCGCGCTGAAAGGCGCTCTGCGTGGAAATGGGTGGTGCGAGAGTCACCTGAGAGGTAGGGCAAAACCAAGGGCGATGGCAGTTGGGCACGACATAAGAAAGGCGTATATGCTCGTCCAGCAAGCTGGCCTACTGACACCGCCCCTCGAGGCAGATCTCGAGCAGTTCGTCATCGAATGGCTCAGCAGCCTGTGGAAAGCACGGATTGTCCCGTACATCCGACAGGGGGCGTATCGCGAACCGCAGGCCACTCCAGTCTTGGATGTCGTCGAGCGCATCGTCCGAGAGACCAAGCGATACTGCTATGAGAACCGGGAGCGGCATCGCATCCGACTCAACGAATCCGGAGACCCTGTGCCGTCCGAGGTCATCGACGGACACGGCTGCGGGTGCCCGGTCCCCGACGAAAACTGTGAGCGGTAATCATCGGCCCGAATTCCGCTGCACCTGGGGCGTGTGCTGCGGGAGTGAGGCCGGGATGAGCTTCACGATCCTCGCCAAGCCGTTCGTCGTATCGACAACCGCTAACTCTTGCTTGTCGCTCACGCTTCCACTTCACCCTTGCCCCGTCCTATCCAATTACTCGGCCGACAGTAATCAGCGGGTGTTAAGCAAGTGCGGTGACGAGTTCGGGCTGCCGAGTTGTCATGCAGCGGCCGAGATCGATGGCAGAGTGGTCGCGAATGCCCTCATGACCGTGGACGCGCACACCCTCGGCGCGTCGTCTTGGGTCGTTGCGGGCTGTCGTCGGGCCGCCAGGGCGGCGCAACATCGTCACGCCGCGTGACGGTAGCTCTTGAGGATGCCGCCGAGGCGCTCGGTGGACGCAACCGGGCCGGTGCCAGGTTCGCGGTTCGCCTTGATGACCTGGTTGCCGAGCCCCTGGTGCGGCCGCTCGACGTGGTCGTGTTCGATGTCGCTGGTGGCGGCGCGGTCCGCGTGCACGCCCCCCACTGAGGCGCGCACGTCGGACAGCCCAGCTCCCCTACGGCACCACGCCCATGATCGCGTTCGAGAGCGCCACGCCGCCCACGGCCGCGGCGTCCTGGATGGCCCACTGGGCCCACAGCTCCGTTCCGGTGGGCAGGCCCTCGGGCATTCTGAAGGGCACCAGGATTTCGCCGAAGGCGCTGGTCGTGTGCATCAGCGGAGCCATGAACGGGGCGGGCATGAGCGTGCCGCCCTTGAATGACACGGGTGAGCTCGACAGGCCCCCCCTGTGTCAGGGTAGTTGTCGCCTCGTCTAACGCGAGACCCGAGAGCGAGCTGAGCAGTTGTCGGGGGGAGCCGCGCGGAGCGGAGCCCCTGGCGA
>QNBX01000067.1 GCA_003644265.1 Planctomycetota bacterium
CGCGCTTGACCTCGAGCCCGATCACGAAGAAGAACACGGCCATGAGGCCGTCGTTGATCCAGTGCTTGAGCGAGCCATCGAGGGAGAAGCCGCCCAGCGTCAGCCCGACGCGCGTGTTCCAGATACCCAGGAACTTGTCGGACCAGGGTGAGTTGGCCAGCACCAGCGCCGTGAGCGTCGCCACCAGCAGCACCACGCCGCTCGCGGCCTCCACGTGCAGGAACTGCTGCAGCGGACCGGCGACGCTGTGGACGGGTTCGCGGGGCAAGCGGGGCAGCGGATTGGTGCCGTGAGCGGATGCCATGGGCGGGCTCCCCTTGTCTCGGTGTTCGTGATGGCGAGGCCAGAGTCTGCGCTTGGAGCGGCTGCGATCACAATCGCTGCGCCGCGCGGCGGCCCGGTCGCTACGTTTCGAGTGAGAGCAGTCGGGCCAGCAGGCGCTCGAAGGCGGCCTGCCGCTCGGGGCTGAGCGTTGGCTGGGATGGGTGCACGAGGTTGGTCTGCTCGAGCGGGTCGGACCACAGGTCGTAGAACTTGTTGGGCACGCTTACGAGGGGCTTGATGGTGCGGATCAGCTTGTAGCGCTCGTCACGCAGGGCGCGGCGCAGCTTGGATTTTTGCCCCGGACCGTTGGGCTGGAACTTGTCGGCGTAGTTGTAGCGGCGCGCGGGCGGCGCGGCCGGGTCCTGCAGCTGCGCGGCGAACGAGCGGCTGTCGCTGGGAGAGCCGGGGGCGCTGATGCCCGCGAGCTCGAGCAGGGTCGCGTACAGGTCGACGGTGTTGATCAGCGCCCGCACCTCGCGCCCGGGCGCGGCGACGCCGGCGCCCGCCACGATCATGGGCACGTGGACGCCGCCTTCGTTGAGCGAGCCCTTGGCGCCTTTGAACGTGAGCGGCGCCTCCAGGGCGTCCTCCGGCGTGCCGTTGTCGCCCACGAAGATCACCAGCGTGCGCTGCAGCACCTCGGGCGGGATGCCCGCCAGCAGGCGCCCGAGCTCGGTGTCCATGGCCTCGACCATGGCGCGGTGCAGGTCGGCGCCGCTGGGATCGTCCGCGCTCAGCTGATCCACGGTCTGGCGGCTCAGCAGCTCGTGCGGTGGCACGTGCAGCGGCTTGTGCGCCGAGGTCAGCCCCAGCCACAGGAACCAGGGCTGGTCGTCCTGGCCCTGGATCCAGGTCAGCGCGTCGTCGATGTTGACGCTCGTGACGTACCCGGGTTCTTGGATCTGGATGTTGCCCCAGCCACCGGCCAGGTTCTTCTCCCAGTCGAAGTAGCCCACGGCGCCGATCGCTCCAGCGTGGATGCCAAAGCCCATCATGTGCGGATGGTCGTAGCCGCCGCTGGCCGTGTTGGCCAGGTGCCACTTGCCGATCGCGGCCGTGCGCCGGCCGGCCGCCTGCAACAGGCGCGGCAAGGGCAACTCGTCAGGCGAGAGGCCGATGGGCCCGCCGGAGCCGACGAGAATTCCATCACTGATGAAGGGGATGCTCGTGCCGATGCCGTTGTGTACGCCCTGGCGACCCGTGAGGATCGTGGCGCGCGTGGGGCTGCACACCGGCTGGGACCAGACATTGCGGAACAGCAGCCCGCCTTCAGCCAAGCCGTCCAGCACCGGGGTGTGTGCCGGATGCGGGTGGGCAGCGTACGCGCCGATGCGGTCGAGGCCCATGTCGTCCGCGATGATCAGCAGCAGATTGGGAGGCCGGGGTTGCACGCGGCCGCCGGGCAGGCCGAGGCACAGCACGGACAGGAGCAGGGAGGGGATCATGGTGAGCTTGCGTCGAAGGGAGCGGCCGGGGGAGGGTCTCAAGAGTAGCAGTGGATCGCCGAACCGGCCCGCCGGAGCGCTGCTCGCCACAGGGCCTGAAGCGACCAGCGGGGAGCCTGGCCTGGTGGCCGCAGGTCGGATCGGACTCCAGCGGTGGCGTGTCGACGGTCGATAGCAGGGAGCGCCCACAGTCCCAGGAGAGGGAAGCATGGTGCCCGATCGCGATTCGAACCGCCTGGCCGTGCGCTGCTGCCGTGTCGGTCTCACATCCGCAGTGGGCGTAGCCGCGCTGCTGGCCGTGATGGCGTTGCCCGCACCGGGCGGGCTTGACGCGGGGCTGCGCGCGGCACCGCTCGCGCCGCCGGCCGTTCCGTCGGCGCCGCCGCTCGAGCTCATGCCCGCAGATGCGCGGCGTCCACCGGACGCTGCCTGCGACCTGCACTTGCTCATCTCGCCACCGGACCGGCGCCGGTGCAGCGACGATTCTGCGCCCGAACTGGCCTGGGAGCCGGGCCCGCGAGCGCCGCGTTGCGGCGAGCGACTGGTGGGGGCCGCCACGCAAAGGGTCATGCGGCGCCGCTGTCACTCCACGGACTTTGGGGAGGGCTGATCGCGGCGATCGCGGGGCTGAAGTCTGTTAGGCTTCAGCTCTGACTCGTGTGGGTGTGGGGGGCCATGCCATGTCCGAATTGACGCGACCGCTAGCGCACGCCGATCAAGCGGCCGTGCTGTTGCAGATCGCCAAGGCGGTGGGGTCGGGGCGCGTGCGTCTCGCTCAGACGTTGCGCGGCATCACCGAGGCGGGGGCCGCCGCCTTGGATGTCGAGCGCTGCGGCATCTGGATGTACGACGGCACGCGCAGCTCGATCCGCTGCGTCGATCTGTACGAGGCCAGCAAGCACAGGCACTCCGACGGCACGTTGCTGGAGGCGGCTGACTACCCGCGCTACTTCGGGGCCCTGGCCAAGGAGCGCGTCATCGCCGCCGGCGACGCCGTGAGCGACGCGCGCACCAGCGAGTTCGATCAGAGCTATCTGAAGCCGCTGGGCATCGGCGCCATGCTGGATGCGCCGGTCTGGGGCGGAGGGGGCGTGGTGGGCATCGTCTGTCACGAGCACGTGGGGCCCCGTCGCCCCTGGACCGAGGCCGAGCAGAGCTTCTCGGGCGCCCTGGCTGACCTGGTGTCGCTGGCGCTCGAGAGCGACCGTCGCACCCAGCTCGAGGCCGAGCTGCGCCGCCGCGAGGCACACCTGCGCACCCTCAGCATGGTGGCCCACGATGTGGTCTACGAGCTGGATGATCAGGGCCGCTACCTGCACGTGAGTCCCAACGTGGAGCGGATCCTGGGATGGCGCCCCGAAGAGCTGCTCATGTGCTCTGTGCGTGAATTCCTGCACCCTGACGATGTCGATCAGTGCAGCCAGGGTCTGGGACGCGTGCGGGTCGGTCAGCCGCCGGTGACGGTCGTCGCGCGGCACATGCGGCGCGACGGCAGCGAGTGCAGCTTCGAGTGCTCGCTCACCGCATACAACGACGAAGCGGGTCAGCGCCGCGTGGTGGTGAGCTCGCGCGACGTGACCGCACGCCTGGACGCCGAGCGAGAATCCCATGAGCTGCAGGCGCGTCTCGCCCGTGGTCAGCGGCTGGAAGCCGTGGGGCGTTTGGCCGGCGGCATCGCCCATGACTTCAACAACATGCTCACGGTGATCACGAGCGCCGCCGAGGACCTGCTCGTCAGCCTGCCCGAAGGCCAGGCGGCACGGGAGCATGCCTTGCAGATCGCTGAGGCTGCCGACCGATCCGCCGCGCTCACGCGCCAGCTGCTGGTCTTCAGCAGCCGCGAGATGCTGCGCCAGGAGGTGCTCAACGCCACCGGTCTGGTGACCGACCTCGAGCGCATGCTGCGACGCGTCATCGGTGAGGACGTGCGCCTCGAGTTGGAGCTCGACCAGCGTCCGGCCTGGGTGCGCGTCGACCCGGCCCAGCTCGAACAGGTGCTGGTGAACCTGGCCGTCAACGCCCGGGACGCCATGCCCACCGGCGGCGTGCTGACCCTCTCGGTGGCGCGGCGCCAGCTGACGCGCTCGCCGCCCGAACTGCTCGATCCGATCTCCCCCGGCGACTGGGTGGAGCTGCGCGTGAGCGACACGGGCAGCGGCATCGACCCGGCCATGCGCGAGCGCGTGTTCGACCCCTTCTTCACCACCAAGGAACCCGGGCAGGGCACCGGCCTGGGGCTGTCCACGGTCTACGGTGTGCTGCGGCAGCTGGGCGGCGCGGTGGGGCTGCAGAGCCGGCTCGGAGAGGGCTCCGCCTTCTCGCTCTGGCTCCCGCTGCATGAGTTGCCGCCCGAGCCGGCCGATCCGGCGCCGTCCTCAGCGCCCAGTGAGTCGCGCGCCGCGCACATCTTGCTGGTGGAGGATGAGCGTCTGGTGCGCGATCTGGTGGCCGAGTGCCTGGTGGGCGCCGGGCACCGCGTCGTCGTCGCGGCGACGCCGGCTGAGGCGCTGGAGCTGGCAGCCGAACACGACGGCTTCGATCTGATGCTCTCCGACGTGGTCATGCCGGGCATGAGCGGCGTCGAGCTCTGGCAACGACTGAAACAGCGCTGGCCAGCGCTGCCGGTGGTGTTCATGTCGGGCTACCCCGACCGCGCCAGCACCGGGCAGACCCACGTGCCCGAGGGCGCGACGTTTCTGGGCAAACCCTTCCGACCGTCTGACCTGGTGAGCTGCGTCGTGCGCGCGCTGCCGACGCCCGGCTGAGAGCGACCCGGGTGCCGACAACGCGCGCCGCCACGAGCTGCGCGTGAGCCGCAGCGCGGCGTCAGTAGCTCGCGACGGAGGTGTTGGAGCAGTCGCCCGAGGCGCAGACCTGATAACTCAGCGAGCCGCTGCCGTGCAGCCCCGTGTTGTCGGTGAAGGCGCCGTCGTTGGCCGTGTTCGTGAGCAAGGCGCCGTCGCGGTAGATGTCGACACTGCCGCCCACCGCTCCGGACCAGCTCAGGTCGACTCGCACCCTGCCCTTGACCTTGTACGCGTTGGTGGAGAGCGTGACACCGCCCCCGCCGATGGGCGTGACGCTGACCGCGATCGAGTCGCTGTCCGACGCGCCGCCCGAATCGGTCACCGACGCGGTGATGGTGTGGCTGCCCACGGACAGCGTGGCGTTGATGCTGGCGCCGCTACCCAGCGTCCCGTCCAGACTGGAACTCCATGAGATCGCGGACGACAAGTCGCCGTCCTCGGCGTCGCTCGCGCTGCCCGCGAAGCTGATCGCCGTGCCGTCGCTGACCGAGGTGCCGTCGGAGGGCGCGCTGATGTTGACCGACGGTGTCGCGTTGCCGGGGCCGCCGCCATCCGAGGCCAGGTCGACACGGAAGTTGTCGAGCGTGCAGCGCATGCGCCTGGACTGCTCCTCTGTGAACTCGTACATGCAGATGTCATCGGAGTAGTCGAGGTAGTTGTGGGTGGGGTCGACGCTGCCACAGGAGCTGCGCGTGCAGGGCGAGTAGTTGGGGCTCGACTCGGGGTTGGTGTCGCAGATCAGGTCGCCGTTGCCGTTGCAGCCGCTGCTGCTGACGCAGCCGCCATCGAACGTGTGATACAGGCCCAGATAGTGTCCGACCTCGTGGGTCGTGGTGCGGCCCAGGTTGTATGGAGGGCCGATGGGCGCGTTGGCGCCGAACGACGTCCAGAGGATGCGCACGCCGTCCCATGCCTGCCCGACCACGCCGCCGCCGCTCGGCACGTAGGCGTAACCGAGGTTGCCGCTGGCCAAGTTGGTGTAGATGTTCAGGTAGCGCGTCGTGTCCCAGCCCACCGCGTTGTAGTAGGCCTGCTGGTCGTTGAACCACTTGTTGTTCTTGTGGCGCGTGATCCCGCTGGTGGGGTTGCCGCTCGGGTCGGTCGTGGCCAGAAAGAACTCGATGCGCGCGTCCGTACCTGCCGCGCCGTTGCTGCCCGGGAGCGCGTTGAAGTCCTCGTTCAGGATGTCGATCTGGCTGTCCACCCGGGCGTCACTGATGGCGCCGTTGCCGTTGTTGTGCGTGAAGATGTGCACCACCACCGGGATCCGGTAGAGCGCGCCGCCGGACGGTGCGTACTGGCTGGCGGGATTGGTGGAGCTGTTGCTGCAGTCGTTGGTGGCGGTGTAGCCGGGCAGCTGCCCCTCGGGCGACTTGGCACCGCAGCGCAGCCCGTGCGTGACGAAGAAGTCGGAGCGCACGTAGTCGTTCACGTCCTCGAACACCCAGGTGTCGAAGCCGTCGCTGGCCAGGATGGCGCCGCGTTCGGTCTCCAGCACGCGGATCAAGCCGTCGGACGGCAGGGGGGCGCCGCGCTGGGCGACCGCCACGGGCGAGAGCTGGGAGAGGATCGCCAAGCTGGCCACAAGGGGGAGCAGACGGAGTGTATGCACGGAGTTCTCCTGCGCCGGTTGAGGGGGCGCCAGCGATCTTCCCGATGCTGGCGAGGCCCGACTCTACCCGGGCCCTGAGCTTTGGTGGAAGTGGTCCTGCTTCTGTCGAGGCGTTGCGAGCGCTCGTCGCCGCACGGCAGCCCGCGCCCAAGCCTCTCCGTGCGATCGCCTTGGATCGCGGGGGATCGCCTCGGATCGCGCGGCAGCGGGTGTTGTCGCCGACGCGCGAGCAGCCAGACCGTGTCAGCGCCGACCGCGACGTGTCACGCTGGGCAGGTCCGACGATCCGCCCCCGGGAGCAGCCGCCGTGACTCCGCTCGTCTTCGTCTTGACCTTCCTCCTCCTGGCTCAGGAGTCTCCCGTGTCTGAAGAGCTGCTCACCGTCGCGGAGCGCAGCGGTTTCACGCAGACCGCGCGCCATGCCGATGTCGTGGCCCTGCTGGACGCCCTGGCTGGCTCGTCTCGCCTGGCGTCGCGGGCCCGCCTCGGGAGCAGCTCGGAGGGCCGCGAACTGCCCCTGTTGATCATCGCCGACCCACCCGTCTCCGACAGCGCGGGCGCGCGCGCGGCGGTGGCGTCCGGCAAGCTGCTGGTGCTGGCCTTCGCCAACATCCACGCCGGCGAGGTGTGCGGCAAGGCGGCCCTGCCCATGCTGGCTCGCGAGCTGCTGGCGTCGCCCGATGCAGACGACCACCGCGCCTGGCTCGATGGCTTGGTGCTGGTGCTGGCGCCGATCTACAACGCCGACGGCAACGAGCGCTTTGCCCCCGACAACCGCCCCGGTCAGGACGGACCCGAGCAGATGGGGGTGCGGCCCAACGCCATGGGGCTGGACCTGAACCGCGACTACATGAAGCTGGAGGCGCCCGAGACCCGCGCCATGGTGCGCTTCCTGCACGCGTGGGAGCCGCAGCTCGTGATCGACCTGCACACCACCAACGGCTCGCTGCATCGCTACGACCTGACCTGGTCGCCGCCGCTCAACCCGGCCGGCCCCGCGGCGCCGCTGGCGCTGGTGCGCGAGCGCATGTTGCCCCAGGTGCGCCGCGACCTGGCCGCGCGCGCGGGCATCGACACGTTCCCCTACGGCAACTTCGCGGATGATCACGAGCGCTGGGAGACCTACAGCTCGCTGCCGCGCTTCGGGGCCCAGTACCACGGGCTGCGCGGACACCTGTCGGTGCTCAGCGAGGCGTACAGCAAGGTGTCCTTCGAGCGGCGCGTGGTGGCCACGCAGGAGTTCGTGTCGGAGCTGTTGACCTGGACGGCCAATCACCTCGACGAGGTGCGGGACGCCTACACCCAGGGGCGCTACGACACGCTGGCGCGCGGGGCTCGCGGCGGTGACCTGGTGGCCATCCGGCACGAGCTGGCGCGCGCTCCCTTCGACGTGACGGTGAAGGCTTGGGTGGAGACGCTGGACGCCCGCGGCGAGGCGGCCCGCACGGACGAGCCGCTGGAGCGTCGCGTGCAGCACTGGGATCACTTCGAGCCCACGGCCTTCGTGCGCCGCCCGCGGGCTTACCTGGTGCCCGCGTCGCAGACGGCCTTGCTCGAGGTGCTCGCGCTGCACGGCATCGCCAGCCACGCCCTGCCCGAGGCGGCGGCGGGCGCCGAGGTCGAGCTCGAGGTCTACCGTCTCGACACGCTCAGCGCTGGAGCGGACGCCTACCTGGGGCACGGTACCCCCGAGGTGTCCGCGACGCCCCGGCGTGAGACCCGGCATCTGAACGTGGAGGCAGGCTGGGTGGTGGTCCCCACGGCTCAGGCCCTCGGCACGCTGGTCGTACACCTGCTGGAACCGGAGGCCGAAGACGCCCTGGCGCCCGTATTGCTGGGCGAGCAGCTCCAGGCCGGCAGCGACTACGCCGTGTTGCGCGTGATCTCGGCACCGGCGGCGCTGCTGACGCCGGGAGGCTGATCAGCGCAGCCGCGCGCTCCGGCTGAAGCGCACGCGCTCATGCAGCTCGAGCTCCGGCACCGGGGTCCCTGGCGCCGGCACAGCTCCGAGCAGAGCTTGCGCCGAGCCAGCGGGAAGCAGCACGGGGCCGATGCGCAGCAGGTGCCCGTCGCGAGAGCGGCGCAGCGCCAGTCCGCCGGTGGGGAGCGCCTCGCCGTCTGGTCCCAAGAGAGCCAGCAGCGTCAGCCCCGAGACCAATGAGCCCTTGGGGGCACGCACGCTCAACCGGACCGGCAGCCCCCCGGGTGAGAACAGCGGCAGCGTGGCCAGGCCATCAAGCAGCGGGGCGCTGGAGCGGCCCGGCCAGCTCGTGCGCGTCCGCAGCACGAGCTGCCCGCCCAGGCCGCCGTCCGTGAGCAGCACGGTGTAGGACCCGCTGGCGCCGGCGGTCAGACCGCGCAGGGTCGTCATGCGGCCCCGGGAGACGGGCTCCAGCGCCAGGCTGGCGCCGTCGGGGCCGAGCAGCTCCAGGCTGGGCGCCGACGCGGACCCGCGGGCTTTGAGCACCAGCCGCGCGCCCTGCGGCAGCTCGATCCGGAACGCGCTGGTCTGGTGCGGCGCCTGCTGGCTGAGCGTGACACCCCGCAGGGGCAGCGCCGTGGGCTCGCCGGGCTGCGCCAGAATCCCGCCGGCGCCGATGGCCAACAGGGCCGCAACGACGAGCAGCGAGGGGCTGCTTGGGCGTACCGCGGTGGCGCTCGCTGTGTGCATGGTCGGAGCTCGCTCCTGTGGTGCCTGGGTGCTGCGAAACGCATCAATATTGACGCATGTTACACGAGATCCAGCGCTCCGTGGGGCTCCCGGGCGGCGGCCTGGGCAGCGTGGTCAGCGACCTGCTCCCCGCGGGCCCCGGGTTGCCCAGAGCGAGCTGACACGCAGCTCGGGAGTGCCCGCCTGCGGCAGACCGCATGCCCCGGGCTGGGCCGCGAGCGAACAGAGTGGCAGAATCAGGCGTCCTGGCCCGGGCCTGATGTCGGTCTGGCCATGCCGTTCGCCGCTTTCTTCAGCTCACCCCGCGAGCCGCCTCCGCATGGTCTCTCCCGCACAGCCCCGCGTGGCCGCCCCCGTGGACGCCGTGGCGCTCGAGACGCGCGCCGCCGAGCTGGCCACGCGCTCCATCAAGAAGGAGGCCAAGCGCTGCGGGCTGTTGCTGGCCCTGACCATGACCGACCTCACCACACTGGAGGGTCGGGATTCTCCGGGCAAGGTCGCCGCCCTGTGTCGCAAGGCGGCGCACCCGGCACCGGGCCTGCCGTCCGTGGCCGCGGTCTGCGTCTACCCCGATCTGGTGCCCACGGCCGTGCAGGCCCTGGCTGGCAGCTCCATCGCCGTGGCCAGCGTGGCCACCGGGTTTCCCAGCGGGCGCACCAGCCGGGCGCTCAAGCTGGATGAGGTGCGCCGCTGCGTCGATGATGGCGCCAGCGAGATCGACATGGTCATCGATCGCGGCGCCTTCCTGGCCGGCTACCACGAGGCGGTGGCCGACGAGATCGCCGCGGTCAAGCAGGCCTGCGGCCCCGCGCACCTCAAGGTGATCCTCGAGACGGGCGAGCTGGCCACCTACGACAACGTGCGCCTGGCCAGCCTGATCGCCATCGAAGCCGGCGCCGACTTCATCAAGACCAGCACGGGCAAGGTCAAGCCGGCCGCCACCATGCCGGTGGTGCTGCTCATGCTGGAGGTGGTGCGAGACCACTACCTGGCCACGGGCAAGCTGGTGGGGGTCAAGGCGGCGGGAGGCATCTCCAGCGCCAAACTGGCCCTGCGCTACCTGGCCATGGTCAACGAGACCGTCGGCGATCTGTGGCTGACGCCCGAGCGTTTCCGCTTCGGCGCCAGCTCCCTGCTGAACGACCTGGCGATGCAGCTCGCGCGGCTCGACGCCGGCACCTACCAGCGCCCCGATGACTTCGGGAAGGACTGATCCTGTGAGCGAGACCATCGACCCCGCCGCCCCCAGCACCCCGGCCGAGAACCACCGGCCCCAGCTCGTCTTTGGCGAGCGCTGGGTGTACGACCCGGCGCCCCAATCCAGCGACCACGTGCAGCTCGCCGAGCGCTACGGGCTGTTCATCGACGGGGAGTTCGTGGCGCCGCGCAGCCGACGCTACTTTGCCACCAGCAACCCGGCCAATGAGCAGCACCTGGCCGAGGTCGGCCAGGCCGGGCCGGCCGACGTGGACGCCGCCGTGAGCGCCGCCCGCGCGGCCCAGCAGGACGTGTGGGGGCCCATGTCGCCGCGCGACCGCAGCCGCTACCTGTTCCGCCTGGCGCGCCTGATCCAGGAGCGCAGCCGCGAGCTGGCGTGCGTCGAGAGCCTCGACGGCGGCAAGCCCATCCGCGAGAGCCGCGACGTCGATCTGCCCCTGGCCGCGGCGCACGTCTTCTATCACGCCGGCTGGGCCGACAAGTTGCAGCTGGCCTTCCCCGGCAGCAAGACCTCGCCCAAGGGCGTGGTGGGGCAGGTCATCCCCTGGAACTTCCCGCTGCTGATGGCCACCTGGAAGCTGGCGCCGGCCCTGGCCTGCGGCAACACGGTGGTACTCAAGCCGGCCGAGACCACGCCGCTCACGGCGCTGCTGCTGGGCCAGATCATCGAACAGGCCGAGCTGCCGCCGGGCGTGGTCAACATCCTCACGGGCGACGGGCGCACGGGCGCGGCGTTGGTGTCGCATCCGGGGCTCGACAAGGTCGCCTTCACCGGCAGCACCGGCGTGGGCAAGCAGATCCAGCGCACGCTCGCGGGCAGCGGCGTCGACCTGACGCTGGAGCTGGGCGGCAAGGCGGCCCACCTGGTGTTCGAGGACGCCGCGCTCGATCAAGCCGTCGAGGGCGTGGTCAAGGGCATCTTCTTCAACCAGGGGCACGTGTGCTGCGCGGGCTCGCGGCTGCTGGTGCAGGAGTCGATCCACGACGTGTTCGTCGACAAGCTGCTGCGTCGCATGGAGCGCATCCGCGTGGGCGATCCCATGGACAAGAACACCGACATGGGCGCCATCAACAGCGGCGCGCAGCTCGCGCGCATCCAGGAGCTGGTGCAGTGCGGCGTGGACGAGGGCGCGGTCATGCACCAGTCCAGCTGCACGCTGCCCGAGAAGGGCTTCTGGTTCCGGCCGACCGTCTTCACGGGCGTGGCCATGAGCCACCGCATCGCCCGCGACGAGGTCTTCGGACCGGTGCTCTCCGTGCTCACCTTCCGCACGCCGGAGGAGGCCGTCGAGAAGGCCAACAACACCGCCTACGGCCTGTCCGCCGGCATCTGGACCGACAAGGGCGCGCGCATCCTCTGGCTGGCCGAGCGCATGCGCGCCGGCGTGGTCTGGAACAACACCTTCAACCGCTTCGACCCGGCCAGCCCGTTCGGTGGCTTCAAGGAGTCCGGCTTCGGCCGCGAGGGCGGGCGCCAGGGCCTGGAGGCGTATCTGCGCTTTCACGACGATCCGTTCACGCAGGGCTGAGAGAGAGACCGACATGACCCGCGTGGACGTACGCAAGACCTACAAGCTGTTCATCGGGGGCAAGTTCCCCCGCAGCGAGTCGGGCCGCACCTGGGAGCCAGACGGCGCGCAGGGCACCAACGTGGCCCTGGGTTCGCGCAAGGACCTGCGCGACGCGGTGGCGGCCGCGCGCGGCGCCCTGGGCGGTTGGGCCGGCAAGACCGCCTACAACCGCGGCCAGATCCTGTACCGCCTGGCCGAGGTGCTGGAGACGCGCAAGGCCTCGCTGGCCGAGGAGCTGCGCGGCAGCTCACGACTCAGCGCGGCCGCGGCGCTCAAGCAGGTGGAGCTGGGCGTCGACCTGCTGACCTTCTGGGCCGGCGTGCCGGACAAGCTGCAGCAGCTGCTCGGCAGCCAGAACGAGGTCTCGGGGCCGTTCTTCAACTTCTCGACGGTGGAGCCCACCGGCGTGGTGGGGGCCGTGGCGCCGGACGCGCCGGCGCTCGTCGGCTGCTTGGCTCTGCTGGCGCCCTTGCTCGCGGGGGGCAACACGGTGGTGCTGCTCACCAGCGAGGACAACCCCTTGCCGGGCCTGGCGCTGGGCGAGCTGCTGGCGGTGAGCGACGTGCCCGGCGGCGTGGTCAACCTGCTGGCGGGCCGGCGCGCCGAGCTCTCGCCGCAGTTCGCCAGCCACCGCGACGTGGACGGCCTGCTGCTGGCGGGTGAACCCGACCCCGCCCTGGGCGCCGCCGCCTCCGACTCGGTCAAGCGCGTGCGCAACGTCGAGCTGACGCCCGCCGCGTGGCGCCGCCTCGACACGCTCTGCACGCTGCACTGGGCGCGCCCCTTCGTCGAGCTCAAGACGCTGTGGCATCCCAAGGCCCCGTAGGCACGCCCGTGCCGGGGCGGCCCTCCGGTCCGGCTGGCCCCGCCGCGGGGGACGCCGCGGGCCGTGCGCTGCCGCCGCCTGGGCGCGCGTCGCGGTGGCTCGTGCTGCTGCTGATGCTCGCCTTGGCCTGGCTGCTGGTGCGCTCCGGTGGGCTGTTCGAGGGCTCCTCCGCCGGCTGGCCCGAGGGTGGCTCAGCGCTGCAGGGGCGCGGACGAGCGGTGTTCTTCGCGCAGCGCTGCGAGCGTTGCCATGACGGTCGCTGGAGCGCGCCCGCCGACGGCGCCGACCTGCGCAGCGCGGGCGCGCCGCGCTCAGCCGGCTGGCACGCCATGCACCTGTTCGAGCCCGCTCTGGCCCGGGCCTTCAGCAAGATGCCCGCCTCGCCGGGGCTGTTCCGGCCCAGCGACTGGGACTCGGAGTTCGGCGACGATCTGCCCGCTCCCGAGCTCACAGCTGACGGCCAGGCCCTGGTGGCGTACCTGCTGCAGCTGCAGTCCCTGCCCGCACGCAGGGGCGCCGTACACAGCGGCCTGCAGCCCCAGCCCGACCTGCGCGGGGGGGACGACGATCTGTACCGCATCTGGTGTTCGACCTGCCACGGCAGCGAGGGCAACGGGGACGGCCCGGGCGCCGCGTTTCTGGCGGGCGAGTCCCTGCCGCGGGCCTTCCGCCCGGGGCTCTACCGCGTGCGCAGCGGTCCCGGCTTGCCCAGCGCAGGCGACCTGCTGAGCGTCATCAGCGACGGCCTGCCGGGCACGGCCATGCCGGACTTTGCGCAGCTCTCGGAGTTCGACCGGCGTGCGCTGGCGGGCTACATCCGAGGCTACAGCCCGCGCGCCGACGACGACGCTGACGACGACGCTGACGACGACGACGACGACGACGGACGGGATGGCGTGGAACACTACGCGGGCGATCCGCTGACGCCTCCCGCCGTCACGCCTGAGCTGCTGGCCCGGGGCGACGCGCTGCTGACGTCCATGCGCTGCGCGCAGTGCCACCCCGAGCTGGACGACGCGTCGGCCCCGCCGCCGTCGTTGGACTGGACCGACGAGCTGGGTCGCCCGCTGCCCCGCGCGCCGCAGCTGCTGCGCGATCGCTTCAAGGGCGGCGAGGCGCCGCGCGACGTGTACCTTCGCGTGGTGATGGGCATGTCCGGTTCGCCCATGCCCGCCTACGGCGAGGCCCTTCCGCTCACCCAGGATCGCTGGGCGCTGGTGCTGGCGCTGCTCGAGCGCCGCGCCGCGGCAGGGCCCTGAGCGGCGGCCGCGGCGTAGGCATCGCCCCCCGCCCGCCCGCCCGCCAGCCGGCTGTGACCAACGCGGACCCGGGCTCCCGGGTTACTCTCGCCGCGGTCGCCCTGCCTCTGGAGACTCGCCATGCCCGCTCCGCCCACTCGTCGCGAGCTGTTGTCCGCGCTGGCCATCAGCGCCGCCGCCGTGCCGCTGCTGGGGACGGCGGCCTGCGCTAGCGCCCCGCGCCGCGTGGTCAGCCAGGGGCGTCTGCGCCACGCGGGCATCGGCGTCGGGGGCATGGGTTGGCACGACCTGGAGCGCATCGCCGCCCACCCCGAGGTGGACATCGTGGCGCTGTGCGACGTGGACGCCAACAACCTGGCGAAGGCCGCCGAGCGCTTTCCCGACGCCCACACCTACACGGACTGGCGCGAGCTGCTGGCCACCGAGGCCGGCGCCATCGACTCGGTGCACGTCACGGTGCCCGACCACATGCACGCCTCGATCGAGGTGACCGCCCTGCGCGCCGGGCTGCACGTCTACGGACAGAAGCCGCTCACGCGCACGGTGCACGAGAGCCGCGTGGTGGCGCGCGAGGCCCGTGCCGCAGGCACCGCCACGCAGATGGGCATCCAGAACCGCGCCGGGCATCCGTATCGCCAGGCCCTGGCGCTGTTCGAGCAGGGCCACATCGGGCAGGTCTACGAGGTGCATGTGTGGACCGACCGGCCCAAGGGCTGGTGGCCCCAGGGCGTGGGCAAGCGCCCGGGCAGCGACCCGGTGCCCGAGCACCTGGCCTGGGATTTGTGGCTGGGCGCGGCACCCGAGCGCCCCTACCTCGAGAAGATCTATCACGCCTTCGCGTGGCGCGGCGTGCTCGACTTTGGCACCGGCGCCCAGGGCGACATGGGCTGCCACCTGATGGACCCGGCGCTCTGGTTCCTCGGGTTGGACGAGATCTTCAACCTGCGCAGCGACGGCCCGGTGCCCACGGACGACACTTACCCGCTCTGGTCGCGCGTGCGCATGGAGTTCGCGCCCACGCCGGCCACCACCCGCGGACCGCTGGTGCTGGTCTGGCACGACGGCGGCCGCAAGGCGCCGCGCGCCATCCTGGATGACCTCGGCGCGGGCGACGATGTCTACGACAACGCCTGCCTGTTCCTGGGCACCGACGGCGCGCTGCTGGCCAGCCCCTACGAGGTTCCGCGGCTGCTGCCCGAGGCGCGCTTCGCCGACGTGCCCGTGCCTGAGGTGCCGGACGTCGATCACTGGTTCGGCTGGGTGGACGCCTGCCTGGGTCGCGCCGATCCCGTGGCGCCGTTCAGCTACGCGTCCTTCCTGAGCGAGACCGCGCTGCTGGGCAACGTGGCCCTGTCCTTCCCGCACGAGACGCTGCTGTACGACCATGAGGGCATGGCCTTCCTGGGGCGTCCCGAGGCCGACGCCATGCTGTCCAGCAGCTACCGCCCCGGCTGGGCCGTGCGCGGGCTGGGCTGAGCGCCGTGCCGCGACGCGCCACGCCGGGCGTCTCGCGACGTGCAGCGAGACGTCTCAGCGCACAGCGAACACCGCGCTCTGCGCACAGACATCGCAGACCGAACGCAGACCCCCTCGCCTGACCCTCTGGAGCACCGCATGTCGTCCCACCGTCCGATGCTGCTCGTCGTCGCGCTGCTGTCCGCTGGACTCGTGGCCGCTGGTCCCCTGGCCCGGCCCGCACCCGCCCTGCCTGCGGTGCTCGCCAGCGAGGGGCAGCCGGATCTCGACGAGCTCATGGGGGGGCTGAAGACCAACCTCAAGACCTTGTCCCAGTCGCTCTCGAGCCCTGGTGGCGCCCAGCGCGCGCTGGTGGCCGTGCGTGAGATGCAGGTGCTCAGCATCGCCGCCAAGGGCGCTGTGCCCTACGCCATCGCGGAGCTGCCGGAGGCCGAGCGGGCGCCCGAACTGGTGGCCTACCAGGTGGAGATGGCGCGCCTGCTGTCCGAGCTGGCGCTGCTGGAGGTAGACGTGCTGCAGGGTCGCAGCGAGGCGGCGTTGGAGCGGGTCACGGGGGCGCTGCGCAAGCTGCGCGACGACAGCCACGATCGCTGGCAGTGATCGCCGGCGCACGCCGGCGCACGCCGGCGCACGCGGGCGCGGCGGCGCCTGAGGCCCGGGCCGCCTGGGGCTTGAGCCGCCGCCCAGGCCCGATCGCAAGCGGCGGTCTGGCGCCGCTCACTCCAGCGTGCGCAGGCCCTCGCACCACACCAGCTCGAAGCGCCGCACGGGCTCGCCGCCCAGCTCGACCATGATGGGCGGCAGGGGCTCGGTGCGCTCGAACCAGCGCTCCAGCGTCTCGGCGATGCCAGCCACGGGCTTGTCCGGCTTGGCCTTGGTGACGTACAGCCCGTCGCGGCCCAGCAGCTCGGGGCCCAGCCACCAGCGGTACTGATGGCGGTGATCGAGGCGCAGGGGCAGGCCCATCAGCTCGCCGCCGGAGAGCCACTCCATGCGGCTCACCAGGTGGAAGTTCATGGAGACCAGCAGCGGCGCGTCGGGCCGCTCGCGCAGCTCATCGATGCGCTCGGTCAGCTCGTCCCAACCGCTCAGCTCGAGCGCGGCCCGGCGGGCCAGCTTCCAGTCGCTGCCGGCCAGGGTGGGCAGCAGGACCACGGCCAAGGCCAGCGTCAGCATCCAGCCCAGACCCAGGGCCAGCGAGCGCCGCAGCCAGGCGGGGGACGGACCCGTAGCCGAGCCCCCGTCCAAGTTGCGCAGGGCCAGCGGCGTGGCACACACGAAGACGGAAGCGGCCCAGTGCGCGTGCACTTCGGTCAGGATCGACACGGCCAGGAATGCCAGCATGGGCGCCCAGCTGCCGACGATCAGCAGCAGGCGCCGCTCGTCGCTCCAACGCTCCGGCGAGCGCCACCATGCCAGGCTCTCGCGCAGCCAGGCCCAGGCCACCAGCGGCGTCATCAGCAGGAACGGCAGGGCGCCCAGCTTGAGCAGGTTGAGCCCGGCCTGCTCGGGCTCGAAGCCGCTCTTGAAGGGCATGCCCACGGTGGTGGCGTTGTGGTCCAGGTTCCAGAGCACGTTGGGCAGCAGCACCAGGCCGGCCAGCAACAGCGCCAGCCAGGGCCCCGGGCGCCGCAGCCAGGCGCGTCCCCTGGGCGTGGCCAGCATGAACAGCACGAACACGGGCGGGAGCTGGCCGCCGTTGTATTTGCTGAGCGTGGTCAGCCCCACCAGCAGACCCGTCAGCAGCCAGGGCGCCGTGCGCTGCCCCTGCAGCGCCGACCAGAACGCCAGCAGCGACGCCACCCAGCAGGCCAGCATGGGGCCGTCGGGCGTGGCCGCCACGCCGAAGGGCATCCAGAAGGGCGCGATGGACGCCAGGGCCAGCGCGCCCAAGCTGGCGCGTGGGCCGACGTGGCGCCGGCAGAAGCGCCAGAACATCAGGCTGGCCAGGGTGCCCAGGATCAGGTGCCCCGCTCGCAGGCCCAGGCCGCCGTCGCCGAAGACGAGCGTGCCGGCCTTGATCAGCAGGGCCACCGCGGGCGGGTGGTCGAAGTAGCCCCAGGCGAGCTGTCGCGACCAGGTCCAGTAGTAGCTCTCGGCCTCCAGCACCGGCACCGCCATGGCGATGGCCAGGCGCAGTCCCAGGCCCAACGCCAGCACTGCCAGCACAGCGCGGGTGAGTGACGGGACAGCGCGTCCTGCGGCGGTGGATTGAACACCCTGGCCTGTCGGCACTTACCTGCGTCCTCTCTCAGCGAAGGGCGGATCCTACCGCCCGCAGGCGGGGGCCGCTACTGGACATGGCCGCTGCTTGCGGATCGAATGGAGCCCGGGCGCCGTGAGCTGTCGAGACGACCAGCGCGTGCTCCCTGTCCTCTCCCGGAGACGAGCGAGATGGCCCCGGCCATAGCCATTTCGAGCGGCGCCGCCCGGCCTTGCCTGCGCGTCGTGGCTGCGCTCGTGTTGCTGCTGCCCTGGTCCTGCGGCGCAGAGGACGGACCGACCCCGGAGCGCCCGCCGGTTGCGGGCCGCGCTCAGCGGGAGGGTCCCGTGGGCCGCATCCCGACCTCGCCCGCGCTGCCCGCTGTTCCCGAGGGGCTCTTGGCGGACGGCGAGCGCTGGGCCATCAGCCTCAACGGCTGCGGCATCTCCTCGCCACGCACGCTGCAGATCGACGATGACGGCGTGCTCGACATCGTGCTGGGCCTGGGCGTGGAGGGGCGCTGGGGCGCGGTGGTGGCGCTGTCAGGCGCAGACGGCGACGTGCTCTGGCGCTTCGATGTCAGCGACGAGGTCTACGCCACGCCCTGCCTGGTCCACGTGGATGACGATGACGTGCTCGACCTGGTCTTCGGGCGGCGCCGGCGCATGGGCGGTCTGTTGGCCGTGTCCGGCCGCACGGGCGACAAGCTTTGGGGCATCCGCGGCGCCAACCCGGACTACGCCCTGCCGCTGCTGCACTTCAACACGACGGTGCCCGTGCCGGACATCGACGGCGACGGACGCGACGACGTGCTGGCGTTGCAGGGGGGCGGAAACGACCAGGATCGCCACCCGGCGCTGCTGTACCTGATCTCGTCGGCCACGGGGCACATCGAGCGTCGGGTCGAGCTGCCCGACGGCAAGGAGTCGTTCTTCGTACCCGCCGTCGGCCGCTTGCCGGGCGAGCCGCCGAGCTTCCGTGTGCTGGCCGGCACGGGCGGCGAGACCCTGCCCGGCAACCTGTTCTCGCTGGACTTCCCCGAGCTGAGCGAGCGCTGGCGCTTTGCGTCCGGCGGCAAGAAGGGCTTTGTGGCGGGGGGGCTGCTGGCCGACTTCGACGGGCAGGGTCGTCGCGACGCCCTGGTGTCGGCCTTCCACGGCACCACCTGGCGCCTCAACGGCGACACCGGCGAGGTGATCTGGGCCAGCGAGCAGCGGCGCACCGAGACCTACGTCACGCCCACTTTGGGACGCTTCAACGACGACGACGTGCTCGACGTGGTGAGCGGCTACAGCGAAGGGCGCTGGCCTGTGTATCGCACGCGCACCATCCTGCGTTGGCTCGATGGCGCCACCGGCGAGGTGCTGGACCAGCACGATCGCGGCGTGCAGACCAGCAGTTCGCCGCTGGTGTTCGACCTCGACGGCGACGGCCTGGACGAGGTGTTGCTGGTGAACAACCTGTCCTTCGGCCAGGACAAGGCCCAGGACGAGTGTCAGCTCGACCTGTTCGGCGGCGGCGAGGGCAAGCCGCTGTTGCTGAGCCGGCGCTTCATGGGCTACTCGGCGGCCACGCCCTGGCTGGGCGACCTGGACGACGACGGCGTGCTCGATCTGGTCTTCGTGAACATCAACAGCGTGCGGCGCATCGCGCTGTGGCCGCTCAGCGCCGAGCGGGTGCGCTGGAACCAGTATCGCGGCCCCGAGCAGCGCGGGGCCATGCCGCCCGGCGGGTCGGCGCGCTGAAGCGCAGCGGCGTGCCCCCGGCGCTCAGGCGTTGGCGGGGCTGCCGCTGCGCCGCAGGGCGGACTCGACCGCCACACCCAGCTCTTCCAGGCGATAGGGCTTGGCCAACAGCTCGCCGTGGCCGGGGCGAGCCTCCAGCTCGGGCAGGGCGTCCGAGGTGTAGCCGCTGGTGTAAAGCACGGCCACGCGTGGCCGTCGCTCCAGCAGCAGCTCGGCCAGCTCGCAGCCGCCCATGCCCGGCATGATCACGTCCGTGAGCAGCAGGTCGATGGCGCCCCCATGCTCCTGCTCGCACGACAGCGCCTCGCCGCCGTCCCCGGCCTCGATGACCTCGTGTCCCTCCCGGCGCAGCGCTGTGGCCGCCACGCTGCGCACGATCTGCTCGTCCTCCACCAGCAGGATGGTGGCCGCGAGGGAGCTGGGTTGCTGCGCCCGGTCCGGCGCGTCGAGCTCTTCGATCCCGCCCAGCACGGCCACCGCCGGCTGATCCACTCGCGGCAGCAGCACATGAAAACTGCTGCCCGAGCCTGGCTGCGAGACGACCTCGATCAGCCCGCCGTTCTGGCGCAGGATGCCGTGACACGTGGCCAGCCCCAGTCCGGTGCCCTGGCCCGCGGGCTTGGTGCTGAAGAAGGGCTCGAAGATGCGTCGGGAGACCTCCTCAGGCATGCCGATGCCCGTGTCGCTCACGGACAGACGCAGCCAGTGCTCGGGCTCGGCGTTCTCTCGCGGCCTGTCGTCGGGCGTGCCGCGGGCCACGGTCACCACCAGCGGTCCGCCTTGCGGCATGGCGTCGGCGCCATTGACCACCAGGTTGATCAGCACCTGTTCCAGTTGGATCGGGTCGATGCAGACGTTGCCTGCGTCGGGGTCGACGTCCACGTCGAGCACCACGTCGTCGCGCACCAGCCGGTGCAGCAGCGAGCGCAAGGAGTTCACGAAGTCACCGGGGCAGAGCGCCTGGGGCGCGGTGGGTTGCTCGCGCGCAAATCCCAGCAGCTGCGAGGTGAGCTCGGCGCCGCGCCGTGCCACGCCCATGAGTTCGGTCAGGTGCTCGCGCGCGATGTCCGGCTCGCTGAGGTTGTGGCGCGCCTGGTCGGCGTGTCCGAGCACGGCCGTGAGCATGTTGTTGAAGTCGTGGGCGACGCCGCCAGCCAGCCGGCCCACGCTCTCCATCTTCTGGGCCTGGGTGAGCTGGGCCTCGACCGCCAGGCGTTCGGTGACGTCGCGCACGGAGAGGTGTACGGACAGGCTGCCGTCCAACTCATACGCGCAGGCCTCGAGCTCGAGCTGGCGCAGGTCGCCGTCGGCCGGGCGCCGCCGCGCCGTCGCAGACAGGACGTCGCCCGCGTGGACCGCCAGCAGCTTGGCCAACAGCGCGCTGGGGGGCTCGTGCAGCAGCTCCGCCAGCGGGCGCCCATCCAGCCCCTGCGGGGGCACCTCCCACTCGCGCTCCGCCGCGGGGTTTGCGGCACGCACGCGGCCGTCCTGGGGCGACACGAGGATCTGGGCCATGACGTTGCGGCGGAACATCTCGCGGTAGCGATGCTCGGCGGATGAGAGCGCGCGGGTGCGCTGCTTGACCAGCAGCTCCAACTCGTCAGCGCGGCGGCGTTGGTTCACGCTGCGGTTCAGTGCCAGCAGGACGCCCAGGATGAGCGCGCCGGTCAGTCCGCGGAACCAGAGCTGCTGCCACCACGGGCCCACGAGCACGACGGGGGCCGAGCCGACGGCCTCGCTCCAGGGCCCCCTCGCTGCCCGCGCCCTCACGCTGAAAGTGTAGGAGCCGGGCGGGATGCCCGAGTAGCTCACCGTGCCGAGGTTGCGCGAGTGATGGTCGATCCAGTCGTCGTCGTGCCCGTCGAGGCGGTACTGGAAGTGGGCGCGGCCGTCACCGAGGAAGGTGGTGGCGCCGAAGCGGAAGGTCAGGTCGCCGCTGCTGAGCGCCACCTCCGCGCCCTGGTTGAGGTCGAAGGTCTGCTGGCCCACCTCGAGCGACGCGAGCTGCACCGTGGGCGTGGCCTGCGCTTCGTGATCGTGCTGTTCCTGGTAGGCGCTCAGGCCGTTGACGCTGCCGAGCCACACCCGGCCCCGGGAGTCGACGCAGGCCGCGGCTCGGTTGACCTCCAGCCCAGGCAAGCCCTGCTCCAGGCCATAGTCGCGCCGGCCGTCCAGGCCCAGGCGGATGAGCCCCGATTGCCCGCCGACCCACAGCCGCCCGCTGGGCTCGGGCAGCAGGAAGTAGATCGGCATCTCGATCTGCTGCGACGGCAAGCGAGGGCGGGCCAGGGCGCCATCAACCAGCTCGAACAGCCCGGCCTTGGTCCCCACCAGCACGCTTCCGGAGGGCTGCTCGTACACCGCGTAGACCGAGTTGGCCAGCGGGTCCGTGGGGTGCAGGTACTGATGCCACTCGCCGTCGCGCAGCTCGACCACGCCGTTGCCCAGCGTGGCCAGCCAGAGCCGGTTCTTGTCGGCGAACACGCGCCGGACGTAGGGCTTGGCGCTCATCAAGGGGCAGGGGAGCTGCTCGAACGCGCCGCCGGGCTTGCGCCTCCAGAGCCCGTCCTCAGCTCCAATCCAGAGCGTTCCCTGCGCGTCGACGGTCACGCCCGACACGTACCCGTCGGGCCGCCCGCTGAGCGGGTGCGACGTCAGCGTGTGGTCGGGGGACAGGCTCTGCAGGCCGCTGCGGGAGCGGGCGATCCAGAGCGTGCCGTCGAGGTCGCGCGCCAGGTCGAGCACGCGCGTGTCGTTGTGGTGGGACAGCCCCTCGGGGGCGGGCAGTATGACCCGGACGCCCTGCTCGGTCAGGATCGAGATGCCCTGGTTGTGACCCACGACCAGGCCGCCCCGCGGGTGCTCGATCAGCGCGCTGAC
>QNBX01000068.1 GCA_003644265.1 Planctomycetota bacterium
GCAGGCTGGCGCTGACGTCGAGCAGGCCGACGCTGCCGCTGAGGACGCTGAGGACGCTGAGGACGCTGAGGACGCTGAGGACGGCGCTGTCCAGGCGTGCGTCCCGACCGAGCCTGCCGAGGCGGCGCTCGCTGAAGCCGATGCGGATGCGGGTACCGATGCCGACGCAGATGTCGACGCACGGATCGGGACCGACGAGCCCGAGTCCGCCGGATCCCACGAGTCCGAGCCGGCTACCGGCGACGACGCCGAGCCGGGCCGCCCGCCCTGCGATCGGCCGCTTGAGCTGCGGCTCGAGGCGGTCCTCTTCGCCTCCGGGCAGGCGCTCTCCGCCCAGCGCCTGGCCCGCGTGCTGCAGGAACCCCTCGAAGACGTCAAACCGGCCCTGGAGGCCCTGGCCCAGCGCTGGGCTGAGGCCGGTGGGGCCGTCGAACTGGTGGAGATCAACGCTGGCTGGCGCTTCATGACGCGCCCGGATTTCCAGCCCGATGTGGCCGGTCTGGCGCGCAAGTCGCGGGTAGAAAAGGTCTCGCCTGCGGCCCTGGAGACCCTGGCGGTGGTGGCCTATCGCCAGCCCATCGGGCGCTCCGATATCGAGGCTGTGCGAGGAGTGGCCGCAGGGCCTCTCTTGCGCGTGCTGCTCGACCGTGATCTCATCCGCATTACCGGCCGCTCGCCCGAGCCTGGCCATCCTCTGCTCTACGGGACCACGCGCCGCTTTCTGGACCACTTCGGTCTGCGGTCCCTCAAGAGCCTGCCCGATATCAAGGAATTGCTCGACGTCTCATGAGCTTCGCCGTCTTCCGGAAGTACGAGAAGCCCCTGCTGGCCGTCGCCGTGGTGTTCACGGTGGCTGTCTTCGCGTTTTTTCCCAGCATGGGCGATATTCAGGATGCCGTGGGAGGCCGCCCCAGCGCCGCCGACCTCATGGGCTCCTTCACCGTGGCCACCACCGGCGAGGCGCACGACGTCAGCCTGCTCGACTTCCGGCGCGCGTCGCAGTCGCTGGAGCGCTTCCGAGGGGGCCGCTCAGACGACTACGACGAGGCCGTGGTCTGGCGGCACCTGATGTTGCTGGAGGACGCCCGTGGCGCCGGCATCCGGGTGACCGACGCCGAGATCGGCAACTCGCTCAAGAGCAGCTTCCCGCCCGGGACCGTCACGCCCGAGTTCTACGCGTCGCTCTGGCGTGACCGGCTGCAGTTCGCGAGCGCCCGCGCATTCGAGCAGTTCTTCCGCGAGACGCTCATGGTGCAGCGCTGGGTCGAGGCCCTGGAGAGCGGCGCCCGCGTGGTGGACGCCGACTCGGTCTACCAGCGCTGGAGGGTCGACAACGAGCTGTTCGACCTGGACGTGCTGGTGTTCGCCGACGCCGAGCCCGACAGCATCGCGGATCCGGGCGACGAGCAGCTGCTGAGCTTCTTCGACGAGATGCCCGACTACCTGCGTGAGCGTCGCTTCGTCGATCCGGCTCGCTATGACCTGGCCCTGGCCTGGGTGGCGCTGGACGCCGCCTCGGAGAACCTGCCGAGCGAGCGGCTGGCCGAGCTGCCGCCGGTGACCGAGGCTGAGATCGACGCGCGCTTCAAGCTGCTCAAGCCTTCGCGCTTCCCCGAGTTGGATGAGGCCGACGAGGACACCCGCGCGTTGTTGCGCAGCGAACTGCTGGTGATCGGCTTGGCCACGGCGGCCCACCGCGAGTGGGTGGCCCTGGGCTCCAAGCCCGTGGAGGGGCCGGTGCAGGAAGGCGTCGAGCCGCCGCCGCGCACGGCACAGGAGTTCGTGGACTTCATGGCCAGCTGGGGCCTGACCTCCGACGACCCCACAGGCATGCTGGGCCCCGAAGAGTTGGAGGCGCTGCCCGAGGTGGGCTCGCCCAACCTGGCCGCACGCCTGCTCAATACCCGTGCCGGCGACTCGCGCTACTTCAAGCCCTACGGCGAGGAGACCCGCGCCCTGGTGCTGTTCGTGGAGGACGTCGAGGCCGAGACCCCGCTGGGCTTCGAGGACGCCCGCGATCAGGTGCTGGAGGCCTGGCGCTCGGATCCGGTCCAGGTGGCAGGCGCCGCCAACGACTTCCGCGACGAGTTGAAGGCGCGGGCCCGGCAGGTCGATGAGGCCGCCGAAGTCCTGGCTGAGTTCGAGCAGCTGGCGAGCGACGCCGCCGACGAGCGCATCGCCGCCGAGACCGCCGCCGCCGAGACCGCCGCCGCCGAGACCGCCGCCGCCGAGGGCAGTGAATCCGACGACGTGGCCACGCTGCAGGCGCCCGACGCCGAGGCCCAGGCTGCCATCCGTGAGGAGGAGCTGGAGGCCGTGGCCTTTGACATCCAGAGCCGGCTGGCGCCCTACGAGCATCGTGCCTGGGATGAGCTGGCAGAGGCGGCTCTGGCCGACGGGCGCGCCAGCGAGCGCGTGAGCTTCGCTGCGGTGTCCAAGAGCTGGCGCCTCCAGAACACGGACGCCGAGGTCGACCGCACCACGCTCGAGTACTACGTGAAGTCCAACGGGCGCGTGTTCCAGCTGGCCGTGGACACCCTCTCCGACGTGCTGCGGCACATCACCGCCAAGCAGTCTGTGGTGGTGCGGGTCACGGCGCGCGCGTTCCCCGAGATGTCCGTCATGCTGGCTGACAACGAGGGCATGGAGAAGGCGCGCCTGCGCCTGTCGACCACGGCGGCGGCTGAGTTTCAGCTCGAGCTGTTGCCCGAGCGCTTGCTGGCACCCCGCAGCGACTCCAACCCCTGGGGACACGGCCTGCGTGTGGTCCGGGCTCCGGAGCCCGAGGGGCAGGTGGACGGAGAGGCCGACGCTGAAGGCGAGCAGAGCTCCCAGATGTAGGCCTGGGTGGCGCGCTCAGGCGCGGCGGCAGGGCGGGCGGCTCTTCACCACCGGGTCGTGCCCGCCCTTGCAGAGCGGCTGACAGCGCAGCAGGCGCCAGAGGGTCAGGGCGCCTCCTCGGAACAGGCCTCGACGGGACACGGCTTCGGCGGCGTAGTGGCTGCAGCTGGGCGTGAAGCGGCAGGCGTCGGGGATGATCGCGCCGAGGGTGTGGCGCCAGAGCACGGCGGCGGCGCCCACCAGGCGCTTCACGCCGAGCCCTGGCGGGGAGCGGGCCGCGCCGGGGTGCGCTGGCCGCAGCGCGCGGCGTACTTGCGCAGCAGGTGCGAGAGGGAGCGTAGGGCCTCGCGGGTGTCACGCGGCGCCGCCATGGGCCGCGCCAGGACCATCACGTCCAGGGCCTCGGGTCGCAGCGAGGCGCAGGCTTGCCAGGCCTCGCGCAGGCAGCGCTTGACCCGGTTGCGCGCGACGGCGTTGCCCACCTTGCGGCTGACCGAGAGCCCCAGGCGGCTGGGCGCGCCGGGTCGCCCGGGGCGGATCCACAGCACGAGCTGACGGTTGACCAGCTTGGTGCCGCCGTCGAACGCGGCCTGGATGTCCACGCGCGTGCGCAGCCGGGCGTCCCGGTCAAACGCGACGCGACGCGGGGCCGGGCTGTCCGTCTCAGCCCACCCCGTTGGAGGCGAGCAGCACCTGCAGTCGATCGATGCGGTCAAAGACCTCGGCGGCGTGGTCGTCGTACTCGGCGTGGTTTGCGCGCTGACGCAGGAAGGCCTGCAGGTCGTCGATGGCCTCGGCCCACATGCCCACGTTCTCGTAGACCTGGGCCCGGTTGAAGTGCTGCACGGCGCCCATCATGCCGCGGTCTTCGAAGGTGGCGTACTGTGCGAGACAGCGCTGGTAGCTGCCGCGGTTGAACTCGATCGTCACCACCAGCTCGTGCAGCATGGCTTCCTTGTCGAGGTAGTCGTCCACGCGCCGCTGCATGCTGAGCCGGTGCCGCGCGCTGACCGTCATCTGCTTGCTGATCTTCTCGCGGTTGAGCGCGACCGCGTCCTGCAGCAGGTTGATGGCGCGTCGAGCCCAGAGCGCGGCCGCGTCCTCGTGCCCGCCGCGCTCGATCAACGTGCTGACCAGATCCATCATGGCGTACACGTTGTCCCGTTGCAGATCGAACTCCAGCACGCGGGCCAGGCAGCGCTCGGCGTCGTCCAGGTCGCGCTCGCGCGCTTCCATGGCGCTGTCGAACTCGTCCTGCTCGTCCTCGCGTCCCTGCTCGGTCAGGAAGTCGCTGGCCAGCCGCCGTTCGGTACGGTCGATCTCGGACTGACGGTACATGGCGCGCGCCAGGTGGGCCTGTCCCGCGCCGAGCCAGGCGCGGTGATCGTCCTGGCCCGAGCCCGAGCTCAGCTCGTCGAACAGCTCTACCGACGTGTTCAGACTGGCGACGCTGCCCTGGTCGTTGCCCAGCCGCGTCAGGCAGTGGCCCTTGACGATGCGCATGCCGATCAGGTCGTCGTTGATCGTCAGCGCCATGTCCGCCTGGTGCAGCGCCTGTCGCCAGGAGCCGGACTGGAAGTACATCTGGCTGTTCTGCTGATGCACGCCGAGGGTCTGCTGCTCTTGCTCGGACAGGCCGAAGCAGCCGCTGGCGGCGAGCGCCACCAGCAGCGTCAAGGGCAGGCGTGTGTGTGTGCGGGTCAGGACAGATCCTCTGCGTCGTAGACCCACTTGTGTCCGGCAGGTTGCCATTCCACGATCTCGTTGGCGTCGAAGAACAAGCCGATCTCTCGCTCCGCTGCGGCGGCCGAGTCGGAACCATGAATCAAGTTGTAGGAGCGGGAGACGCCGAAGTCACCGCGGATGGTGCCCGGGTCGGCGTCGCGGCCAAAGGTGGCTCCCATCATCTTACGGCAGGTCGCGATGGCCTCCACACCCTCGAGCACCATGACCATCACGGGGCTCTCGCCCATGAAGCGCACCAGGCCCGGGTAGAACGGGCGCTGCTTGTGGTCCTCGTAGTGCTTGGCCAGCAGGCTCTCCTCGAGCTTGCGGAAGCGGACGGCCACCAGCTTCAGCCCCTTCTGCTCGAAGCGGTTGATGATGGTGCCGGCCAGGCCGCGCTGGATGGCGTCCGGCTTGAGGATGATCAGGGTCCGTTCCATGGGAGCGGGGTCCGGGTGGGGAGTGGGGTGGGGGCCTTCGGGGGCCAGGACTGACCGGGCATGGTACCCATCCAGCGCGGCGCGGTCAGCCCGGAGGTGCGGGAGCCGGGCCGCGACGCGCTATCCTGAGGATCCCTGCCGCGAGGTGATCGCCGTGTCTCGACCTGCCCATTCCGCGATTCTGGCCCGCTTGGCCCCTGGCTGCGCCGCGGCGTGGGCCGCCGCTCGGCCCGTCGTGAGGGGCGCCATGGGGGGTGTCACCTGGGGTGCCATGGGGGGGGGCATGGGGTGCGTCCTGGCCCTGACGCTGCTCGCGGGTTGCGAGGTGGTGCGCTCCGATGTGCCGGCCGAGACGGGCGCGGCCGACCTGCTCTCCCTGCGGCGGGCCAGCGTGGCGCTTCAGGATCGCATCCGGCGCGAGCGGGCCCATGTCGACGAATATCAGCGGCAGCTGGGCGAGTTGGGTCGCGAGGAGACGCGGCTCTATCGGGGGGTCCAGGACGGCGAGGCCGTGGTGGCGCAGTTTCAGAGCGACCTCGAGTTCGTGCTGGGCGATCTCGACCAGCTCAAGGCGGAGCTGGCGGAGCTGGACGACGTGCGCGCGCTGCAGCAGGTAGAGCTGGAGCGCCTGCGCAACGAGCTGGCCGGGGCCGAGCAAGAGTTGCTGGCGCTGCGGGCCGCCGCTGAGCGTTCCACGGCCGAACTGGCCGCCGAGCAGGCGCGCCTGCAGTCCTTGCGGGCGGACCTGCAGGCCTCTCGGAGTGTGCTGGCCTTGCGCCCGGAGCGGCTCTCCGCCATCGGCGGCGGGCTGGATCAGGCCGTGAGCGGGGCGGGGGGCTGGAGCCCGGGTCCGCTGGCCTGGGCGCTGATGCTCGAGCGCTCGCTGAGGCCCTTTGCCGGCGACTCGTCAGGCGACTGAGCGGCGCGTCGTGGGGCGCGCAGCAGCGGGTCCTGCCGGCCCGGGACCAGGGCGCGGAGGCGCGAGCCGGGGGCGCTGGCGCGTGTCGCCGCGGGCGCAGAATCGGCGTGTAAATCCCGCGCCCGGGCCTTGCATCGCAATGGGCGCTGAGTAGGATCGTCCGTCTTCTGTGCCGAGGTCAAAAAAAGACCTCGTCGGGACCCCCTCCGGCGCTGCTGGGGACGGGTGCTCGGCGGGCCTTTTCAATGGCCCGGTATCGATCCTCCAGCCTGGTGGCCCCGTGTCCAAGACTGGAAGCAAGCGCAGCAGCGACCTCATGCAGGCCTCCGACCTCGGGATCAGACTCGCGGTCATGATCGCCCTGTGTACGTACGGCGGATATTGGCTCGATCAATGGCTCGACAGCCTTCCACTCTTCTTGTTGCTGGGCGCCGGTCTGGGCCTCGGGGGAGGCATGTGGTCGGCGGTGCGCTCGATCAATCGGCTGACGCGGCGCCGCGCCGGTCCGAGCTCGGACGAGGAGCCTGGTGATGACCAGAGCTGAGCGCAGCTTCGTCCTGGGCACGGCCCTGTGCACCCTGGCGGTGCCGGGCGCGCTGTTGGCCCTGCGCCCGTTCAGCGAGCTCCGCGCCGAGCTCGGCATTCTGCTGGGTTGGGCGCTGGCGCTGGTGGTGATCGTGCCCAGCTTCTGGGTCATGGCGCGCGCCATGGCCAGCGACGACCGGCTGGCGTTTCAGCGCGCCTTCATGCTCGGCACCATGGGGCGCTTCGGGGGTTCGCTCCTGGCCATCGTGCTGTTTTCCACCCAGCTGAACGAGCCGCCCACGCTCTCGTTCCTCGCGAGCTTCTTTGCGGGCTACGCGCTGCTGTCAGGCCTCGAAGTCACCCTGCTGCTCAAGAAGACCCCGGACGGGACGCACGCATGACCTCGCTGCGCTTCATCCTCGCTGCGTTGCTGGCCCTCGGCTGGGGCGTTCCTGCGCTCCACGCCAGCGAGCCGACCGCTGTACCGGCGGCGGCCCCGCTTCAGGACGGGGCTCAGGGCGGCGATGAGGTCGGTCACGAGCCAGCGAGCCATGAGCCTGTCGTCCACGAGGCCGCTGAGTACGGCGAGGCCGGCTCCGACGCACACGCCGGCAGCGGCAGCGACAGCGACGATCACGGCGACGCCGCCGATCGCTCCGGCGACCCGGGCGTGTTCATGGAGCTGTTCGCCCACCTGACCCCGCACGCGGTCTCGGCCGTCTGGGTCGGGGGCAGCAAGGGCTTCGGCCTGGTCTCGCCCTACGCCGCCAACGCGGCCGGCGAGCCCGCGCACCTCGATCACTACGGCCACGCCGTGAACTTCCACGATCCGGACGAGTTCAGCGCGTACTACAGCGCTGAGTTCGACGGCGGCTGGGGCTTCATGATCTACAACATCAACACGGTCATGTGGATCGCCGGCCTGTTGCTGTTCCTGGTCTTTGTGCCCTTCGGCCGCAGGGCCCGTGCGCTCAAGGGCCAGGCGCCCCGCGGCGCCGTCTACGGCATGCTCGAGTCGACCGTGCTCTACGTGCGCGACGAGATGGTCTACGCGCTCATGGGCAAGCACCACGGCCAGCGCTTCGTGCCCCTGTTCCTGACGATGTTCTTCTTCATCCTGTTCATGAACATCCTGGGGCTCATGAACCTGGGTCCGGTGGGAGGCACCGCCACCGCCAACCTGGCCGTCACCGGCGGGCTGGCCCTGGTGACCCTGACCTGGATCCACCTGTCGGGTCTGCGCTCGCACGGGCCGGTCAAGCACTGGGCCAACTTCGTGCCCGCCGGCATCCCCTGGTTCACCCTGCCCATCATCATCCCGGTGGAGATCATCGGGATGATCGTGAAGCCGGTGGCGTTGACCATTCGACTGTTCGCCAACATGACCGCCGGGCACCTGATCGTGCTGGCGCTGTTCGGCTTGATCGTCTTCTTTGGAAACCTGCTGCTGGCCGTGCCGTTCTTCGGCCTCGCCGTCTTCATCTACGCGCTGGAGCTGTTCGTCTGCTTCGTGCAGGCCTACATCTTCACGTACCTGTCGATTTTGTTCATCGGGGCGTCAGTCCACCCCGACCACTGATCTTGTGTCCTTTAACCGCGGGTGAGCGCGACGACGCGTACACCCGCCCCCTGTACCGGAAACTGTAGCCATGGAAGATACCCTCGGTCTTGGCCTCGTCGGCCTGGCTGCCGGCCTGGGCGCCGGCATCGCGCTCCTCGGTGGTGCCGGTGGCATCGGCAAGCTCGCCGCTGCGGCCATGGAGGCCATGGCACGTCAGCCCGAAGCGGCTGCCGACATCAAGGGCGGCATGATGATCACCGCCGTCTTCATCGAGGGCGCCACGCTCTTCGGTGTGGTGGTCTGCCTGCTGCTGGCGCTGGGCGCGTCGGGTTACCTCGACGCGGCCGCCAAGACGCTCGGCGGCTGAGCCCCTCCTGCTGGTGGGGGCCTGTGGCCTCGACCGGCACCTGGGCGGCGGCCGCGCAGCTCGCGGCCGCCGCCTTCATGCCCCCGTCCGGGGGTCCTCGTCTCATCCCACTCGAACGGAACCCGGTCATGCCTCTCTTCTTGGCCTCCGGTAGTTTCAACCCGATCGCGTTCGACCCGTCTTCGATGGCGTTGACGTGGATCACGTTCCTGACGTTGCTCTTCTTGCTGGGCAAGTTCGTCTGGAAGCCGATGCTGGCCTCCATCGAGACCCGCGAGACGCGCATCGAGGAGTCGATCAAGTCGGCTGAGACGGACCGCAAGCACGCCGAGGAGCTGCTGGCCAAGTACGAGAGCCAGCTCGCCGCGGCGGAGAGCGACGCCAACGCCCTGCGGGAGAAGGCGCGCACGGAGGCCGAGGCCCTGGCCGCCGACCTGAAGGCGCGCGCCGAGGCCGACGCCCAGGCTCGCTTGGCTCGTGCCGCTCAGGAGATCGAGCAGCAGACCGCGCAGGCATTGCAGGACATCCGCAACGAGGCCGTGCATCTGGGCCTGGCCGTGGCCAGCAAGGTGGTGGGCCGCTCGCTCGACGGCGACGACCAGAAGCGCCTGGCCGCCGAGGTCGTGGCCAGCCTCTCCAGCGTGAACGGCAGCTGACCTTGGCCTCCGCCGAACTCATCGTCCATCGCTACGCCTCGGGGCTGTACGCCCTCTCCGGCGACGCCGGTCTGCACGAGCAGGTCGAGGTGCAGCTGGCCGAGCTGAACGACATGCTGGCGGACAACGACGAGCTGCGCAGTCAGCTGGCCAACCCGCGCGTCGGGCGTGGCGCCAAGCAGGCCGTGCTGCTCGCCCTCATGGGGGACACCGTGTGCGACGTGCTGCGTTGCACCGTGCTGCTCATGACGGACAAGGGCCGCGCCGGCCTGCTGCCGCTGCTGCGTGACGCCTACGAGGGTATCGCCATGGAGGCGGAGGGCCGGGCCATCGCCACGGTCCAGAGCGCCGCCGCCCTGGATGACCCCACGCGCGCACAGCTCGTCTCGCACTTGTCGTCCCTGACTGGGAAACAGATCACCCTGGAGGAGAGCGTCGAGCCCAGTCTGCTCGGCGGCCTCCGGGTCATCATCGGATCGCGCATGATCGACGGCAGCCTCAAGCGCCGCCTCGAGATGCTGCAGCAGAGGATGCTCTCCGCGCCGCTCGCGGCCGGAAGCTGAACGGAACCACTGACATGAAGCTCCAGCCCTCCGAAGTCACCGCCATCCTCAAGCAGGAGATCGCCGAGTACGACGGCGATCTCAAGATGGAGAGCGTCGGTTCCGTCATCCAGGTGGGTGACGGCGTCGCCCGCATCCACGGCCTGGACGACTGCATGATGTCCGAGCTGCTGGAGTTCCCCGGCGGCATCCGCGGCGTGGCCCTGAACCTCGAGCAGGACAACGTCGGTTGCGTGCTCATGGGCTCCGACCAGTACATCAAGGAGGGCGACACGGTCACCTCGACCGGCGCCATCATGTCGGTGCCGGTGGGCGAGGCCCTGCTCGGCCGCGTGGTCAACGCCCTCGGCGACCCGCTCGACGGCAAGGGTCCCATCGCGACGGACCTGCGGCGCCCGGTGGAGATGCCCGCGCCGTCCGTGCTCGAGCGCCAGCCGGTGACCGAGCCGCTGCAGACCGGGCTCAAGGCCGTCGACGCCATGATCCCCATCGGGCGCGGCCAGCGTGAGCTGATCATCGGCGACCGCCAGACCGGCAAGACCGCCATCTGCACCGACGCCATCATCAACCAGAAGGACACGGCCAGCCAGCCCGGCGGCCAGGTCATCTGCGTCTACGTGGCCATCGGTCAGAAGCAGTCCACAGTGAAGGCCCTGGTGCGCGAGCTCGAGAACGCAGGCGCCATGGACTACACCATCGTGGTCTCCGCGCCGGCCTCCGAGCAGGCTTCCATGCAGTACCTGGCGCCCTTCTCCGGCACCTCGATGGGCGAGTACTTCCGCAACCGCAGCCAGCACGTGCTGGTGATCTACGACGATCTCTACAAGCACGCCCTGGCCTGGCGTCAGGTCTCCCTGCTGCTGCGTCGTCCTCCGGGGCGCGAGGCCTTCCCGGGCGACGTGTTCAACCTGCACAGCCGCCTGCTGGAGCGCGCGGCCAAGCTCTCGGACACGGCCCACGAGTTCAACCCGGAGCTGTACGAGTCCGGCGGCGGCTCGCTCACGGCCTTGCCCATCGTGGAGACCCAGGAGGCCGACGTGTCGGCCTACATCCCGACCAACGTGATCTCGATCACCGACGGCCAGATCTTCCTGGAGAGCGATCTGTTCAACGCGGGCGTGCGGCCTGCGGTGAACGTGGGCATCAGCGTGTCGCGCGTGGGTGGCGCGGCGCAGATCCCGGCCATGAAGAAGACCGCCGGCGGCCTGCGCATCGACCTGGCCCAGTACCGCGAGTTGGTGGCCTTCGCCCAGTTCGGCAGCGACCTCGACGAGGCCACCCAGAAGCAGCTCACCCGCGGTGAGCGCCTGGTGGAGCTGCTCAAGCAGGGGCAGTACGCGCCCATGGATGTGATCGATCAGATCGTGGCGGTGTACGCCGGCACCAACGGCTACCTCGATGATCTGGACGTCTCGCAGGTGGTGCCCTTCGAGGCCGGCCTGCTGCAGCACCTCAGCGCCAGCTTCAAGGACCTGCTGGATGGTATTCGCGCGTCGGGCAAGATCGACGACGACACCAAGCAGCGCCTGGGCAGCGCGATCTCCGACTTCAAGAAGGGGTTCACGAGCTGAGCCGACGCAGAGCCTGAAGTGGCGGCCGCGAACAGCGGTCAGACCCGAGAGCTCGAGACCGCGCGCGCTACGAACACGAGACTGACATGGCCAAGGGAACGAAAGAACTCAAGCAGCGGATCACGGGTGTCAAGAACATCCAGCAGATCACGCGTGCCATGGAGATGGAGGCGACCCAGAAGCTCAAGCGGCTTCAGAGTCGGGCGGACGCCGCGCGTCCCTTCGCCGGCAAGATCCAGGAGATGGTGGGGCGCCTGGCGGGGTCGGTGGGACGCGATCTCTCGGCCCTGCTGCAGGAGCGCGAGGGTGGCGTCACGGCCAACCTCGTGATCACGTCCGACAAGGGCATGTGCGGCGGCTTCAACGCCAACATGGTTCGCTTCGCGCAGAAGACGCTGCGCGCGGACGACGAGCAGCAGAAGCTGTACGTACTGGGCCGCAAGGGCGACGTGCTGCTGCGCGCCCGGGGCTGGAGCATCGATCGTAAGTACGACGACACGGTCGAGAAGATGGGCTACGACCGCGCCCGCGCCTTGGCCAAGGAACTGGTGGCAGAGTTCCTGGAGGGCAAGGTCAACCGCGTGCGCCTGGTCTACACCAGCTTCTTGTCGTCGGCGCGGCAGGCGCCCGCGGCCGTGACCATCCTGCCGATCGACCCCGCCTCGCTGCTGAGCGACGCGGCGGACGCTGACGCCGGCCAAAGTGCCGGCCGCGAATTCATCATCGAGCCCGACGAGGAGGCACTCCTCCGGTCGTTGCTCCCGAAGTTCCTCGAGGTCAAGGTGTACTCGGCCATCCTCGAGTCGCTCGCATCCGAGTTCACCGCGCGTCGGAACGCCATGAAGCAGGCGACCGATGCCGCGGACGACATCATCGGCGCCCTCAAGCGGCAGTACAACCGTGCCCGCCAGGAGTCGATCACCAGCGAGCTGCTGGAAGTGTCGTCCGGTGCCGAAGCCCTCAAGTAGTCAACCCAGGAGAGAGTCCAGTGGCCAGCGGTCGCATCATCGAGGTCGTCGGACCCGTCGTGGACGTGCGTTTCCCGACGAACGAACTTCCCAACATCTACAACGCCGTGCTGGTGCAGGTGCCGGATCGCAAGATCGACCTGACCCTCGAGGTGGCGCAGCATCTGGGTGACGACGTCGCCCGGTGCATCGCCATGTCGACCACCGACGGCTTGCAGCGCGGCATGCCCGCGGTCGATGGGGGAGCACCCATCACGGTGCCTGTGGGCGAGGGCGCCCTGGGCCGCATGTTCTCCATGCTCGGCAAGCCCATCGACGGCAAGGGCGACATGCCCGCCGACACGCCGACGCGTGCGATCCACATGCCCGCACCGAGCTACGAGGTGCAGAAGCCCGTGACCGAGGTGTTCGAGACGGGCATCAAGGTCATCGACCTGCTGTGCCCCTTCGCCAAGGGCGGCAAGATCGGCCTGTTCGGCGGCGCGGGTGTGGGCAAGACCGTGCTGATCCAGGAGCTGATCTACGCCATCGCCACGGCCCACGAGGGCTACTCGGCCTTTGCCGGCGTGGGTGAGCGCACCCGCGAGGGCAACGACCTCTATCTCGAGATGGAGGAGTCGGGCGTGCTCAAGAACACCAGCCTGGTGTTCGGCCAGATGAACGAGCCGCCCGGGGCGCGCCTGCGCGTGGCCCTCACCGCCCTGACCATGTGCGAGTACCTGCGCGACGACCTGGGCAAGGACGTGCTGCTCTTCGTCGACAACGTGTTCCGCTTCGTGCAGGCCGGCGCCGAGGTGTCGGCCCTGCTGGGTCGCATGCCCTCGGCCGTGGGTTACCAGCCCACCATGGCCTCCGAGATGGGCGCCCTGCAGGAGCGCATCACCTCCACGGACAAGGGCTCCATCACCTCCATGCAGGCGGTCTACGTGCCGGCCGATGACTACACCGACCCGGCGCCGGTGGCCACCTTCGCGCACCTCGACAGCACCATCCGCCTGGAGCGGCGCATCGCCGAGCTGGGCATCTACCCGGCCGTGGATCCGCTGCTCTCCACCTCGCGCATGCTCGATCCGCGCCTGTTGGGCGACGAGCACTACAACACGGCCCGCGAGGTGCAGCAGGTGCTGCAGCGCTACGAGGAGCTGCGCGACATCATCGCCATCCTGGGCATGGACGAGCTGTCCGAGGAGGACCGCTCGCTCGTGACCCGCGCGCGCAAGATCCAGCGCTTCCTGAGCCAGCCCTTCGCCGTGGCCGAGCAGTTCACCGGCCGCACCGGCGAGTACGTCAAGGTGGAGGACACCGTGCGCTCCTTCCAGGAGATCGTTCGCGGCGACCACGACGACATCCCCGAGCAGGCCTTCTACATGCAGGGCTCCATCGATCAGGTGCTCGAGCGGGCCGCGCAGATGAAGGCGGAGGTCTGAGGCCATGGCGGCACCAGCAAGCCAGGGCCTGACGGTGGAGATCCGGACCCCCGAGGGCGACGTGTTCTCCGGCGACGCCGTGAAGGTGACGCGCGTTCCGGGCAGCAAGGGCAACATGGGCATCCTGCCCCGGCACGCGCCGCTCATGTCGTCGCTCGAGGTGGGCGTCGCGTCGGTGGTGGACAAGGCCGGCACCGAGTGGTGCTTCGTGACGGGCGAGGGCTTCCTGGAGGTGCTCGACAACCACGTGCTCGTGCTGGTGGACAGCGCCGAGGACATCACGGAGATCGATGTCTCCCGGGCGCAGGCCGCCGCCAAGCGGGCCTCCGAGCGGCTGGCCAAGCCGAGCTCGTCGCTGGATCGTGGCCGCGCCGAGGCCGCCTTGGCCCGGGCCAGCATGCGCATCCGCTTCGCCCGCCCGAGCTGAACTGAGCTGAGCGCCCGCCCGCCGTCGCGCTGTCGCGCCGGCCAGCGGACCCCGGTTGGGTCGTTGGCTGGCATGGGTTCGCGCTGGCGCAGGCTGAAGGGCGCCGGGAGCGGGGCTGGCGATCCAGGTCCGCTTGGGAAGCTCCCACCGGCTTGGCATACGATGACTCCTTCCCCGAGCACGCCCCAGAGCACGACATGAGCACCCAAGAGACTGACCTGACCGGCCCGGCCTGCAGCCAGGGCCTGCGATCCCACACCTGCGGTGAGCTGCGCGGGGGCGACGTGGGCAGCAGCGTGCGCCTCTCGGGCTGGATCGCCAGCCACCGGGACCTCGGCGCGCTGGTGTTCATCGACCTGGCCGACCGCTACGGCATCACCCAGGTGAGCTTCGACGAGAGCGTGCCGCCGGAGCTGCTGGCCGCGGCCCAGGCGCTCAAGCCCGAGTCGGTCATCCAGGTCACCGGCGTGGTGCGTCCGCGGCCCGACGGCCGGGCCAACGCCGCGCGTCCCACCGGCGAGGTCGAGCTGCTGGCCTCGGGGCTGGAGCTGCTGGGACCGTCGGCCACGCCGCCCTTCTCGCGGGACGCCGATGACGTGTCGGACGAGCTGCGCCTGCGCTACCGCTACCTCGACCTGCGGCGCCCCAAGCCGCGCGCCACCATGGCCCTGCGTCACAAGCTGCTGCTGGCCATCCGCAACGCCATGGACGCGCGCGGCTTCCTGGAGATCGAGACGCCGGTGCTCACCAAGGCCACGCCCGAGGGCGCCCGCGATTACCTGGTGCCCAGCCGTGTGCACCCGGGCAAGTTCTTCGCCCTGCCCCAGAGCCCGCAGATCTTCAAGCAGATCCTGATGGTGGCGGGCATGGACCGCTACTTCCAGATCGTGAAGTGCTTCCGCGACGAGGACCTGCGCGCCGATCGTCAGCCCGAGTTCACCCAGCTCGACCTGGAGCTCTCGTTCGCCGACGAAGAGACCGTCATCGCGCTGGTGAGCGAGGTCATGCGCGAGGCCACGGCCGCCGCGCACCCCGGCCGCGAGCCCGAGCTGCCCATGCCGCGCATGACCTGGGCTCACGCCATGGAGCGCTACGGCAACGACAAGCCCGACACGCGCTTCGAGGTGTTGCTGTCCGACGTGACTGAGCTGGTGGCCGGCTCCGAGTTCGGTGTGTTCCGCTCGGCGGTGGAGGCCGGCGGGCGCGTGCGCGTGCTGGCCGCCCCGGGCGGCGCCAGCCTCTCGCGCAAGCAGATCACCAACTTCGAGGCCGTGGCCAAGGAGCAGGGCGCCAAGGGCATGGCCTGGGCCAAGATCGCCGAGGGTGAGTCCGGGCCCGTGCTCGAGGGCGGCATCTCCAAGTTCATGAGCGAGGCCGAGGTGTCCGGCTTGCTGGAGGCCACCGGCGCGGGCCCCGGCGACTGCCTGTTCTTCGCCGCCGACAGCTTCAACACCTCGGCGGCGTCCCTGGCGGCGGTGCGCCTCGCGCTGGGACGCAAGCTCGAGCTGATCGACCGCGAGCGCTTCAACTTCGTCTGGATCGTCGAGTTCCCGATGTTCGATCGCGACGAACAGACCGGCGCCCTGTCCCCGGCGCACCACCCCTTCTGCCGCCCCGCGGAGAGCGTCCCCGGGCAGCTGCAGAGCGACCCGGCGTCGGTCATCGCCCGCAGCTACGACCTGGTGCTCAACGGCTACGAGCTGGGTTCGGGTTCGGTGCGGATCCACGACACCGCCACGCAGCTCAGCGTGTTCAAGGCCCTGGGTCTGTCGGACCAACTGATCGAGGAGCGCTTCGGCTTCGTGCTCGACTGCTTCAAGTACGGCGCCCCGCCCCACGCGGGCTTTGCCGTGGGCATGGACCGCTTCGTCATGCTGATGGCGGGGGAGGAGTCCATCCGCGAGGTGATCGCCTTCCCCAAGACGGCGCAGGCCGCCTGCCTCATGACCGGCGCACCCACGAGCATCCCGGACGAGCAGCTGGCGGAGGCCAGCGTGTCGGTGCGGCTGCCCACCGCGGCCGCGGGCGAGCCCGCACAGGACGCAACCGAACAGGACGACGAGCAGGGGGCCTCGGCATGAGCGCGAGCATCGAAGTCAAGCTGCCCGACGGCAGCGCGCGCAGCCTGCCCGAGGGCGCCACAGGCGCGGACCTGGCGGCCGACATCGGCCCGGGTCTGGCAGCGGCCGCCCTGGCCCTGCGGATGGGGGAGCAGGAGCTTGACCTCTCGATCCCGCTGACAGACGGCGCGCAGGTCGCCATCGTCACCAGCACCAGCGACGAGGGGCTGGAGCTCATGCGCCACTCCACCGCGCACGTCATGGCCCAGGCCGTGATGGACCTGTTCGGCAAGGAGCAGGTGCGCCTGGGCATCGGTCCCACCATCAAGAACGGCTTCTACTACGACTTCGATTTTGACGACGACCGGCGCCTACGCGAGGAGGACCTGGCGGCCATCGAGCAGCGCATGGCCGAGATCATCGCCGCCGATCAGCCCTTCGTGCGCGAGCAGGTCGACCCGGCCGCAGCCCTGGCCCACTGGGAGTCCCGCGGCGACCGCTACAAGTGCGATCTGATCCGTGGCATCCCCGCGGGCGAGGTGGTGAGCTTCTATCACAACCGGCTGCCGGGGACGGGCGACGACGCCTTTGTCGACCTCTGCCGCGGGCCACACGTGCCCTCCACCGGCAGCCTGGCGGGCGTGCACTTCAAGCTGCTCAGCATCGCCGGGGCCTACTGGCAGGGCGACGAGCACAACCCGATGATGCAGCGCGTCTACGCCGCCTGCTTCGCCACCAAGAAGCAGCTCAAGCGCCACCTCAACAACCTGGAGCTGGCGCTCAAGCGCGACCACCGCAAGCTGGGCAAGCAGCTGCGGCTGTTCCACTTCTCGGACGACGTGGGCCCGGGCCTGCCCCTGTGGCTGCCGCGCGGCACCATCGTGCTGGACGCGCTGACCGACTATCTCAAGGCCGAGCAGGTCAAGCGCGGCTACCTGCCCGTGTCCACGCCGCACATCGGGCGCAAGTCGCTGTACGAGACCAGCGGGCACTGGCAGAACTACCACGACTCGATGTTCCCGCTCATGGGCGACGCGGACAGCCACGATGCGTTCTGCCTCAAGCCCATGAACTGCCCGCACCACATCCAGATCTACAAGGCGGAGCTGCGCAGCTACCGCGACCTGCCCCTGCGGCTGGCGGAGTTCGGCACCGTCTATCGCTGGGAGAAGAGCGGCGAGTTGGGCGGCCTCAAGCGCGTGCGCGGCTTCACCGTGGACGACGCGCACCTGTTCGTGACCCCTGATCAGCTGTTCGAGGAGTTCTGCGGCGTGGTCGACCTGGTGCGCCAGGCCCTGGGGCTCTTCGGCCTGACGGTCCAGGCCCGCGTGGGTACCCGCGGCGATGCGGGGGAGGGGACGGGCAAGTTCGTGGGCGAGGCCCCGCTCTGGCAGCGGGCCGAGGCCGAGATCATCGAGGCCTGCCAGCGCATGGACCTGCCCCACACCATCGAGGAGGGGGAGGCCGCCTTCTACGGGCCCAAGCTCGACTTTGTCATCACCGACGCCCTGGACCGCGAATGGCAGCTGGGCACCGCCCAGGTGGACTACAACCTGCCGGAGCGCTTCGATCTGCTCTACGCGGCCAAGGACGGCACGCGCCAGCGCCCGATCATGATCCACCGGGCGCCCTTCGGCAGCCTGGAGCGGCTCATGGGCGTGCTGATCGAGCACTTCGGGGGCGCCTTCCCGCTCTGGATGGCGCCCGTTCAGGTGGCGCTGGCGCCCATCAGCGACGATCAGGTCCCGGGCACCCGCGAACTGGCGGCCAGGCTGCGCGCTCGCGGCCTGCGGGTGCACGAGGATCTGGCCAATGAGCCCATCGGTCCCAAGATCAAGCGGGCCCGGCTTGAAAAAACCCCCTACGTGGGCATACTAGGCGCCCGAGAAATCCGTGATTCCACCGTTTCGGTGAGATCCCGGGATGCAGGAGATCTCGGCGTCATGCCCATCGAGGCTTTCCTCGATCGGCTGGAGGCCGAGCTGTCCGAGCGCACCCGGGCGACCACTTGAGGCGGCGCCGGAGGCCCCATCGTCATCCGACGGCGGGGCCTCCGGTGGTCCCGGGTTTCGTCCGGCCGTTGCCGGCGCCCCGCAGCACATGCACACGTTTTTCAGCACCCCACCAGTTCTCAGCCCGTTCTCAGGAGGATCAGTCACGGCACAGGCCAAGACGCGCATCAACGAGGAGATCCGCATCCGTCAGGTGCGGCTCATCGACGACAAGGGCGAGCAGCTCGGAGTCGTCGATACGGAGAACGCCCTCGCCATCGCGCGAGAGAAGAAGCTCGACCTCGTCGAAGTGGCACCTGACGCACGGCCGCCGGTCTGCAAGATCCTGGATTTCGGCAAGCACAAGTACCTCGCAAAGAAGAAAGAACACGACGCACGCAAGAAGCAGCACCACGTCGTCATCAAGGAAGTCCGCGTGAGACCCAAGATCGACGAACACGACCTGCAGACCAAGCTGCGCAAGGCCCGGGAGTTCCTCGGCCATGGCGACAAGGTTCAGGTCAACATGCTGTTCCGGGGCCGCGAACACGGCTTCCGGGATCGCGGCATGCAGGTGATGCTTCGCATCAAGGAGTTGCTCGTCGAGGAGGCCAAGATCGAGCGGGAGCCCAAGATGGAGGGCAACCGGCTGGTGATGATCCTGGCACCGAGCGGGCAGCGCTGACGAACTGCACCGAGGCGTCGATGCGCCTAGGATGGCGCCACTCATCGCCTCGAACGGGGCAGCGCTCAAACAGGCGAACCAAGAGAACCCGACATGCCCAAGCTCAAGACCAAGAAGTCGATCGCCAAGCGGATGAAGATCACCAAGTCCGGTAAGGTGAAGCGCCGCAAGCCGTTCAGCCGCCACTACAAGGCGGGCAAGAACGGCGACCGTCGACGCGCCGTGCGTGGATCCGCCCTCTGTGAGGGCAAGATGGCCCGCAACATGAAGAGACTCATCGCTCCGGGCAAGTAAGCCCCGCCCCCGATTACCTGCCTGGCACTGGAGACCGAAGATGGTCCGCGTTCACAGCACCGTAGCTCGTCACCGCCGCGTCAAGCGCATCATGAAGCGCGCGCGTGGCTTCCACCACAGCCGCAGCAAGCACCTGACCGTCGCCAAGGACACGCTGCTGAGGGCGGGCGCCTACGCCTACGCCCACCGCCGCCTGAAGCGTCGCGAGCTGCGCAAGCTCTGGATCATTCGTATCAACGCCGCCGTGCGTGCCGAGGGGCTCAACTACAGCACCTTCATCGCCGGCCTCAAGCAGGCAGGCATCACGCTCGACCGCAAGGTGATGGCTGACATGGCCGCCACCGAGCCGGCCGCGTTCAGCGCGCTGGTGGGCCAGGTCAAGCAGCAGCTCGCCGCCGCGGCCTGAGGCTGACGGCCGCGTCGTCGTCATGAGTTCACGGCTCGAGCAGCTCACGGCGCAGGTGTTGGCCGAGATCGAGTCGGCCGGCGACGAGCAGGCCCTACGCCAGATCGAGCAGACCGCCCTGGCGCGCAAGGGCGAGCTGATGTCGCTCATGCGCGGCATCGCGGAGCTGCCCCCGGCCGAACGCGCCGGCTTCGGCAAGGCGGTCAACGCCGCCCGGGCGTCGCTGGAGCAGCGGCTCGAGCAGCGCCGCGAGGCCTTCGCGGGCGAGCGCGTGGCGGCCGAGGTGGCCGACGAGCGCTTTGACCCCAGCGAGCCGGCCATGCTCCCGGCGGTGGGGCATCTGCACCCCATCACCCTGGTGCGGCGCGAGGTGGAGGCCATCTTCATGGGCCTCGGCTTCAGCGTGGCCACCGGCCCCGAGGTCGAGACCGAGGAGTTCAACTTCGACCTGCTCAACATCCCGCGCCACCACCCGGCGCGCGACCTGCAGGACACCATGTGGCTGCAGAGCGGGCAGGTCATGCGCACGCACACCTCGCCCGTTCAGCTGCGCGCCATGCGCGCGGCCGGTGGGGTGCCGCCGGTGCGGGTCATCGCTCCGGGGCGCGTGTTCCGCAACGAGCAGCGCGACGCCACCCACGAGCACAGCTTCCACCAGGTGGAGGGGCTGATGGTGGACGAGGGCGTCAGCGTGGCCGACCTCAAGGGCATCCTGGCCACCGTGCTCTCGCGCCTGTTCGGCGGCGAGGTCGAGGTGCGCTTGCGCCCGCACTACTTCCCCTTCGTTGAGCCCGGCTTCGAGATGGACATGCGCCGCGTAGACGCCGGGCCCGACGCCGAGTGGCTCGAGGCCCTGGGCTGCGGCATGGTCCACCCCGAAGTGCTGCGCAACGGCGGCTTCGATCCCGAGCGGGTCTCCGGCTTCGCCTTCGGCATGGGTCTCGACCGACTGGCCATGATGCGCCATCGGATCGAGGACGTGCGCTGGATGATGAGCGGCGACCTGCGCTTCCTGCAGCAGTTCTGAACCATGCGACTCTCCCTGAACTGGCTGGCTGACTTCGTCGATCTGTCCGGGCTCGAGCCGGAGCGGATCGCGCACGAGCTGACCATGCGCACCGCGCTGATCGAGCAGGTCATCGATCAGCGCGCGGCCCTGGCGGGCGTGGTGGTGGGGCGCGTGCTGGAGTGTGGGCCCCACCCGGACGCCGACCGACTGCGCCTCTGCCGGGTCGAGTTCGGCGCCGAGCAGCCGGCCCAGGTGGTCTGCGGCGCGCCCAACGTGGCGGCGGGGCAGACCATCGCCTACGCGCCGGTGGGCACGCGTCTGCCCAACGGCGTCAAGCTCAAGCAGGCCAAGATCCGCGGGCAGCCCAGCGCGGGCATGATCTGCGCCGAGGATGAGCTGGGGCTGGGCCCCGAGCACGACGGCATCCTGGTGCTGGAGGACGGGCTGGCCCCCGGGCGCCCCTTCGCGGAGCTGCCCGGGCTGGCCGACGTGATCCTCGACATCGACAACAAGAGCGTCACGCACCGCCCGGATCTCTGGGGCCATTACGGCTTCGCGCGGGAGCTGGCCGCCATCTTCGGGCGTGCGCTGAAGCCGCTGGAGCTGGCCACGGACCTGGAGCTGGGCGAGGAGGGCCCCGCCATCGCGCTCGAGCCCGATGCCGGCTGTCCGATGTACCTGGGCCTGGCCCTGGAGGACGAGCCGGCCGTGGCGCCCGACGCCATGCGCTTCCGGCTGGTGGCCTGCGGGCTGCGGCCGCTGGGGCTCGCGGTCGACCTCTCCAACTACGTCATGCTGGAGACGGGGCAGCCGACCCATCCCTTCGATCGAGACAGCCTGCAGGGCGACCAGATCCGCGTGCGTCGCGCGCGCGAGGGCGAGCGCCTGACGACCCTGGACGACGTGCAGCGGACGCTCTCCACGCAGGACCTCGTGATCGCTGACGACGAGCGCGTGATCGCGCTGGCCGGCGTCATGGGTGGTCACGAGACCGAGGTGGGGAGCCGGACCCGGCGCGTGTTCCTGGAGTCGGCGGTGTTCGACCCCGTGCGTGTCAGGCGCAGCTCCAGTCGGCAGGGGCTGCGCACCGACGCGGTGGCGCGCTTCGAGAAGGACCTCGACCCGGCGCTGGCTGAGCTGGCGCTGCGACGCTATGCGCACCTGCTGCGTGGGCTGCGGCCCCAGGCCAAGCTGGCTGGCTGCTTCCGTCGAGCGGGAGAGGCCGGGGCCCCGCGACGCCGGATCAGGCTTGACCCGGCCATGGTCTCGGCGCGCCTGGGCCTGGATCTGGACGTGCACACCGTGCGCGCGGCCCTGGAGAGCATCGGCTTTGTGGTCTCACCCGACGGCGAGGACAGTGGCGGCGGCAACGGCAGCGGCAACGGCAACGGCA
>QNBX01000069.1 GCA_003644265.1 Planctomycetota bacterium
GACGGTAGCGACGGGTCGGGCGAACAGAGGTTGATCCCGCCGTCGGTTGCCCCCGCGTCGGCACGGTTGATGATGATCCCCCCATAGGGTTTGAACCCATCGGATCATCTCCCCTCCGGGGACTGGGGTCCCCCGGGCCGGTCCCAGAGGAACTCAGGGACCGGGGTCCAGAGGAGATGATGACATCGTTCAAATCCCTAAGGGGGGGATCATCTACTCCCCGTGACCGCGCAGTCCCCCGTGCTAGAATGCACTCAGTTCTGAGACCCATCCGAGCGGCCGTTCGCGGCCTCCATTCCAAGCTAGCTCTGAGTCCCTCCCCGCGGCCCCAACGGCCGCCTGCTTGGAGCTGGCATGGACGGTCTCACCGAAGGACTCCAGGTTCGCCGTGTGTCCCTGGACGCGTTGCGCCCGGACCCGGCGAACCCCCGCGCCCACGACGCCGCCAACCTTGCGGCCATCAAGGCCAGCCTGGCCCGCTTCGGGCAGGCCGAGCCACTGGTGGTTCAGCAGGGCACCCAACGCATCATCGCGGGTCACGGCCGGCTGGCAGCCATGCAGGCGTTGGGTTGGACCGAGTGCCAGGTCGTCGAGCTGCCGGTCACGGACCTGGAGGCGACCGCGCTCGGGATCGCGCTCAACCGTTCGGGCGAACTCGCATCCTGGGATGACGGGGTGCTGGCGCGGCTGCTCACGGAGCTGCGGACCGAGGACGCGCTCGACGGCGTGGGGTTCGACGACAGCGACCTGGACGCTCTGCTGGACCAGCTCCAGGCCGAGACGGGCGACGGCGACCTGGACCTCGACGCGATCCCGGAGCCGCCCGACAACCCCATCACGCGCCCGGGCGATCTGTGGGCGCTGGGCGACCACCGTCTGCTGTGCGGCGACAGCAGCCTGCCTGCCGACCTCGACCGTCTGCTCGACGGCGCTCCGATCCACCTGGTCAACAGCGACCCGCCGTACAACGTGAAGGTCGAGCCGCGCTCCAACAACGCGATCGCCGCGGGCAACTCGTCGTTCAGCCAGACGCACCACCAGAAGCTCGACTTGGCGCGGCACCCGGAGAAGGCCAAGCCCACGACCAAGAAGATGCGGGCCAAGGACCGTCCGCTGATCAACGACTTCCTGAGCGACGAGGAGTTCGACCGGTTGCTGGCAGCGTGGTTCGGGAACATCGCCCGTGTGCTGCTGCCGGGACGTGGGTTCTTCATCTGGGGCGGTTACGCCAACACCGCGAACTACCCGCCTGCGCTGAAAACGGCCGGGCTGTATTTCAGCCAGTCGATTATTTGGGACAAGCAGCATCCCGTGTTGACCCGCAAGGACTTCATGGGTGCGCACGAGTGGTGTTTCTACGGATGGAAAGAGGGCGCGGCGCATCAGTTCTTCGGGCCGAACAACGCGACGGATCTCTGGCAGGTCAAGAAGGTCAACCCGCAGTCGATGGTTCACCTCACCGAAAAGCCGGTGGAGCTGGCCAGCCGTGCGCTGCTCTACAGCTCCCGGCGTGGCGAGAACGTCCTCGATCTCTTCGGCGGCAGCGGCTCGACGCTCATGGCCTGCCAGGAGACTCAGCGACGCGGGTTCTTGATGGAGTTGGACCCGCCCTACTGCGACGTGATCGTCACGCGCTGGCAGAACGCCACCGGCCAGGACGCCACGCTGGACGGGGATGGCCGCACGTTCACCGAGCGCAGCGCAGAGGTCGAGCCATGACCCTGTATTGGTTCATCGCCGGCGCGTCGCTCTTCGCCACGTTGCTGAACATCGGCAAGCACCGCGTGTGCTTCGCGATCTGGGTCGTCACCAACACCGTTTGGATGCATGCCGATTGGACCCACGGCCTCCCTGAACAGGCCGCGCTGCACGGCGCCTACCTCTGCCTGGCGCTGTACGGGTCGTGGCGCTGGCGTCCCCGCCTGGAGACCACGTCATGAGCGGTCGCATCCCGCCCGATGAGGCGCTGGAGTTCTACGTCAACCTCGGCCCCGAGCGCAGCTACGCGAAGGTCGGCAAGCAGTACGGCGTCTCGAAGCGCAGCGTCACCAAGCACGCCGCCAAGCACGGCTGGAGCCGTCGCCTGCTGGAGATCGAAGCGTCGGCCCGAGAGCGCAACGAGGCACGCATGGTCGATGCCGTGGACGAGATGAACAAGCGGCACCTCCAGACGGCCAAGGTGATCCAAGCCAAGGGCCTCGAAGCCTTGCGGGCCATGCCGATCGACTCGGCCATGGGAGCGGTGAGGGCGCTCGACATTGCCCTCAAGCAAGAGCGGTTGGTGCTGGGTGAGCCCACCGACCGCAACGCCGTGGCGATCGAGGACGTGATCAAGCGCGAGGCCGCCCGCTGGCTCGGCCCCGCCGGTGCGGACGAGGACTGGGGCAGCTTCGCGAGCGACGGGCATGACGAACCGTAGCCTCCACAAGCCCGCGCTGTTCCGCGACCTCGGCTACACGCCGCACGACGGTCAGATCCAGGTGCACAAGAGTACCGCCGAGCGTCGCGTCGTGGCGTGTGGTGTGCGCTGGGGCAAGACGCTCTGTGCAGCGGCAGAAGCCATGGCAGGCGTGCTGGCGCCGTGCGATCACAGCGTGGGATGGGTGGTCGCGCCGACCTACGACTTGGCGCAGAAGGTGCATCGTGAGGTGGTGCGCTTCGCGGTCGAGAAGTTGCGTCACCGTGTCGTGCAGATCCGCGAGTCGGAGCGGCGTGTCCTCATGCGCAACCTCGGAGGGGGCGTCTCCGAGATCCGTGCCAAGAGCGCCGACAATCCCACATCCTTGCTGGGCGAGGGTCTGTCCTGGCTGGTCGTGGATGAAGCGTCCCGCCTGCACCCACGCATCTGGCAGGGCTACCTCTCCCAGCGCCTGATCGACAAGCGCGGCTGGGCGCTGCTGATCTCGACCCCGAGCGGCAAGGGCTGGTTCCACGAGGCGTACCGGCGTGGGCAGGGTTCGGACGAGAACTGGGCGAGCTGGAACTACCCGAGCTGGAACAACCCCTACCTCGACCGTGAGCGCATCGATGCGGAGCGGGCGTTGCTGCCGCAGCGCGTGTTCGACCAGGAGTACGGCGGGCAGTTCCTGGAGGGCGCCGGCCAGGTCTTCCGCGGCGTGCGCGAGTGTGCGACGGGTGAGTTCGCAGACCCGGATGAGAACCAGACCTACGTCGCGGGACTCGACCTCGCGAAGGTCGCGGACTTTTCCGTGCTGACGATCCTCGACGGGGACGGGCAGGTGGTGTTCGTGGATCGGTTCCACAGGATTGACTGGTCGGTCCAAGTCGATCGCGTGCGCACGGCGTGCGAGCGCTACGGCAACTGTCGCGTGCTGGTGGACAGCACCGGTGCCGGTGAGCCTGTCTTCGAGATCCTGCGCAAGGCCGACGTGCGGGTCGAGGGCTACAAGTTCACGGCGGGGTCGAAGGCCGCCCTGATCGACAACCTCGCGCTCATGCTCGAGCAGCGCAGCCTGGTCCTGCCCCGTGCCGAGGTGTGTCCCGAGCTGATCGACGAAATGGAGGCATTCGAGTTCACCGTCACCGACGGCGGCACGGTCCGCACGGGCGCGCCTGGCGGCCAGCACGACGACTGCGTGGTCTCCCTTGCCTTGGCCGCCTGGATGCGCAACACGCGCGGCCCTGCCGTCTACACGGGGCCTCTGCTGCCGAGCCACGAGGAGCTGGCCATGATTCGCGCGCAGCGCAACCGACGATGGACCGGCGGTGAGGAGCCCTTGACCGACTCCATGCACAGGGGCCTCATGCGGGAGTTCTGACGGGCCTCGCAGCAGGGCTCGTCCAGCCCTCGCTCTGAGACCCGCCATGCGCATCACGACCGCGCTCGACCGCTACGTCCTCCAGCTCCAGGCCGACGGCCGCAGCCCGCACACGATCGTCCAGGTGCAGCGGCACGTGCGGCTGCTGGCCACATGGATGGCGACGCAGAAGCAGCTCACCGACGTGCGACGCCTGAGGCACGAACACCTGGCGGCGTTTCTGGCGGACCCTGAGACCACCACGCGTGCGGACGGGCAACCGAAGCTCCCGACGACGCTGAACGCGCTGCGCACGACGATGCGGTCGTTCGGGTCGTACTGCGATCTGGCGCGCTACGCACCGAGGAACTTCGGGGGGCTCGTGCGTCGGGCGCGTGTGGGGCCACGACCTCCGCGGGCGCTGACCGAGGGCGAGAGCAAACGGTTGGTCGCCGCGCTCGATGAGGCCCAGACGCCTGCAGAGCGACGGGACCGTGCGCTGTTCCGGGTGATGCTCGCGACCGGCATCCGCGTGGGATCGGCGCTGGAAGCCCGCACCGACGACGTGGACTTGGAGGCAGGCGCCTTGCACCTGCGCCACATGAAGGGAGGCGGCACGCTGCTGGTGCCTCTGGACGAGGCCGTGCGGGCGCTGCTGGCCGAGTACGTCGAGGGCATGCCGACGGGAGCCCTGTTCCCCAGCAAGGACGGTGACCACCTCCAGCGACGATCGATCGCCCTGCGGTTCAAGGCGTGGATCAAGCGGGCGGGCATCACCCGGGCCGCCAGCCCCCACTCGCTGCGGCACACCTTCGCGACCCGCCTGTACGAGGCGTCTCACGACCTGATGCAGGTCCAGCAGCGGCTCGGGCATGCGTCGATCGTCTCGTCCACGGTCTACGCCCGAGCGGGCGCCATCTAGGAGGACGCCAGGCCCACGGTCGTAAATCTGTTCCATAGACCGGCGGACCCACCATAGTGTCCAGGGAATGAACACTCCCTCTGAGCCGGAAGCAGGCAGCATGCCGGCGGATCACGAAGCGGTTCGCTCATCTCAGCTACCGGCGTGGCTCTCTCCCGTTGAAGACGAGGTCGGGGCGCTTCGAAAGCACTTAGGGCTGCATCAGCCGATCGAAGGTAATCTGGCTACGAGCGTTCACATCATGGAGTCCCTGCTGGAACAGGTTCCGCTGCCGCCTGACAATGAGCCACCCGCGGAAGAACTCGCCAGCTACATGGGACGGCTACAGGCCGTGCAGGAACTCATGAGCGAGTCGTCTCTGAGCGCGGGACTCGATGCCTACGAATGCTGCCTCGTTGAGGAGTTCCGGGTCTTCGGGAACCGCCTGAGCCGAGCTTGGGGCGCGTATTGGGATGCAGTTCTTCCGGCAGTGGCCCGGCACCGAACAGTCGTTGAGATCCCGGGCGGGGGCAAGACTTCGGTCGTTACGCCACTCTTCTATAGGCGCCATTGGTCTGCGCAGGCAAACGCTCGCCTTGTTCACGGAGCGTTCGTTGCTGACGGTGACACACAATACGCCCTGCTGAGAACGCTGGGGTCGGGAGCCTGTGTCGCGGACGCACTCGTCGCAGCATCGGCAGGTTGGACCGAACGCTGCTGTGCGGTGGTCCGAGATGCCGATGTGCGTCTCCGTAAAGCGATCGGAGCAGGGACAATCGGCGGGATGCGAACGGCACTGGTCGCCCCTGTTCCTGGAGACGGTCGAAGCGGCGAGGCCCAACAACACTGGTCTTCCGCGCGCCAAGGAGGGATGCCTGTCATCGGGTGGAGGCCGATCTTGAAGGAACTCAAGATCCCCTGGAGTCGCGGGGCTAAGGACCGCATCCACCGGCTGAACGCCAGGACGCATGGCCCGATCGGGCGAAAGGGGCGGAGGCCAGCGGTGGACCGCGGCTGCCTCAAGGCCTGGATCGAATCGACTGATCAGCGCGCGAGTGATGCCGCCTCCGCGCGCGCCAATCGAACGGTGACACTGCACGACCTCGGTAAGCGCGGTGGTCATCGCGCTGGCGACTTCGGGATGAGCCTCAGGACGAGAGTGAACGCCCCTCCGGGCGGCGATTCTTCCAACTGACCGCTCAATTCTCGACGTAGTTCGACGTACTTCGACGTGCGAACTGTCAGTTGGCCACCTCCATTGAGGGCCGCCGACGATGAGCGCCGGCGGTGCCTCAGAGGAGGCATCCATGTATCTACCCGTATCCACAGGCCAGGCCGCCGCCCTGTTGGGCGTCACTGAGCCTCGTCTCAACGACCTCGTCCGCCGAGGCAGGATCCACCCCGCACCCGCCATCCACGCCGGACGGAGGCTGTGGGAGCGAGAGCATCTGATTCAGGCTGCGGAGGATCTGAACCTCCAGCAGGCCACCCTCGACGCAGCACTCGCGGCCGCCGAGGTGCGGTCATGACAACGGGCGAGCGAAGCCACAGAGGCGAGATCGACGCCTTCCTATCCCTGCTCTTCGGCGACCTGATCAACGACGCCGGCCGGTTCACCGTCGGGCAACTGCCGATCTGGAATCGAGCCACAAGACGCACGACTTGGTGCGAAACCCACGACCAAGCCATCGAGGCGCTGGCGTCCGCATCGGATGCTGGTGAGGACGCCTACTTCCCGGTCGCACTCCACGACCCGACGATGGCGCTCGCCGCCGCGCAGCAGCGGAAGCAGCGAGAGGCAAAGCATGATGGCGGATCTTCGAAGGTCCTCACGCAGGCGTACGTGCGAGGCGGCGTGGGGTCGGCCGTGGCCATCGTGGGGTTCTGGTTGGACGAGGATCACGCGGGCGGAGACCACAAGCGGGGCAATCTGCCCGACGACCTCGCCACGGTTCTCCAATACCTCAACAAGGTGCCACACCCGCTGGCCCCTTCGCTTGCGCTCGACACGGGAGGGGGCGCGCATGCTTGGCTCCTCCTCAGGGAACCATTCCTGATCGAGAGCGATGACGATCGCAACCGCGCAGCGAGCCTCGCTCGCCGCTACCAGACCCTTGTGCGTGATCACGTCGCGCCTCAGTACGCGCATGACACCACGGGAGACCTGTCCCGCGTTCTGCGCGTACCCGGCACGGTGAACTCCAAGTACGGGACGCACACGGCAGTGGTTCACCTCGACACAGGTGTGCAGATCGGAGTCCCCGAATCCGTGCACCGAATCGACGTGAGCGAAGTCGAGGATGAGCTTGATCTCCACGCTGTAAGAGATGACGCCCCACGCGCGAAGCGCAGCACAGCCCCAAGCTCCGCGATCTCGATCGGAACTGCACTCGATCGTGCTGTGCAGGGCCTGGTGGACGGCAACGCAGGCGTCCGCAACCTCTTCCTAGGCAAGGGAAAGCCCGAACTCGGCAGGGATGGTCGCACCCTGGACACGACGAGTTCCGGCTACGACTTTAGTCTTGCGATGGCGCTTGCTCGGAAGGGCGTGGAGGACCGATCCGCAGTCGCTACTGCCATCTGGCTGCGATCGGACGGTGCCGCTGCGGCCAAGGGCATTCGCTACGTCGAGGCCACGGTAGATCGCGCGTTCGAACGTGTGGCCGCGATCGCCGATGAGCGTGCCGAGATGGCTCAGGCAATGCTCGACTTCCAGGTCGATCGCGTACGCATCTTCGATTGCGATCCAGCGATGTACGAGCTGATGGTGTCGGGAACGGCGCTGCGCTTCACAACGTCGCAACTACTCAGCAAAGGTCAGTTCGTGCGCATCTACACGGACGCCATGAAACGCATCCCTGGCGTCCCGAAGGAGCCCAAGGACTGGTCGCCCATCGTGAACGAATGGCTCGAAGGGGCAGAGCGGATAGCCATGCCCCCCGAGGCGTCCGACGAACTGGCATTGCGCGAGGCCATCCAGCACACCATCGACGACCTGCCCGTCAGCGATGAGGCTGAGGAACTCGATCGAGGCAAGGCGGTCGCACTCGAGGACGGCCGCCGGCTGTTCAAGGCGGACACATTGTTGTCGGTCCTCAGCGAGGCATTTCCCCGCCTCACGCGCAGCCAGCTCTGCCGGGTGCTGAACGACCTCGGGCACTCCTCTGAAACCCACCGGATCGACGGCGAGCCGGTTCGAGCCTGGGCCAGCAATCCCCCTGTAACGCGCGAGGGGGAATCGTGACCACTCCACGCGAAGCCTCCTCAAAACCAGCCGTTACACCGTTACACCGTTACGACCAGATGGAGAACGGCTTAGACATACGCGTAGGAGGCTGTTTCCGAGAGTCAGACGTAACGGCACGTAACGGCTCCTCGCGCGTACAGGGGGCGATCGCTCCCCCGAGTGTTCGCGTGATTCTCGGTCCGCCCGGCTGCGGCAAGACGACCCGCCTGCTGGGGCTCATGGAGGCCGAGTTGGAGGCTGGGCTGTCCCCTGCCCGGATCGCCTGCGTGACGTTCACGCGCGCCGCCCGGCGTCAGGTACAGGAGCAAGTCGTCGAGAAGCTGGGGCTCAGGCTGGGCAGCTTTCCCTGGATCCGCACCCTGCACAGCACGGCCTATCGGCTCCTGGGGATCCACCACGACCAGATCCTGGCCAACGATCGCTGGATGGAGTTCTGCGAGCGGCACGGCTACCTACTGAGCGGCATGCTCGGCGCCAGCGATCTCGACGGCGCGCCGCGCGAGATGCCGACGCAGACGCCCGACGACATCGTCCGCACCGCCTACTCGTGGGGACGGAGCCGAGGATTGGATGTCGATCGGACACTGGCTCTGTGCCCAGCCGAGCAGGGGCTGTCCGCCTCAGGGCTGCGGCTGTTCTGGCGACGCCTCGATGCGTTCAAGGCCGAACACGGTTTGTATGACTTCCCCGATCTGCTCGAAGCCGTACTCCAACGCCGGCTGCATCCCGATGTGCAGGTACTGTTCGTTGACGAGGCCCAGGATCTCTCTCCGCAGCAGATTGCTGTCATCGAGTCCTGGTTCCCCCACTGCGATCGCGTGTACGTCGCCGGCGACGAAGACCAGACGATCTACGAGTTCCAGGGGGCAGATCCCACTTGGCTCCTAGACCTCTCGCGCCGTGCCGATGTGGAGACGCTTCGGCAGTCGTACCGCGTACCGGCCGCCGTGCACGCCATGGCGGGTGGGATCATCCAGCAGAATCGCCAGCGCATCCCGAAGGAGTACCGACCCCGGCCCGCGATTGGGGACGTGCGATTCCTCAGCGAGTCCGCTGCGCTCGCCGCCGTGGACGGAGATCGCTCCACGTTCGTCCTCGCCCGCAACCGCCACTACCTCCGCCGCTGGGCACAGGACCTGCTGAACCGTGCCGTGCCGTTCCTGGTCGAGGGGCGCGGCGGCGTGAGCCCACTCTCGAAAGGGCGCCTGCGGACGGCGGTTGACCTCGCGCTGAGACTCCGCCAGAGCCCGTGCGAAGACGACCGCATCAACGCTGGCGATCTGGACGCGTTGCTCACCCAGGTCCCCGCCTCATCCGGTCTCGTGCCACGCGGCGTGAAGACCCAGGTCCGGGAAGCCAAGCGCCTGGAGATCGTCTTCACGGTCTCCGAGCTGAGGGAGGACCTCGGCCTGAACAGCCTGCTCGACGCGATGCGCCGCGCCAAAGGACTGGAACTACTCCAGGGCATTCCCACGCGGTTTCGGGAGTACTTCGAGGCTCTGGTGAAGCGCCACGGGGAGTTGCCTGAGCCGTGCGTGACCCTCACGTCGATACACGGTGCCAAGGGGCGTGAGGCCGATCTGGTCGTGGTCCTTCCCGACCTGACTCGGACCACATCGCGAGCGATGCTGGCAGGTACTGCCGGGCGTGAAGCCGAGAACCGGGTGTTCTACGTGGCTGTCACCCGAGCCCGAGAGGAAGTCGTCCTGGTCGCCCCGCGAGGTCGGCGGCACTACCCGTTCCCCAGCTATCGGTTCGAAGGGGGGCAGCTTTGAGCCTGACCAGCCTTTTGACCGAGATCCAGGAACGCGGCCTGCGATTGGAGTGCCAAGCAGGGCGGCTGCACTACTTCGCGCCCTCGGGGTCGGTGTCACCAGCTCTGCGGAAGAGGCTGATCGCAAGGCGCAGCGAGTTGATCGAGATGCTGAGGTGCCCCGGCAGTTCACGCCAGGTGCCGGATCCGGCAACGCCACTCAGCGACTGGTCACCCGAGATGGTTGAAGCCTACGAAGAGCGGGCCGCCATCATGGAATTCGACGGCGGTCTCCTGCGGCACGTCGCGGAACGACACGCCATCGAGGCAGTGAGGGGTGGGCCAGCGCCGGTGGCCAGCGCCGTGGAGAGCCTCACGACCACAGGGCACGGTCATGCCTGATTGCCGCCCGGTCACCGCCGTCCACTTCACCCCCGCCCCCGAAGCTCAACGCGGCCTCCTGGGCTGGCTCTCGTGCCGCTATGGCGATCTGCTTCTCGACGGCATCGCGGTTCGACGCACGCGCGACGGTCGCATGTGCCTCTCGTTCCCGACGCGACACGACAGGCACGGCCGCCAGCACCACCTGGTTCGCCCTGCGGATGACGCTTCCCGTCGTGCCATCGAGCGCGTGATCTTTGACGCGATCCACCTCGACGCGGAGGCCGCACCGTGATCCGCATCCCAGAACCCGCAGACGTGCAAGCAGAACTCGCCGCAATCCTCGCCCGCGGTTGGTGGCGTCTGGTCATCAACCAGGGAGAGCTTGCGGTCCATAGCGCCAATGAGCCCTTGTGTGCGAGCGCCGTTGATGGCGCTCAGATCCCACGCGAGGAGACACGATGAACACCCGCATCATGTGGGCCAGTTGCCACCAGCAACTCGCCTGCGCAGACCACGTCCCGACGATCGGCAGCGCCGCTTGGTGGAAGTTGCACTGGCGGCTGTTCGGGCCGAACGAGCAGGAGGGCTACCGACGCGCCCGAGGCCGTGCCCCCGCGTGCGAGGCATGCGCGGCCCTCGCGGAGCTGGCATCGCTGGAGGACGAGCTGTGACCGACCGCGATCAGATCCTCGCCACGATCGCCCGCAGCCTGGGCGTGGAGACGCTGGAGGCCCGTGGCAGCGACGCGGCGGACTTCCACGACATCAACGTCGAGCTGCTGCGTGACGCGCTGGAGCGGGCCTACGAGGCCGGACGGAGCGCGTCATGACCACCGACGAGAGAGCCCGGCAGCACCACGCCGTCATCCGCGCCAACGTGGACGACCTGTACGCAGGCCGGATCGACCACGCGACGTTCCGCCAGCGGGCCGGTGCGCTCCACGAGGCCTCCCGACGCGACGGGCCACAGGTCGAGGACGCACTCCTGCGGCTGATCTGCGGACCCCGGTCATGACCACCCTCGCCTCTCAGATCGCGCAGCTCCCCCATCTGCCCCTGGCCGAGCTTGTCACGCGCTACACCGCCGCGTTTGGTACCGAGCCCCCCATCCGGCAATCGGTCTGGCTCTGGCGGCGCCTCGCGTGGCAGATGCAAGCCGATGCCCGCGGCGGACTGTCGGACGCTGCGACCGCGCGCTTGGAAACGCTGACGGCGCAACTCCCACGCACCACCCGGCCCGTAGAGGGCATCCGCCGACCCGGGGACCTCGTGCCCGGGCAACACCTCGAGCGCCCGTACAAGGGCAACACCGTGCGCGTGGCCGTGCTGGACAGCGGCTTCGAGTGGGACGGCGCGACGTACACCAGCCTCAGCGCGGTCGCCAAGGCCGTCACGGGCTCCAAGAGCATCAACGGACGGCTGTGGTTCGGGCTGACCAAGCGGAAGCGTGGATCATGATCGCCCGGGCGACGACGACGACCGTCCGCGTAGCCATCTACACGCGCAAATCGGTGGACAAGGGCAACGGCGGGGAGTTCGGATCCATCGAAGCCCAGCGCGAGGCGGTCGAGGGCTACATCACCAGCCAGCGCGAGCAGGGCTGGGTACCGCTCCCCACCACCTACGACGACCTCGGCGAGTCAGGGGCCAACACGCGACGCCCGGCCTTCCAGCGCCTGCTCACGGCCATCGAGGCAGGCCTCGTGGACCTGGTGGCTGTGTACCGCCTCGACCGGCTCTCCCGCAGCCAGCGGGACTTCTTGGAGCTGATGGACTTCCTTGAGCAGCACGGCGTGACGTTCGTGTCCGTGACCGAGCGCTTCGACACGACCACACCCATGGGCCGGTTCGCGTTGGGCATCAGCATCCAGGTGGCCCAACTGGAGCGGGAGACGACGGCGCTGCGTGTGCGTGACAAGGTGATCGCCTCCCGCCGCAAGGGCATGTGGACCGGCGGGGTGCCGCTGCTCGGGTACGACTCGTTCGATTCCAAACTGATCGTCAACGAGCCCGAAGCGGCCCGGGTGCGCGAGACGTTTCGGCTCTACCTGGACCTCGGGAGCCTGCGCGAGACGGCGGCCGAGCTGTCCCGGCGTGGTCTGGTCACCAAGTCGTGGACCACGAAGGCGGGCAAGTTGCGGGTCGGCACGGCGTTCACGAAGAACTCGCTGGCGACGATCCTGCGCAGCCCGCTGTACGTCGGGAAGATCCACGCCGAGGGCGAGCTGCACACCGGCCAGCACGAGGCCATCGTGGACGAGGCGACCTGGACCGCCGTCCAGACCCAGCTCGCCGCGCACCGGCACCCGCTGCGCCCGCCCAGCAAGACCGACGCACTGCTCCAGGGGGTGCTGCGCTGCGGGGTCTGCGGCGCGGCCATGGGTCCGCACACGACCCGGCGGCATGAGCGGGTGTACGTGAGCTACGTCTGCCAGACGGTGCAGAAGCAGGGCGCACGAGCCTGCCCGGGCAGCCGTGCAGCGGCCCACGAGATCGACGGCTTCGTGGTGCAGCAGATCCAGGCGCTGGGGAGCGATCCCGACCTCCAGCGCGCCACGGTCGAGGCAGCCAAGGGAGCCCGGAAGACGCGCCTGGCCGAGCTGCGGGACCAAGCGAAGGACGCGAAGGCCGACGCCCACCGGCTGACCGCCGAGCGCACCGCCCTCAGTTCCCACCACGGCCCCGGCGTGGCGCAACGCCTGGCCGACATCGACGCCGCGCACCAGCGGGCCTCCGAGTCGCTCCAGGCCGCCCAGAGCGAGACGCAGGCGCTGTCCGGCGCCACCCTGCGCAAGGCGGACCTGAGGGCCGCGCTGGAGGCGTTCGTCCCGGTGTGGGATGTGCTGTTCCCCACCGAGCGTCGGCGCGTGATCCGCCTGCTCATCGAGCGCGTGGTCTACGACGCCAAGGCTGGCGAGTTGACCATCGACTACCGGCCCGGCGGCATCCGCACGCTGGCCCAGGAGGCAGAGGCATGATTTTCAAGGTGAGGTTTGGCACGCACCCCGCACGGGCCGCTCAGGTGGACACGGGCTGTCCATCCGACGCTCGGCAGGCCGACGAACACGCCCACCCCACGGCCCGCTACCTGGCGATGGCCCACGCGATCGAGCGCGGTCTGCGGGACGGCACCTTCGCCGACTACAGGGACGCCGCGCGCTGGCTGGGCGTCTCGCCGGCTCGGGCGAACATGCTGGGGCACCTGGTGCTGCTGGCGCCGGACATCCAGGAGGCGATCCTGCTGGGCGAGAGCAGGGTGTCGGAGCATCTGCTGCGGCCGGTGTGCCGGGTGGCGGGGTGGGAGGGGCAGCGTCGCGCTCACAAGACCAAGCTGGAACCCATCTCACACAGAGCCGAGAATCGATCTCGGCCAGCAACATCGCGCAGGCCCCTATCCAAGGACGCACCATGAACGCCAAGACCCTCACCACCGCCGACCTCGCCGCCGAGCTGGCTCGCCGCCAGAAGGGAGCTGCCAAGCTCCAGGCCCGCCGCAGCAAGCTGCTCGCCCAGCTCAACGGTATCGAGAAGGAACTGGCCAGCCTCGGCATGCTCGATGGGAAGCGAGGCAAGCCCAAGGCATCCACCACGCGCAGCCCTGGCAAGCGCCCCAAGAACGAGATGACCCTCGGGGACGCCATCGCCAACGCCGCCGATGTGGGGGCAGTGCTTACGCCCGCTGAGGCCGTCGATCTCGTACTCGCCAACGGCTACAAGTCCACCAGCAAGAGCTTCCGCGTCGCCGTGTCCACCAAGCTCGCCCAGGACAAGCGGTTCAAGCGGGTCGGGCGGGGGCAGTACGAGCGGGTGGGGTGAGCGACGCGGCAGAGAGTGGGCGCAGCACAACCCTTGACAGGATCAATTCGGCGATGCTCCACAGCACTGCGCGCCGGCTACTCGATGACTTTCGCCTGCTGCACGCATCGCGACTCGAAGTTGATGAGCATCATGCTGAGGCACTCTCAATATCTGAGAAGGTACTCGCGTCTCTCGCCATCGAAATGGCGCTCAAGGGAGCCCTGCGTGGGAATGGCTGGTGCGAGGCTCACCTGAGCGGTCGGGCAAGACCCAAGTCCATGGCGATTGGGCACGACATTCTCAAGGCATACGCACTCGTCCAGAAGGCTGGCTTGCTAACCCCGCCCGCCGACGCGGAGCTTGAGCAGTCCGTCGTAGAGTGGCTTGGTGCGTTGTGGAAGGCACGGTTAGTCCCGTACATCAGACAGGGCTTGTATCGTGAACCGCCGGATGCGCCGGACCTAGCCCTGGGAGTCGTCACGCGTATTGTAGAAATGACGCAGCAGCACTGCTCCGACCAGCGTGATCGGCATCGCATTCAACTCGACGACACCAGAGAACCGATTCCTGCCGAGGTCATTGTCGGGCAGGGCTGTGGGTGCCCGATACCGGACGAGCAGTGCGAGCGGTAGTCGAGAATCGGCGTGGTGGCCGTGCTACGGGGTCTCGTCGATCAAGCAGCCGGCTCAGTCCTCCCCAGCATCCGCCGGATCACCTTGCTCGACGCCCGCACCCGACAGCGAATCAACCGAGGCTTCCGGGTCGCCCATCGCATCAGGCTGGACGCGAGACACCCGCGCCTGCACCGGCATCGTTTCCACCGACCGCAGTCCCGCGATGACGTGCCCGTAGAACGACTGCATGCCCTTAAGCACCTGCCTCAGGTGTTCTTGACCCTTGCGTCCGGACCTGCCCTCAATCGCTAGGTGCCACTCGATGCGCATCCTGACCGGCGCGCCGTCGGTTGAACTCACGCCCTTCGTCGTCAGGTACGCGCTGAGATCGCGAGCGCCAGTGCACTGGTCGAGCATCAACGGGGTCTCGATGGCGGGCTTGCGCCACTTGGGTCGGAGGATCACGCCTCGCGCTGTCGTCGGGTCGATCTGCGACGCCCAACTCATGACCCGCGCGCCTGACGACTTCCCGGCGAAGTCCGTGACTTCGAAGAAGTAGCGCACGTCTCGCGCGGACAGATCCACGACGCAGTGCAAGACGTCCACAGGCGACGCGCACTTCCACGACATGGAGAGCGTCCCGGATTCGACGGCCTCCTTGTGCAACCGATCCCGTACCAACTGCGGGTCCGCGACCTCCTTCCGCGAGAGCCGCGGCGTGAGTGCGACACCTTGCACACGCAACCTGAACGCGATCTCGCGTGCGACATCCCGCCACGCCTCAACCACGCTGTGCAGCGGCGACGAGTCCAACTGCAACATCCTCTTCCGAGCTAGCTGGATCACCTCGTTCCAACCGTCACCGAGCGAGGCAGCCACAAGGACATCCGACCGCTCGTCCATGACGTACTGGATCCACTGGCCCAGAATCCAATCCTGGTCAGGATCTGCAACGTTGTCCTCCAGGTCCTTGCGGTAGAGCGTGACCGCGTCCCCGAGCAGCCGCCGCCACTGGATGTGCACGATCGGGATCTTCTTTAGGTCCGCCGGCCGAACACCGCACAGGGCGGACTTCGGTGGCGCCCCTGATGCCGAGCCGACCTCGTTGCTGATCGTGACCACGGCGTCGAAGCCGAAGTGCTTGGCCATCTCGTGATAGGCCGCGAGCTGGTCGGGCTCAAGCCGTCCCTGGCCCACCTTCACCTCAACGAGCGCGGACCATGTCCTGTTGCGCGAGACCACGATGATCCCGTCAGGCCTGTCGTGGATCCCCCACGGCGGATCCTGGGCCAAGGAAGCCCCAGCTCCTCCCAACAGGACCGACGCCGGGACCTCGCAGTAGGTGTGCATGTAGGACTGGAGGTTCTTGTACGACGGACCTCCAATCTGCCGCAGAAACCTGGTTCCAAACTCGTCCACGCTCCCGATGACCGCGAGCAAGGAGGACGTCGCAATCAGCTCGGGCTTGCTCCGCGGCGACGGGATCATCCGCGCCCGGTGCGAAATCAGATCCTCCGACATCCAGTCCACCGCGTGCTTGACCACGACACACTCCCTTTCTCTGGCACTCCCCTCGCCGCTGCCCTGTGCAGGGGCTCCGGTGGCCCATCGCCCGGCAACTCTACCCCACTGCGGGGTATTCCACAGCGGGGTTCATCCTCGCTGGGATGGGTTCCGCCAAGGCGCTACACACGAGGCGGTACCGGGTGTTCCTCGCACACCTCCGCCAGGCCCGAGTGGACGCCGCGCTGACCCAGGTCCAGCTTGCCGCCAGGCTCCGACGATCGCAGACCTGGGTCTCGAAGTGCGAGTTGGGCGAGCGGCGTGTGGACTTCGTCGAACTCGAGGACCTTGCCAAGGTCTGCGGAAAGCCGCTCGACTTCTTCCGGACGGGTCGGCGGCTCTGAGGGGCGGACGACACGCCTCGCGATCGTCGATCTCCGCCTAGTGACGCGATGGGGCCTCATGAGTGTTAGGCGACTTGGTGCCAATCGAGTGCCTTACCAGTCCGCTAGGGCTTGATCTGCCTAGGCCCCGACCAGGGCACCGATGACAACACATCTTCAATGAGATCACGCATCAAGCATACCGACTGCTCTGAAACGCTGACCTCGCCGTAGAAGCCATCGTGCATCGTTGTTCCAAATCGATCGCCTGCCAGTATCGAGTTGAACAGCACATCAGCCCTTGCACCATCCGAGCCCCGTTGAACGATGCCCTTTGCATCGATCATTTCTCCTCGAAGGCCAATGCCGCGGACACGGTCTTCGGGATGGGCTGCACTGTTCCGGACGTCTCGCAGATCCGGGAACGCGGCCTCGAACCTCGAGGAATCATCGGCAAACACCGGGTAGTTACGATGCCCAGCTAACACCCGAAGAATGCTGCCGATGTGCGCTGCTGAGTAAAGGAACCCACGTGCCAGCAGAAACACCCGAGTACCCGCGATTGCCTGGGGCAGCACACCCCGCGACCACTCTCGACGTACCAACTGGCGCTCAACCTCGATAGAAGCGGCCTGAAACGTCTGATGAGGGTCGCTGGCGAAACCCGGGTCACTTGATTCCAGCACAGCCGAGAGTATAGACCGACGCTCTTCGAACTGGGCATCCATTTCGGCATCAGACGGAACCCGGATTGCAGGTTCGACCCTCGCCTCGGAGAAGAGGAGCCATGCCATCACTGACTCGTGAAACGCACGCTCAAGCCCCAGAAACAGGGCTTCAAGTTCTCGCTTAGCTGCTTCGTCTCGAACGCGCAGCCAGGTGCCTGGGATCTCGTACTCGAATGGAAGCCGGTCCGAGATCATAAATGGGCGTTCGCCTAACGGGTACGTCGTTCACCGCCCGACCGCGCAGCGGACCGTCCGCTGCAACGGCTTGCTGGGCGGCAAGGGCTACAACTCATGTCGCCGGGCATCCAGCAGATAGAGCGCCACAAGAACATGTTCGACAACTTCGATTGCGGCCGCCAGCTTGTCCTTCGACATGTGTGTTAACCGATGTGCTGCGTCGTTGCGGCAATCGAGAATTTTGTGCAGCACCTTGGCCTCAGTCCCACGCAGAATCTGCCGCCCGACCAGCCCTCCGATCTTCTGTCGCAGCGTGCCCTGCTCGCCAAGGTCATCGCAGATCGCTTCGATCAGGCAACCAAGGCCTACCTGGGCAAGCATGTGCAGCCCGACACCGTGAGCGACGAGCAACTCGCGATACACGTTGCGTATGCGTGACGGGAGGAGGTCTGAATCTCGCACCTCTGAGCGTGCGCGAGGTGGATAGTAGTTCGCGCAGTCGATGTCGAACTGTTCGCCGGTGTACGCGTCGCGCTGTGGTAAATCCTCCGAGCTGGACTGGTCGTGCCGTACGGAAAGCGACTTGCAGCCGCGGCACTCGATGATCTGGAGCGAGTTCAGATAGCTGATCGGCTCATCATCCCAGTGATCAGAAACAGACCGAATGACGTGGTGGTCCGTCTCTTTCGAGCAACGAAGGCACTGGACGAGGAACTGGGCGCCGTCGTCGCGATCGAATGTCCGCTTCTTGAGTCTCCTGCTCATACGCTTGTGCGCCTTCTATGCCCGCGCTGCCAAGTCACCCTGCTTCGTTGAATCAGCGAGCCATCCTACTCCACTCGCCCGGTCAGCCCCCCACCCGGTACCCCAGCTTGCTCTCCCGCCCCGTCTTCTCCACGTAGGCCCCCAGCGCCCAGACCAGATTGTCCACCTCGCTGAGCGTCCGCCCTGGCGGCGTCACGGCATGTCCGACCAGCGAGAACGTGAAGAAGGCCACCACGTCCTTGGCGCGTGTGCCCAACAGTGCGGCCAGCTCGACCGCCCGCTCGCGACAGCCCTCGACCACGTCGGGGAACCACAGCGAGAACAGCCGCTGGATGTGCCGGTCGGGCTTGAACCCGTTCCACCCCAGGTTACGCAGGAACTCGCTGGCGAGGGTCGGCCCCATGCCGGGCGCCTTCCATGACGCGAGGCCGGCAGGGCGCTCCAAACCCGGCAGGCAGACGGCCAGCCTGCGGTCGCTGGGAGGCGCGCCGATGAACGCTGCGACGCAAGGCACCAGTTCGTCCTGCTTGGCACCAGCGCGCTCGAAGGCACGGGCGATGGCGACCAGGTGCCGATACTAGCCGCCTGCGCCGCTGATCAACCCGGCCCAGGCCAGCATGGCGCGAGCGTCCGCAGAACTCGTCTGGCCCGGGACGCAGGCCGCAAGGTCACCGACGCCCGGCTCGCGCGCAGCCACGACGTGCGGGTCGTAGCCCCCAAGCAGTTCGGCCAGCTCAGGCTCCCGCCCGATGAACGTGGACCACGAGCGGCTGTTGCTCGCTAGCGCCAGGACGGCGGCCCGGTAGACCTCGGCGTCGGAGACGTCCGCTTCCAGGGGGGCCTCCCGCGGCGTCTGGCCGAACGCGGTGACGAGCCCGGCGCTCAGTTCAGCCGGCGCCGTCGGTGCGGGCTCGAGGCCGTAGTCGCGGATCAGCCGAGCGCGGACCTTGGGGTCGGCGAAAAGATGACGCTCGATAAGCGTGAGGTTGAGCATGGGGCGCGAGCCGGGGGGCAGGTTGGTGGGAGCATAACCGTCGGTGGCTCGGGCCTCGCACTGGCCGCATCAGGACAGGGGATCGGGACCGCCCTCGCGCCTTCCTGGCATGGCTGAAGGAGCTGCACCTGGACTGGTTGGGGATCTAGCCGCACCGCACGGTCCGCACCGGAGCCTCTCTGGCTCTTCTGTAATGTTCCCGAACTTCCAAACGTGCTGGACGGCATGCCCCGTGGTTCACTGTGGAGCACGTTTGATCGACCACGGACCAGGTACGGAAGCAGCAGAATGGCGAAGAAAGCACTGAACCGCAGCCTCGTCGGAGCCCAGCGGGCGAAGGAGGACGAGTTCTACACACAGCTGCCCGACATCGAGCGCGAACTCAAACACTACAAGAAGCACTTCAAGGGCAAGACGGTCTACCTCAACTGCGACGATCCTCGCGTGAGCAACTTCTTCCACTACTTCTCCTACAACTTCGAGAAGCTAGGTCTGAAGAAGCTGATCGCCACCTGCTACAAGAACCGAGAGAGGGACTTGTTCAGTCAGAACGACTCTGATACGGCGGTTTACCTTGTCTATGAGGGCGACAAGGACGGCAATATGGTTCCCGACCCCGATGAGATCGGCATCAGGCCGCTCAAGGGTGATGGCGACTTCCGCAGCGCCGAGGCCATCGAACTGCTGAAAGAGGCTGATGTCGTTGTCACAAACCCGCCCTTCTCGCTGTTCCGTGAGTACGTGGCTCAGTTGATCGAGTACGAGAAGGACTTCCTCATTATTGGCAACCAGAACGCCATCAGCTACATGGACATCTTCGCCTTTATCAAGGCCGAGAAGTTGTGGCTTGGCGTGCACAACGGGGACATGAGCTTCAGGGTCCCCGATTACTACGAGCCTCGGGCCACTCGTTTCTGGGAGGACGAAGATGGACAGAAGTGGCGGAGCATGGGGAACGCGGCGTGGTTCACCAACCTGGACTTCGCCAAGCGCCACGAGGACCTGATCCTCTACAAGACTTACGACCCCGAACTGTACCCCAGCTACGACAACTACGACGCCATCGAGGTTTCCAAAGTCGCTGACATACCCATAGACTACGACGGCATCATGGGCGTGCCGCTAACCTTCCTAGGCAAGCACAATCCAGCTCAGTTCGGGGTCTTGGGGATATGCGGGACCGACTACCTCAGAACCAGGACCTACGGGAAGAAGGTGAAGGTCGTGAGTGGCGTCCGCCAGAAGTCCAACACTGGAAGCTTCCGCTGTGTCATCAAGACGGACTCATTCGGCGCGGGGACTCACTTCGATGTTGGCTACCCTATCAAGGGCGTCTACAGGCGGTTGTTCATCCGTCGCAGGGAGCAGACCTCGTGAAGATAGAACTGAAGGAGATCACCGTCCGCGAGCTTGCCGAGGACTACGCCGACAACGAGGAGTTGGGTGTCGTGGCCTACTCGGGTCGGCTGGACGTACGACCCAAGTATCAGCGAGAGTTCATATACAAGGACACGCAGCGAGACGCCGTCATCAACACGGTCACTCGGGACTTCCCGCTCAATGTCATGTATTGGGCAGTGCAGGGGGACGAGCAGTTCGAGATCATCGACGGACAGCAGCGAACCATCTCCATCTGTCAGTATGTGGAGGGCGACTTCGCGGTGAAGGTGGGAAGCGTGGAACAGCTCCGCTACTTCCACAACCTCCAGCCCGACGAGAAGCAACAGATCCTTGACTACATCCTCATGGTCTACCTGTGCAGCGGCTCCGACTCGGAGAGGCTCGATTGGTTCAGAACCATCAACATCGCAGGGGAGAAGCTCACTCCGCAGGAGCTTCGCAACGCGGTCTACTCGGGTCCATGGGTGACGGACGCCAAGCGCTTCTTCAGCAAGAACGGTTGCCCCGCCTACGGCATCGCAAGCGACTACATGCGCGGCAGTCCCATTCGCCAGGAGTACCTGGAGACGGCTATTGATTGGATCAACGATGGAGACATCGAAGGCTACATGGCGAAGCAGCAGAACAAGCCCAACGCCAATGAGCTGTGGCTCTACTTCAAGAGCGTCATCGAGTGGGTGGCCGTCACCTTTCCGCAGAAGCGGAAGGAGATGAAGTCCGTCAAGTGGGGACTGCTCTTCAATGAGTTCAAGGACGAGGAGCTGGACCCCGCCAAGCTTGAGGTAGAGCTGTCCAAGCTGATGGCAGATGAGGATGTCACCAAGAAGTCGGGAGTCTACTCTTATGTCCTGAACCGCGACGAGCGAAGCTTGAGCATTAGGGCCTTCAATGACAACGAGAGGCGGGAAGCATACGAGCGCCAAAAGGGAATCTGCCCCGTCTGTGGCGACCCCTTCGAGCTGGAAGAAATGCAGGCTGACCACATCACTCCGTGGAGCAAGGGCGGCAAGACCATCAGCGACAACTGCAATATGTTGTGCGCGGACGACAACAGGAGAAAGTCGGGCAAGTGAGAGCTAGGGCGCATAGGTAATTCAAAGCCCCCCTGTCCCTCCCGAAAAATCCGTCTGCCTGATCCACCATGGACTTACGGCACCGCAGCACTCGCCGGCGGCCCAACAATGCGACCGATACGACGGCGCCATGAACGCCTGCCACATCCTGGCGACGGTGCTTCGAGTGATCACGCCCCGAAGCAGATCACGCTTCGGCCCTGGGCCATCAAGCCCCCCCTGGCACTATCCCCATCAACCAGCCGCCCCATTCTGGTTGATGACCATAGAGCCAAACCGCCCCATATCGCCCAACACCCATCAACCAATAGCGCCAAACTCATCAACCAAACCGTCC
>QNBX01000070.1 GCA_003644265.1 Planctomycetota bacterium
CGCGCCGACGACCTGCGCCTGCTGGGCGTGCGCGCCGGCGACTTCGTGCGCCGCAGCGACTGGACCGGGCGCGGCGGCACACCGCTGGAGCCCCTGGGCCGCGTGGTCTGGCTCGCGCAGGGCGGCGACCCCGCGCCCCTGCTGCAGCGCCGGCTGGCCTACCGGGACGAGCCGCTGCAGGCGCGACTGCGCGCCACACGCACGCCTGCCGGACGCCCCTCCATCGACTGGGACGCGCTCAGCGAGTCGAGCGAGATCATCGCCCATGTGCGTGAGTTCCCGCGGGTGGTGGTCACGTCGCTGGGCACCGGGTTCGCGCGGGAGCTGGTCATCGTCACCACGGGCGACCGGCACGTCTCGCTCCAGCAACCCATGCCCGCTGGTAAGACGCAGACCAGCGTAGGCCGCCACGGTCGGGTGATCCTGCGCGAGGACGGCCTGTACGAAGCGTGGCTGTTGCAGCTCGACTCCGTGACCGGCGGCGAGGCCCGCGAGCTGGCCTCGCCCGAGCACTTGGGCATCGAACTGCAGCACGGCGCCACGGCGGCCAGCATCACGCTCACCACCGTGCTCATGGCGCAGTGGCCCGAGGACGGCGAGGCGCAGCTGCTCGCGGAGCTGAAGCGATGAACACAGCCATCACTCGCGGCCTGATCCAGACCGCGCTGCCCAGCCTGCTGACGAGCGTGCTGCTCTGCGGCCCCGCGCTTGGGCAAGACCCCGAGGACGCTACCGCTCCCGCACACGAGCCGGCCGCCGTGTCCGACCAGGCTGTCGCCCCGGCAGCAGGAGCAGGAGCAGGAGCAGGAGGAGCAGCAGCAGCAGCAGCAGCAGCCGACGATGCGAGCGCTGTTGGCGACGACGCCGCCGCCAACTCCCCCATCTCCACCGCCGAGCTCGAAGCGCGCTACTGGACCATTGAGGCGCTCACGCCGCCGCCGGGCGTGGTGCTGGAGCTGGGCGGCATGGACTGGTTCCCCGACGGGCGGCTGGTGCTGTGCACACGGCGCGGTCAGGTCTGGATCGTGGAGCACGCCCTGGCCGAAGATCCCAGCGATGCGCGCTTCTCGCTCTACGCCGAGGGGCTGCACGAGCCCCTGGGCCTGAACGTGCTGGAGGTCGCCGACGGACACGGCCGCACACGCCACGCGCTCTACGTGCTGCAGCGCGGCGAGCTCTCAGAGCTGCGCGACGAGGACGGCGACGGCCGCGCCGAGACCTGGCTCACGGTCTGCGACGACTGGGGCCTGTCGGGCAACTACCACGAGTTCGCCTTCGGCCTGCCGGACGACGGCCAGGGCAAGCTGTACCTGTCGCTCAACGTCGGCTTCCTGTCGCCCGAGTGGTGGCTGGGCGTCTCGCTGGCGCCCTGGCGCGGCTGGGTGCTGCGCGTCGACCCGCTCACGGGCGAGGCCGAGCCCCTGGCCCACGGTTTCCGCAGCCCCGCGGGGCTGGGTTTCGACGGCGCCGGTCGGCTGCTGGTGACCGACAACCAGGGCGACTGGATGCCGGCGGGCCCCGTCTTCGCGGTGCAGCCAGGCGGCTTCCACGGGCACCCGGCGTCGCTCTCGTGGACCGACGCGTACCGCGAGCAGCGCCTGCAGGCCAGCAGCATGCAGCCTCCCGAGCAGCCCCGCGTGGAGCCCGCGCTGTGGTTGCCGTACGGCTGGTCGCGCTCGGCCGGCGATCTCGCGCGGCTCCCCGGTGACTATCGATTCGGACCCTACAGCGGCGACCAGCTCGTGCTGGCCGAGCTCACCAACGGTCAGCTCCTGCGCATTCAACTCGAGCAGGTGCAGGGCGTGACCCAAGGCGCCGTGTTCCCCCTGCTCCAACAGCTGGGCTCGGCCTTCCGGGTCAGCGTGGCGCCGGACGGCTCGATCTTCGCCGGCCTCACCAACCGCGGCTGGGGCGGGCTGGCTCCCGACCACGGCCTGCTGCGCGTACGCCCCACCGGCGCGCGCCCGTTCGAGATCGACCGCGTGACCCTGAGCGACGTCGGCTTCGATCTGTTCTTCTCGGGCGCCCTGGCCCACGACCTGACGCCCGGGCCCGACGACGTGACGCTGGTCCAGTACGACTACGACTACTGGTGGGAGTATGGATCGCCCGAGCGCCACATCACGACCGTGCCCGTGACCAGGCTGCTCGTCTCCGACGATCGGCGCGCGCTGCGGCTGCAGGCCCCCGAGCTGCGCGCGGGCATGGCGGCGCGCGTCACGCTCACGGGGTTGCGCGACGCACGCGGCGAGCCGCTGCTGCACGATTCGTTCTCGTACACCGTCAATCGCCTGCCCGGGCAGCCAGCGCCGGCCGAGCCGGTGGCCAAGCTGGCGCCGGTGCCGCCGCCCAAGCAGTCCGGACGCGAGGGCTGGTTGCGGCTGACCTACGGCGACGCCCTCGACGCCTGGGACGGCCCGGGCTGGCAGCTCGTGAACGCGGACATCGGCGCAGCGGACCGCAGCGGCTTTGACATCGCCCCTGGCAACAACGCCCTGGTCAACGTCGGCCAGGGCCCCGCTGGTCACCTCAGCAGCAGGTGGGACCTGACCGACGGCAGCTACCACGTGGAGTTCATGCTGGCCGAAGGCAGCCGCTCCGTGGTCTGGATCGCCGGACGCTACGCGATCGAGCTCACCGACGACACCCACGGGCTGCCCGAGTGGAGCCTCGGCACGGGCACCATCATGGGCGGCGCGGCGAGCGGCACACGTGACGCGCGCCCCGCCCTGCCCCCGACGGTGGCGGGCTACCGCGGCGCCGGGCAGTGGCACGCGCTCGACGTGAAGTACGAGGCGCCAGTGCGGGCCGCCGACGGCACCGCGCTCAGCCCCGCCATCCTGCGCGAGGTGCGACTCGACGACGTGCTCATCCATGCAGACGTGGAGCTGTGGCAGCCGTCCGGGCTCAGCGCCGGTCGCCCGAGCGCCCGCAGCCCGCTGGTGATCGCCGGCGACACCGGACCGGTGGCCCTGCGCACCCTGGAACACAAGCCCGCGCGCACGGGCGAGGCCCCCGCCGACGCCGCAGACGGCTGGCTCAACCTGCTCGCGGGTGACGACCTGTCCGGCTGGACGCTGTTTCCGCCCCGCGACGCAGACCAGGCCGCAACTCAAGCCACGGGCGCAGGCTCACGCACGGGTGCGGGCGTCGATCCAAGCGCCGACACGCGCGAGGACGCCGAGGACGCCGAGGACGAGCCCGAGCCCACCTGGAGCCTCGAAGACGGCGAGCTGCTTGGCGCTGGCCAACCGCGCTGGCTGCTCAGCCCCAGCGACGGCTACCGCGACCTCTCCCTGCGCGCCACGGTGCGCATCAACGAGGGCGGCGACTCCGGCATCATGCTGCGCGCGCGCCCCGACGGCCGGCGCCTGCGGGGCTACGAGGCCCAGATCAACGCGAGCTTCGCCGACGAGCACAAGACCGGCAGCCTCTACGGTCTGGTGCCGGTGAAGGTGCAGCTGATCCCGCCCGGCACCTGGTGCGATCTGGAGCTGGACGTGGTGGACGAGCCCGAGGGCACGCACATCACCATCGGCGTCAACGGCGTGACGGTCGTCGATCACATCGACCCCAACCGGCGCCACAAGGCGGGCCACATCGCGCTGCAGCAGCATCACGAGGGCGGCTACGTGCGCATGCGCGACCTGCGCGTGAAGGTACGCTGAGCGCCCCTCTCTCTGTGGCCCCCCATACTGACCGCGCCGAGCCCATGACGACCGCCCCTGCTCCTTGCCGTCGCGCGCCCCTCTCCGCCTGCATCATCGCCTTCAACGAAGCCGATCGGATCGAGGACTGCATCCGCAGTGTGGACTTCTGCGATGACATCGTCGTGGTGGACTCGGGCTCCACAGACGCGACGCGCGAGCTCGCAGCGGCGCTCGGCGCCCGCGTCATCGAGCGTGAGTGGCCCGGGCACGTCGCCCAGAAAGAGTTCGCCGTGCGCGCGGCCCGGCATGACTGGGTCCTGTGCGTCGACGCCGACGAGCGCATCTCGCCCGAGCTCGCGCTCGAGATCCGGAGCCTGCAGTCGGACGGTTTCTCCGGCGAGCGCCAAGCTCCCGCAGGCTGGAGCATGCCGCGCCTGACCTGGTGGATGGGGCAGCCGATCCGCTACGGCACCTGGTACCCCAACCGACAGCTGCGCCTGTTTGATCGGCGCCGCGGGCACTGGGGCGGCCACGACCCCCACGACCGGGTCATCCTCGACGGGGACTTCGACCAGCAGCGCGGCCTGCTCGCCGGTGACCTCTTGCACCACAGCTATCGCGACCTGGATGACCATCTCGCCACCATCGCCAAGCTCACCGCCGTAGCCGCCGCGGGACTTCACGCCCGCGGGCGCCGGGCCAGGCTGGGCGACTTGTGGCTGCGCCCGGCCGTGCGCTTCGTGCGCTTCTACTTCCTGAAGCGCGGCTTCCTGCTGGGCTGGCGTGGCCTGGCCCTGGCCTTCCTGGCCGCACACTACGTGCGCCTCAAGTACCTGCGCCTGCGGATCCTGCAAGCGCAAGCGTGAGACCTGGGGCGAACGGGCGGCCGGCGACGTGGGCTCGCTGAGCGGAGCCTGCGGCTGTGGGCCGACTCTGCCAGAAGCCCCCGGGAGCGGCGGACGCCCGATGCCCGCGCCCAGCCAGCCTCAGAGCGGCATCTCGCCCGGCAGGCCCATCTCTTCCCAGGCCATGGCGACCTTGCGCAGCACGGCGGGCGGGTGCACCTGTTCCGTGGGCCAGGGGCGCTCGAAGCCGTCGGCGGGCCCCTTGGCCGTGGCGTCGATGCCGAAGCGCCGCGGGTGGTAGTCGACGTGGAAGCGCAGCGACTCGTCGTGGGTCGGGTTGGCGGAACGGCGCGTGTCGCGCTCGGGGTCGATGTGGGCCAGGGTCAGCCACAGCAGGCGCACGGGGTCGTCGAGTTGCTCGTCGGCGTCCAGCACGATCACGCGGTCGGTGGCGCCGGTGCAGCCGTTGCGCTCGCCCCAGTCCCAGACCTGCTCCATGCTGACGCGGGGTACGGCGGGGCCCACCTTCTTGACGGACACGGCCACCAAGCCGCCCCCCACCACCGCGGCGCCGACCACGCCCGGCAGGCCAGACAGCCCCGCCACGATCTCGGCCTCATCACACGAGCAGGGCTCGGGCGAGACGGCGCGCTCGCCCTCGCCCGGAAAGGCCCGCGTCAGGTCCAGCGAGACCTTGCTGCCGAAGTGCAGCGCGCGACTGGCGTGGTCGAGCGTTTCGGTGGGCCCGAGCACGAACTCGAGGTCGCGTGACACGTCGATGCGCTCGAGCAGCAGTTCCATCAGGGCCGCGTCGTCGCTCAGCGGCGGGGCGTCCTCGTCGAACACCACCACCACCTTGGTGAACATGGCCTGGCCCAGGCTCCAGACCGCGTGGGCCGCCTTGCGCGCCTGACCGGGGTACTCCTTCTTGATGCGCAGCAACATGAGGTTGTGGAACACGCCCGCGAAGGGCATGCGCATGTCGAGCACCTCGGGCATGACCTTGCGCTGCAGCGGCAGGAACAGGCGGCCGATGGCGTCCGCGATCCAGCAGTCCTCCTGCGGCGGCGGGCCCACCACGGTGGTGTGCCAGATGGCGTCCTTGCGGTGAGTGATGGCCGTCACGTGCAGCACGTGGTAGTCGTCGGCCAGGCTGTAGAAGCCGGTGTGGTCGCCGAAGGGGCCCTCGCGGCGCAGCTCGTCCGGCTTGACATAGCCCTCGATCACGAACTCGGCCGTGGCGGGCACCTCCAGCGCCACCGTGCGACAGGGCACCATCTCCACCGGCTGGCCCTGCAGGAAAGCGGCGAAGAGCATCTCGTCCACGCCCGGCGGCAGCGGCGCCACGGCCGAGAAGACCACCTGCGGGCTGGCGCCCACGGCCACCGCCACCTCCATGACCTCGCGCCCCAGCTCGGCGGTGCGACGCAGGTGCTCGGCGCCGGTGTGGTGCGTATGCACATGAAAGCCCAGCGTGTTCTTGTCGTAGCGCTGCAGGCGATACATGCCGCAGTTGCGCGCGCCGCTGACCGGGTCCTTGGTGTAGACCAGCGGCAGGGTCACAAACGGGCCGGCGTCCTCGGGCCAGGTGGTCAGGACGGGCAGCTCGTCGAGGTCGACGTCGTCGCCCTCGTGCACCACGTCCTGGCAGGGGCCCGTGGCGCGGTACTTGGGAAACAGCCGGGCCAGGCGCGCCAGCAGGGGCAGGGCGCCCAGCTTGTCCTTGAGGCTCACGCGCGGACGTTCGATCTGCGCCAAGAAGTCGCCCACCAAGGGCTCGAGCTGATCGGCGCGCTCGACGCCGCAGGTCATGAGCATGCGCCGCTGGCTGCCCAGGGCGTTGATCAGCACCGGGAAGCGGCTGCCCTTGACGTCCTCGAACAGCAGGGCCTTGTTGCCCTCGGGGCCGGCGCGGGAGACCCGGTCGGCGATGGCCGCGATCTCGAGCTCGGGGTCGACCTGCCGGCTCACGCGCAACAGCTCTCCGGCCTGCTCGAGACGCTGCACGAACTGGCGCAGATCAGGGCGTGCCACGGGTCCTCCCAGCGAGTCAGAAAAGGGGCGCTGCCAACGGGGCGCGGATGATACCGCAGGGCCAAGGGCGCGAGGCGGCCCGCCCACGGACGGACGCACGGGCGGACCCGCGGGCCGCGTCCAGCCCATCGGGAGGGCTACGATCAGGCCAGGAGGAGCGATTACACGCAGGCGCGCGGCCGTCGCTATGATGTCCGGCTCACCCGAGGGAGTGACAGCCCGTGGCCGGTCAATACGACGTGCTCAAGAAGGCCGCGGATGGTCTGGCGGATCGTGCTCCCCGGGCCAGCATCGGCGTGGTGCTGGGGTCGGGACTGTCCGAGGCCCTGGACAGCCTGGAGCGGCCGCGCTTCGTGGGCTGGGACAAGATCCCCGGCATGCCGCGTCCCACCACCGAGGGCCACCGAGGCTCGCTGCTGTCGGGTCACTTCGACGATGTGCCCGTGCTGGCCATGTGCGGCCGGGTGCACATGTACGAGGACCGGCCCAACGAGGACGTGTCGGCCCCCATCCGGCTGCTGTCGCTGATGGGCGTACACACGCTGGTGGTCACGTCGGCGGTGGGGTCGGTCGATCCGCAGAGCCCGCCCGGCACCTTCGTGCTGATCGAGGATCACATCAACCTGTCGGGGCGCAACGTGCTCTCGGGCGAGCACGACCCGCGCTTCGGGCCGCGCTTTCCGGACATGTCGCGCAACTACGACCCCGAGCTGATGACGCTGTTTGAGCGCAGCGCCGAGCAGGTGGGTGTGCCGCTCACGCGCGGCGTGCTCATGCACACCCTGGGCCCCACCTACGAGACGCCGGCCGAGGTGCGCCTGGCCGCCTCGCTGGGCGCCAAGGTGGTCAGCATGTCCATGGTGCCCGACGTGCTCACCGCCCGGCAGCGCGGCATGCGCGTGGTGGGCATCGGCTGCGTCACCAACATGGCCTCGGGACTCTCCGAGAAACCGCTCGGCCACGAGGAGGTGCTGGTGCACAGCGCCGCCCTCGGCGCCGGGCTGCAGTCCTTGCTGGCCGGCCTGCTGCCGACCCTGGCCCACACCGCGAACTGACCCCGTGCCCGACGCGCCCCCCATGCCCGACGCGAGCCCCATGCCCAAAGCGAGCCCCATGACCTCACCGATCGCCTACCCCGACCGCGCGCAGCTGCTCTACGGCGGCCCGGAGATTGCGGCCACCGTCTACCGCATGGGCCGAGAGATCCGCGCGGTCTACGGGCAAGAGGAGGTCACCGTGGTGGCCGTGCTGCACGGCGCGATCGTGTTCTGCGCCGACCTGATCCGACAGCTCGACATGCCGCTGCAGCTCGAGACCATCTCGGCCCGCAGCTACCGCGGCACGGACACCACCCCCGGCGACCTGACGGTCAGAGTCGACTGGGCCGGCAGCCTGGAGGACCAGCACGTGCTGCTGGTGGAGGACATCCTCGACACCGGCCGCACGCTCACCCGGCTCAAGCAGGAGGTGGGTGCCTGCAACCCGCGCTCGCTGCGCATCGCCACCCTGCTCGACAAGCCCGAGCGGCGCGTGACCGAGCTGGAGGCCGACTTCGTGGGCTTCAAGATTCCGGACCTGTTCGTAGTGGGCTACGGCCTCGACCACGACGGCCGCTGGCGCAACCTGCCCGACATCCTGGCGCTGCAGGGCGAGGGGGAGTAGGGCAGGGGCGGAGGGGCCTCGGCGCACGCAGCAGCTTGCGGCAGCTCGCAGCGCCCGGCACCAAGCGCATCGAGCACGCCTCGGCGCACGCCCGCTGCGCGCGGCTCAGCCGTCCAGCACCTCGATCGGCGCGGCCAGTCGCACGTAGATCAGGCAGCCCTGCTTGGAGCGCGGCCTGTGCGTCGAGCCCGGCGGGTGACGCACCCAGCTGCCGGGCCCCCAGGTGCCGGCGCCGTCCTGCAGCGAGCCCTCCAGCACCAGGTACTCCTCACCGGCGGGGTGACGGTGGGCGTCGTAGACCGCGCCCGGCTCAAAGCGCAGCAGCACGGCGCTCTCGCCGGTGGCCCGATCGAAGTGCAGCTTCTTCCAGGCCACCCCCGCGCAGGGCGTGTCGCGCCAGGGCAGTTCGGCGCTGTCGACGCGGATCGTGTCGGTTGGCATGGTTGGATCGTCGCTTGCCGAACGGGGCCCTGTCCACGGGCTCTGCCGTCAGCGAGCCACGAGCCCGACGCGGCCCGACCGTGGACCCACGATGGTCCATCGAGCATCAGCGGTCATCGACACTCACGTCCAGCTCCAGCTGGGAATCGTCCCTCACATCGCCCCAGCTCAGGTCTTCTACTGGGCGGATTCGCACGACGTACCGCTTCCTGGGGCTTGCCATGACGGCCGAGGGGAGACCGGCCGTGACATCTGGCGGCAGCCGAGCAAGATCCACGATGCAGATGGACGTGAACACCTTGCGTGAGTCACTCTCAACCTCATCGGTCCCGAACATGGTGTTCAGGTTGTACGGAGCGGCAATTCCCTGCGCGTTCATGACGACGGCACTGTAGGAGACCATGACGAGCCGGACTCTGCGGGGCACCGCGTCCGTGGTGAGGTAGTGCCGGCTCAACATGGCCGTGCCCTGGAGATGCACGGTGCCGTCTTGCACGCTGAAGATGGGCAGATGGACGTACGGCGGCTCGCCCTCGTCGAAGCCCGTTCGGGCCTCCGCCTCCAGCGATGCTGGCATCGGTAACTTGAGCGTGCTCGCTGACGTGTCGTCGCCGGGTGCGTCGTCGCCGCGGGAGCAGCCAGCGAGAGCCAGCAACACAACAGAGCAAGCGGCAGGGGCGAGCGCCCTGCTGGCAATCCATGCCGCCCGCACCTCTGAGAGCCGAGGCGCCACCGCATCCGGTCCGCCTCCACTCGCCCTACGGGCTCCCCCCTGCGAACTGGATGCGCCACCTGATCGACGTTGTTTGCGTCCCATCGGCTGCTCCATTTCCCGGAAGGAGTTTTCCTACACCCCACACCTCACGTGCTCTGGTAAACAGAGCAGCGGACGTCGCGAAGGAGGGGCATTGTGCGCATCCGACTGAACTCATCAAGCCCCAAGAAGACCGGTCCAGGCGGCACGCTCACCCGGCAAGCAGTGCGATGTCCATGCCAGTGTCCCGGACGTGGCGCTGCCCGTCCTGCCCTGCATAGACAGCCCTCGCCGTGGGATGATCCGGCCATGACGACTCCACGCCTGACCCTCGCTCTGCTCCTGCCGGCCCTGCTGGCGCCCTTGCTGCTGGCCGCCGGCGACGAGACGCCGCTGACCGTGGGACACCATGCGCGCTCGCCCGGGGAGCGCTTCGAGGTCTCCAGCGTGGCCGAGGTCAAGCTGCAGGCCGAGATTGGCACGGGCTTCCTGGCCCAGCGCGTGAGCTACGACTTGCGCGAGGAGGAGCGGCTCGAGGTCACGGTGCTGGAAGCTGCCGAGGACAGCCAGCGCCGCGTCCAGCTCTCGTACCCCCTGCGCCGCGGCACCACCACGGCGCCCCTGGTGGGACGCAAGACCAAGGACCGGCGCGTGGCCAACAAGACCTATGTGGTGGCCGAGTCGGAGGCCGGCCTGGACGTGCGCGACGCCGCGGGCGAGGCCAGCACGCGCGAGAAGGAGGCGCGCTATGTGCGCGCGAGCTGGGCCTCGTTGGAGCTGGAGCCCGCCCTGCACCTGCTGCTGGAGGACGGCACGCTCACGCCGGGCCAGGAGCTGGTGGCGCCGGTGGACGTGGCCCGGCGCCTGCTGGGGCTACCGCTGGAGCAGCTCGCCCCGGACGCGCTCACGCTCACGGTGGTGGGCCCGGCGACCGACGGCTCCATCGAGCTGCGGCTGGTGGCCCAGCTGAGCGGCGCCGCCGACGTGGCCGGCCACGACGTGCGCCTGACCGCCGAGCTGAGCGGCCCGCTGTTCATCGACGCCGCCAGCGGTCGCACGCTGAAGCTGGAGCTGTCGGGCACGACCAAGATCGTGGCGGACGCCGACGACGGGCTGCTCTCCGCCCGCGGCGAGGGCACGTTGACCCTGCGCCGCATGCTGCGCGAGCTGGACGAGTAGCGCGAGCGCGAAGGCTGCTCCGCAGCGTGCGTCCGCCCGGCACGAAGCCGCGACGCACACCGACGTCAGCCGCGAGGACAGCGGGCCACGGGAGGCGCCCGCGCTAGCTCAGCAGCTCCGCCGGCAGCCAGGCCGTGAACTTGGAGCGCGGGATGGGGCTGTCCATCCAGGAGACGTCGGGCTCGGGCGCCGTGAGCAGGTCGCGCACGCGGCGCAGCTCGGGCACCGGCTCGCTCGAGACCGTGCCCTTGCGCGTGCGCCAGCGGATGCACCCGGCCTGCTCGATGCCGCGCACGACCTGATCGGTGATGCGGCAGTCGCCGGCCACGTAGTCCAGCACCAGCTGGTGGTTGCCGGCCTGCCACTGCACCGGCGCGTCCGCCCCGGACATGAGCTTCTGCTCCTCGACGCCCAGCGCCTGCGCCACCGCCGCCAGCCCCACCGGGAAGCCGCGCTGCACGAAGAACTGGAACATGGGGTCGTACAGATCGAGGGCGACCTCCCCCGCCAGCTTGGCATCGCCCGCCACCGAACCGATCCAGCGCAGATCGAACGAGAGCCCGTTCCACGCGAACAGGCGCGCGCCGTCGAGCTGCTGCTGACGCAACCACCCCAGCATGTCCGCCGCCGTGGCCTGGTCGAGCTGCAGCGCGGGCCGCCCGTCGGAGCCCGGCGTGGTCCAGTGCCGCACCTGCTCGCCGTCGGTGCTGGCCGCGGCGCAGGAGATGTCGAAGGGTCCGTACTTGTCGAGGTCTTCTCCCGGCGCGAGCTCGATCACGTTGGAGAGTTCGATGTCGAAGCAGACGCGCGGCGCGGGTCGCTGGCTGAAGAGATCGGTCATGGTCTGGGGCCTTCGTCGTGCGGGATCCGGGAGCGGTGCGTCCGGCCGCAACGATCGCTCAGCGGCCCCCGGCGATCAACGCGCGCGCGGACGAGGTTCCGCTGGCCCGGGTCGCGTGAGATCATGCCGCCCATGTCGCGCGCTCCGCTCCCGCCTGCATCCGACGCCTCGGAGAACACACCTGGGGGCGCGGCGGCCAACGCGAAGCCGCCCGCGGCTGGCTGCCCAGCGCCTGCCACGCCGACGTCTCCGCCTGGCCGCGCCCGCGACGGCCTGGCCCGAGCACTGCTGCTGGCCTGCGCCGTGGCGCTGCTGGGCTTCGCCGTGGTCTCGCCCTCCTTTTCGGACGAGTTCCTGTGGGACGACGTGTCGCTGCTGCTGGAGCAGCCCGTGCTGACCGCGCCCGACGCCCTGCAGCGCATCTGGTTCTCCGGCGACGCGCTGGACTATTACCCCGTCACCTGGAGCGTGGCCTGGGTCCAGCGCCAGCTCTTCGGGGACGGGGCCATGGGCTTCCGCGTGCTCCAGGCGGCGCTGCACGGCCTGGCCGCGGGGCTGCTGCTGCTGCTGTCGCGGCGCTTGCTCGACGCGGGCCCGGCGCTGTTTGCGGCGACGCTGTTCGCCGTGCATCCCATGAGCGTGGCCACGGCGGCGTGGGCCAGCGAACTCAAGAACACGCTCACGCTGGTGTTCGCCCTGGTGGCCTGCATCGCCTGGCTGGCGTGGCGCGCGCGCGGGTCATGGCAGCTGCTGGCGCTGGCCATGCTCGCGTTCGCGTTGTCGCTGCTGTCGAAGGTGGCGCTGGTGGGGCTGCCGCTGGTGTTGCTGGCGCTGGACCGCTGGCGAGGCCGTCGGCTCGACCGCCGCAGCGTCAGCAGCGCGGCGGCCTTGATGGCGCTGGCTCTGGCCGCGGCACTTGTCGCGTTCCAGGTCCACGCCAGCCACACGGCCGGGCTGACGGACGTCTTTGAACCCAGCCTGGCGCGGCGCGTGATCTGGTCGGGCTACGGCGCCTGGTTCTACCCACTGCGCTTCGCGTGGCCCGTCGGGCTCATGCTGGTCTACCCCTTTGTGCTGCCCGCCGTGGCCGGCGCCGCGGGGCTGCTGGCGCTGGTTGCGGCGCTCGCGCTGGCCTGGCGCCGTGCGGCGACGGCGCGCCCCGGGCTCGCGCTGATCGTGCTCTGCTACGGCTTCAGCATCGGGCCGGGCGTGGGGCTGGTCTGGCACGCCCAGGCCATCCTGCCGCCGGTGTCGGAGCACTTCGCCTACGCGGCGCTGCCGGCCATCGCCTGCGCCCTCGCCGGGCTGGGGCAGCTGTGCATGATCCGCATGCAGCTGCCGCCGCGCGCGCGCGTGGCCCTGGCCCTGGCTGCGCTGATGGCGGTGGGCGCGCTGGGTGCCCGTCGCGCGGCACTCTACGCCTCGCCCGTGTCGCTCATGTCGCACGCGGTGGAAGCCAACCCCGACGCATGGCAGGCGCTCGACAGCCTGGCCATGGAGCTCGCCCGCCGGGGCGAACTCGAGAGCGCGCGCCGGCACCTGTCGCGGGCCCGGGAGGTGGAGCCGCGCTACGACGTCTCGGCCAGCAACCTGGGCGTGGTGCTGGCCAGCATGGGCCGCGTCGCCGAGGCCGAGCCGCAGCTGCGCGACGCCGTGGCGCTCAAGCCCGACTCGGCCGACTACCTCGCCAACCTGGTGAGGCTGCTGGGACGCACCGGGCGCGACGCCGAGGCGCTGGAGCTGGCGCGCGCGTTCGCGGCGCGAGCGCGACCCACGGCCGGGCTGCTGGCGGCCGAGGCCTCGGTGCTCACGCGCGCCGGACGGCCCGCCGAAGCCATCGACCGCTACCGCCGGGCCATCGATCAGGCGCCTGCGTCGGTCGAGCTGCAGCGCTCACTCGGTCGCCTGCTGGCGAAGACCGGCGATCTGCGCGGCGCCGCCACGCGGCTGCGCGAGGCCACGCGGCTCGCGCCGGGCCGGGCCGGCGGCTGGGTCGACCTGGGCCGGGTGCTGGAGGCGCTGGCAGCCGCGGGCGACGAGGCCTCGCCGGGCCACAACGCAGCTGGCAGCGGCGACGGCGGCAGGGACCGGGACAGCGGCGACGGCAGCAGCGGCAGCGACGATGGCGGCCTGCCCGGCGCCACGCTCAACCCGCGCGACGAAGCGGTCGCGTGCATGCGCCGCGCCCTGGCCCTCGACCCGACCCACGCCGGCGCGCGAGCCTGGCTGGAGCGCGCGGGCCTGCTCCCTCACTCCCCGCGCTGAATGGACGCTGCCCCGAGGCACCCAGGTTGATGCGAGTGCCCGCGTCGTCAGGCGCGCGCAGAGCCGCGCTTGAGCGGCTCTCGCCCGCACGGCAAGGTGAGCGTGACGGGGTCCCTGCCAGCGCCAACGCGAACACGCCGCCATGCGCCCCCACCCCGAACTCAGCGAGAGCCCCCGGCCATGAGCGCGTCCATGCACAAGCTGCTGCTGGTCCTGGCGGCGCTGGCGCCGCTGGCCGCGCAGCAGCTCCTCTTCCGGGCTGCGCCGGCGCCCAACGAGATCGTCTTGGCGACGGGCGCGCCCGGCACACCGAGCCACCGGCTGGGGCAGGCGCTCAGCCGGTCCTGGGACCAGGCCCTGCTGATCACGACCCACGTCGCGCCGGCCGGAGGTGACGTGCCTGCGGCACAGCTGCTGACCCTGGAGCTGGCCGACCTGGCCTTGGCGCCGCGCGACGCCGAGCTGCCCGAGGGCGTCTCGCTGCTGGCCGAGCTGCGATACGAAGACGTGGCCCCTGCAAGCAGCGCCAGCGCCAGCGCCGGTGACGGTGACGGTGACGGTGACGGTGACAGCGAAGACCCTGTCGTGGGCATCGACCCGGGCACTGCGCCCGAGACACAGCCCGGCACCGGCGCGGACACGAGCACGGCCAGCAGCAGCACGACGCGGCTACTGGCGGCCACGGCGCTGCACCCCGGCCTGGTGGAGCGTCTCGTGCGCTCGCTCAGCGCCGCCCCAGGCTCCCAGACCTGGCGCGTCGTGCATGCGGACCAGCACGCGACAGAGCGCCCCTCGCCACCCGCACCAGGAGACGCCCTCGCCACCCCCGCCCCGCCGCGACACGTCGGCGCCCTGGCCGCGCGTCAGCCCGCGCCGACCGGCGCCGCAGCCCTGGTTCGATTCATGTCACGCCATGGGGGAGCCTGCGCCAGCGCCGTGCTGCTGGCGCTGCTGATCACGCGGCGAGGGCGACGCAGGCGCCCCGCCTGAGCGTGGGCACACGCGGTCGCCGCCAAGCCGCATGGCGGCCCGCTCGAAGCTGCGCCCGCCGGAGCCAGGGCCAACGCGCCCGCCGCACTCCCCGCTAGCTCCGCAGCAGCTGCTCCAGGTGGTCCTGCAGCATGGCCATGGCCGCGCGGTTCATGCCGCCCTCGGGCACGATCACGTCGGCCCAGCGGCGTGAGGGCTCCACGAACTCCTGGTGCATGGGGCGCACGGTCTGCTCCCACTGACGCAGCACGTCGTCCCAGCTGCGGCCGCGCTCGGCCACGTCACGCCGCACGCGCCGGGCCAGGCGCACGTCGGCGTCGGTGTCCACGAAGACCGACAGGTCGAACTGCGCGCGCAGCTCCGGCAGGGCAAACAACAGGATGCCCTCGACCATGATGACCGGCCCGGGCTCCACGCGCTGCGTGCGCTCGGTGCGCGTGTGTGTGGCGAAGTCGTAGATGGGCACGTCCACCGCGCGGCCCGCCTTGAGCTCGGCCAGGTGCTGCGCCAGCAGGCTCAGCTCCAGCGAGTCGGGGTGGTCGAAGTTGTAGCCGAGGATGAACTCCGGCGCGTGGGAGGGCAGGTCGCGGTAGTAGGCGTCCTGCATGAGCAGGGCCAGGCCGTCGCCGTCCAGGCCCGCGAGCAGCGTGCGCGCCACGGTGGTCTTGCCGGAGCCCGAGCCCCCGGCCACGCCGATGAGGGTGGTCATGGCGCACAGGATGCCGTGACGCCGGTCATGGCCGCCAGGGTGGACTCGGGCTTGAGCTGCGCGCCGGCGAGCTCGGCCACCACGCGGCCCTCGCGCAGCACGAGCACGCGCGTGCACAGGGCCAGCAGCTCGGGCAGCTCGGAGCTGGCCAGCAGCAGCGCGGTGCCGCCCGCCGCCAGCTCCCGCAGCAGCGCGTGGATCTGGGCCTTGGCGCCCACGTCCACGCCGCGGGTGGGCTCGTCCACCAGCAGCACCCGCACGCCGCGGTCGATCCAGCGCGCCAGCACGACCTTCTGCTGGTTGCCGCCGGAGAGGGAGGACACAGGCAGACCCGGACGCGCGCCGCGCAGATCCACGCGCGCGTGGGCGGCGGCGGCCCGGGCGCGCTCGGCGCGGCGACTCAGCAGCGGGCCCCGGCGCAGGGGGTCGGGGCGGCCGAGCCCGTGGTTGTCGGCGGCGTCCAGCGCGGGCACCAGGCCCTGCCGCTTGCGATCCTCCGGCACCAGCCCCAGGCCCGCGGCCACGGCGGCACGCACGTCGCCGAGCGCCAGGGGCTCGCCGCCGACGCGCACGCGGCCGCGCGCGGCACGGTCCAGCCCGAACAGCGCGGCCAACAGCTCGCTGCGCCCGGCGCCGACAAGGCCGGCCAGCCCCAGGATCTCGCCGCGCCGGACGCAGAGCGAGATCTCCGTCGGTCCGGTCGGCGAGCTGAGGCCCTGCACGTCGAGCAGGATCTCATCGGGCGCCGCGCTGTCCGGCGACGCGGAGACGATCGGGTTGGCTGCGACACCGGTCGAGCCGTAATCGGCCGGTGATGCGTCGGCAGCTACGATCGCCTGCTGGCTCGGGACGCCGTCGGCGCTGGCGCCGCTCCCAAGCCCCGCGCCGTCGGCGCCAGCGTGGCTGCCGCTCGGCGGGCGCATGTGCAGGTCCTGCTCCAGATCGCGCCCCAGCATCATGCGCACCAGCGTGGACTCGTCGGCGTCGGCGCGCTCCAGCGTGCCCACCAGCGCGCCGTCGCGCAGCACGGTCATGCGGTCGCACAGGGCCAGCACCTCGGGCAGGCGATGGCTGACGTACACCAGCGTGGTGCCGCGCGCGCGCAGCTCGGCCAGCAGCTCGAACAGACGCGCCGCCTCGCCCTCCGAGAGCGAGCTGGTGGGCTCGTCCAGCAGCAGAGCCCGGGCGCCGGTGCCCACGGCCGCCGCGATCTGCACCAGCTGCTCCTGGGCCACGGACAGGCTGCCCATGGGCGCGGCCACGTCGATCTCAGGGCCGATGTCCGCCAGCAGCTGCCGCGCGCGGGCGAGCATGGCCGCGCCGTCCACCAGCAGTCCTCGCCGGGGCCAGCGCCCGAGGGCGAGGTTCTCCGCCACGGACAGCTGGGGGCAGCAGGCCAGCTCCTGGTGCAGCATGGCCACGCCGGCGGCCAGGGCGTCGGCGGGCGAGCGCAGACGTCGCGGCCGACCGTCGATGCACAGCTCGCCGCCGTCGGGTCGGTGGATGCCCGCCGCGATGCGCGCCAGGGTCGACTTGCCCGCGCCGTTCTCGCCCATGAGCGCGTGGCAGCTGCCGGCCTGCACGTCGAGGTCGATGGCGTGCAGCACCTCGACGCCACCGAAGCGCTTGCTCACGCCCTGCCAGCGCAGGGACGGGCCGAGACCGGAGCGCGTCTGGCCGGACAGCGTCACGCCCGCTCCATGGCACGCGACGTCCGGTGCGCGCGGGTGCGACCCAGCGCCATGGGCGGCATGGGCGTCACCCGTCGCTGCCCAGCCAGGCCGTCCAGTCGTCGCGCACCGAAGCCACGTCGGCCAGGCGCACCGGGCGCAGCGGGTCGACCATGCGCGGGCCGCCTTCGGGCTCGATGTCGCGCAGCAGCTTGTCGAGCAGCAGGCGCACGGACTCGCGCCCCCAGCCGAAGCAATCCTGGGCCAGCAGCACCTCGACGTGCCCGCTCTCCAGGTAGGCCAGCTGCGCGGGCAGCGCGTCCACCGAGACGATCTTGACGGCCCCCGGCGTCCAGCGCAGCGAGCCGCGGGTGTACAGCGGCCAGCCGCCCACCAGCGCCCAGCCGCCGATCTGCGGGTGCGTCGACTGGGCCGCCGCCAGGGCCTCGGCGGCGCGTTCGGGCGTCTCGGGGTGGTAGAAGACGCCGTCCTCCAGCAGGGTCATGCCGGCGTGCCGAGCCAGCTCCGCCTTCACGCCGGCCACGCGCGCCTGCAGGTTGGGCGCCGCCTGGTTGCCGGCCAGGATGGCGATGGTGCCGGTCTCGCCCATGCTCTGCGCCAGGTGCTGCATGACCAGCGCGCCGCAGGTCTCGTCGTCGGTGCCGAAGAACGCGAAGCGCTTGCTGCGCGGGGCGTCGCTGTCAAAGCAGACCACCTGCGCGCCCAGCTCTACCGCCTTGTCGATGGCCGGCGTGACGGTGTTGGCGTCGCTGCACGACACGGCGATGCCCGCCGCGCCGGCCCGCGCCAGCTGCTCGATGGCCGCCGCCTGCGCCGCGGGGTCCTCGTCGGCCGGCGTCTGGATGTCGATCACCAGCTCGACGCCGTACTCGTCGCCCAGCTCCGCGGCCGCGGCCCGCGCGCCGGCGTGGGCCGCCTGGAACACGGGGTTGCTCTGGCTCTTGGCCACGATGCCGATCAGCACGCGCGGACGCGAGCTGTCGCCCGGCCCGCCGGCGTCGTGGCCAACGTCGTCGCCACGATCCGCGCCAGGACCGCAGGCGGCCAGGCCGAACAGCAGCCCCAGCAACAGGGTCCGTGGCAGACAGGCGCAGGGCAGGCTCATCAGGTGCTCTCCTCAGGGTCAGTCGGGGACGCGGCGGCAGCCCCGCGAGCGACTGTCCCCACGCCCGGCCGGAGCTGCCGCCAGCAGGCGAACGCCGTGGCCAGTGCCAGGGGCAGGGCGGCGCCGGGCAGACGCTGCGGCAAGAACGGCATGACCAGCGCCACCAGCAAGCTGACGACGCCCGCCGCGAACAGGTAGCGCTCGAGCCCACGTGAGCCGCGCCCGCGCAGCACGGCCACGCCGGCGACCACGTGGGTTGGCCAGGCCCAGAGCAGGTTCAGATTCTGATCGGTGACGTGGTGCAGGGTGACCGCCCAGAGCAGGGCGATGAAGCAGCCGGCCAGCCCCAGCAGCAGCAGCAGCAGCCCGGACCAGGCGCGCCGCCGGCCCAGCGGGATGCCGACGGCAAGCAACGCCCAGGCCGCGATCACGTCCCAGCGTGGCGCGGGCGTGGGCAGGTGTGGCGCCGCGCGGCCCACCAGCTCACGGGTGCCGCTCACCAGCGGGCGCGCGACGCCGTCGCCGTCAATCAGCGTGGCGTGGTCAAACGCCAGGGCCAGGTCGTCCGGCAAGAAGAGCTGCTCTTGCGGCGTGGCCTCGCGGTCGACGGGCAGCCCCATCAGCAGGTCGATGCCCAAGTGCAGGAAGGGCGCCCCGGCCACGTACGGATCGAGCATCTCCCGGAACGAGCGCGGCCCGCTGTCGGCCCCCGGCAGCTCCAGCTCAGCGCCCAACGCGGACACAAAGGCGTCGCCCACGCGCGTCGAGCAGTTGTCGAGCAGGAAGTCGTAGCGATAGACGCGCTGCTCCGGCTGCGCGTTGTGCAGCAGAAAGCGCAGCACTGCCTCGGCCTGCTGCTGCGAGAGCGCCAGCGCCTGCTCCGACACCCCGCGCTGCTCCCAACGCCACATCGCCATGGCGTCCTCATACGACGCCAGCGACAGGTAGTAGTCCAGCTCGCCATACACAAAACGAGGGATGAAGTCAGGCCCGAACTCGAAGGTCCCGTAGTTGAACACCACGTCGTTGCCCAGCGCCGCGTTCCGCACCCGGATGGCCGTGTGCCCAAACAACGCATGCACCTGCTCCCCCGGCGTCACCGTCAACAGCGACACCCGACTGCCTGGAGCCAGGCCCTCCCCCGCCGCCTGCGCCGCGACCGCCCCCCCCATACCCAAGCAGGCAAACACCACAAGCGCAGACACCAGTCGACGGATCATCCCGCCGTTCTACGAAATCCCCCCGCCCAGCGGGACCACCCACCCCGCACAACCGCCGCGACTCGCAGCCCAGCACAAGCACCGCCCCCACCGGCCCGGACCACCCAACCCGCTCCCCCGGAGCGAACACCCCGCCCCCGCCCTCAAGCCCCCCGCCGCACCCTCTCACTCAGGCGCTCCACCGCCACCGCCACCACGATCGCCAACCCCACGATGATCTTGCCGTACTCCTTGCTCACCGTGAACGTGAACAGCCCCAGGTCGACCGTGCGCAGGATGTCGATCCCGTTCTCGATGACCTTGATCACGAGCGCACCCAGGATGGCGCCGAGGGCCGTGCCGCGCCCTCCCGAGAGGCTGGCGCCGCCCACCACCGCGGCAGCGATGACGGTCAGCTCATAGCCCTCGCCCGTGGCCGTGTTGGCCGACTGGTAGAAGCCTGCCGAGATCATCCCCGCCACGCCCGCCAGCAATCCCGCCAGCCCGTACACGCGCAGCTTGGCGCGGCCGGTGCGGATGCCGGCGTAGCGCGCCGCCTGCTCGTTGCCGCCCACGGCGTAGAGCTCGCGCCCGCCCACCGTGCGCGACAGGTGCAGCCAGACCGCCACGCCGCAGACCAGCATGATCAGCATGGGCACGGGCTGCACGAAGGTGTGGCCCCACTCGAGGCGCGCGCCCACGAAGCCCTCGGTGAAGCTGGTGGGCAGCTGCTTGCCGAGCGCCGGCAGGGTCTTGGTGCGCACGCTCACCAGGCCGATGCCACGGAAGATCGAGAGCGTGCCCAGGGTCACGATGAAGGGGTGCATGCGCAGCCCGGCCACCAGGGCGCCGTTGACCAGACCGCAGGTCGTGCCGATGCCCAAGGCGGTGACCGCGGCGACGGGGATCGCTATCCAACCGGGCGAGTCGGCGGGCAGCTGCTGCAGCACCGCGGCCGTGCCCAGCGCCGAGAGCCCGAAGATGGAACCCACCGAGATGTCGATGCCGCCCGTGATCACGACCATGGTGGCGCCCAGGGCCATGATGGCCATCCAGCTCATGGGCGTGAGCACGTTGGGCACCAGGTTGTCGAAGCGCAGGAAGTTGTTGACCGTGCGCTCGCCCAGGCTGACCGGCTCGCTGGCCAGGGTCAGGAACGCGCCCAGGGCCAGCAGCACCAGCAGCAGCCCGCCCTCCGACAGGGCCAGGCGCCCGCGCGTCGTGCGCGCACGACCGGGTGTTGGGCGCTCGGAGTCCGCGCGCCTCCGTCCGGGCGCGGCGCCCTCGCCGCTCTGCGGAGCGGACGCCGCCGTCGTCGTCTGCCGTGGCTCGCTGTTGTGCACCATGCCATGACGACAGCCCAACCGGAGGCCCATGTCAACGCGGCGCATGATTCCGGTGGACACGCCCGCCTCGGTTATCCTCCCCGACTCGCCCAGGCTGGAGTGCTCCATGCCCGTCACCAGCACGCTGATCTGTCTCAGCCTCGCCCTGTTCTCGCCCGGAGACGGGGGGCCGCCCTGGCCTGACCCCGCGCCGTCGCTGGAGCAGATCTTCCGCGCGCCGACGCTGCTTGGGCAGCGGCCCAGCCGCGTGGGCATCTCGGCGGACGGTCGCTGGGTGAGCTTCGACTGGAGCCCGGAGCGAACGCAGGACGCCGACGAGGGGGAAGGCGCCGACAGGACCAGGGACGCCACCGACACCAACAGTAACGAAGCGGCCGAGGACGCCGCCACGGAAGCCGCGGACATCGTCGCCGAGGCCGACGAGCCCGAGCAGCCCGGGACCTGGCTGGTGAACACCTCCAGCGGCGAGACCCACGGGCTCGGCGGCCCCGACGACGACGTGCGCGTGCACTGGACCGGTCGCGGTTCGCTGGCGCTGGTGGAGCGCGACGGCTGGCTCGAGCTCTACGACCCCGCGGACGACGGCGTGCGCAGCCCGTTGTTCCAGACCGGCGGCGGCGTGTCGCTGACCATGCTGGAGGACGACGTCAGCGTGCTGCTGCGCAGCGCCGACAACCAGCTCTGGCTGCTCGACCTGGAGCGCGGCACCCGCCGCGCCCTGGCCCCGGAGCTGGAGCAGCGCTCGCGCTGGTTCGACGTGGAGCCCCGTGCCGGCGTGGTGGCGGTGTTGGCCAGCCACGCGAGTGACGACGGGCGCGACGGCGAGCACAGCAGCGAACGCAGCAGTCACCATGACGAGGGCCTCGGCGGCGCTCGCAACAGCAACAGCAACAGCAACAGCAACGGCAACGGCA
>QNBX01000071.1 GCA_003644265.1 Planctomycetota bacterium
CCTGGGCCGGGTGGAGCTCGCGCCCATGATCCGGCAGGGCGCGGTGACGCGCGACGGCCGCGGCGAGGCCGTGGTCGGCGTGGTCATGATGCTCATGGGCGCCAACGCGCGCACGGTCGCACAAGACGTGCACGACAGGATCGGCGAGATCGAACAGTCGCTGCCCGACGGCGTGACCATCGACACCTTCTACAACCGCACCGAGCTGGTGAACCGCACCATCGCTACGGTCATCACCAACCTGGTCGAGGGCGGGTTGCTGGTCATCGGCGTGTTGCTGCTGCTGCTGGGCAACCTGCGCGGCGGCCTGCTGGTGGCGGCGTCGATCCCGGTGTCGATGTTGGTGGCGCTCACGGCCATGCAGCGCTTCGGCGTGTCGGGCAACCTGATGTCACTGGGCGCGGTCGACTTCGGCATCATCGTCGACGGCTCCATCGTGATCATCGAGAACATCGTGCGGCACCTGAACTTGCACCGCGACGACCACGACACGCCGCACCTCGAGAAGATCCGCCGCGCCTGTCACGAGGTGGCGCGCCCGGTGGTGTTCGCGGTGGGCATCATCACCATCGTGTACCTGCCGGTGCTGGCCCTGCGCGGCGTGGAGGGCAAGATGTTCCGGCCCATGGCGCTGACGGTGGTGTTCGCCATGGCGGGCTCGCTGGTCTGCGCCCTGACGCTCATGCCCGTGCTGGCGTCCATCTTCCTGAAGCGCGTGAGCGACCGCAGCCCGCCGCTGTTCCGCCTGGCCAAGCGCCTGTACGAGCCCGCGCTCAGGCTCACGGTGGCGCGGCCCAAGCGCACGGCGCTCGTCGCCGCGTCGGGCTTCGTGGCCAGCCTGGCGCTGATCCCGTTCATGGGCGCGGAGTTCATGCCGCGCCTCGATGAGGGCGCCATCGCCATGCAGATCTGGCGCCTGCCGAGCATCTCGCTCGAGACCTCCAACCAGATCAGCACGGAGGTCGAGCAGGTCGTGATGGGCTTCCCCGAGGTGCGCACGGTGGTGTCGCGTACGGGCCGTGCGGAGATTGCGACCGACCCCATGGGCGTCGAGATCAGCGACACGTACCTGATCCTGGAGCCCCGTGACACATGGCGCTTCGACAGCAAGGAAGAGCTGCTGGCGGCCCTCGACGCGGCCCTCGACCAGCGCTTCCCGGGCGTGATGTTCAGCTACTCGCAGCCGATCGAGCTGCGCGTGGCCGAGCTCATCAGCGGAGTGCGCTCGGACGTGGGCATCCAGATCTTCGCGGGCGGCGGCACGCTCGACGACATGCAGCGCGTGGCCGACCAGGTGGCCGCCGCTGTGAGCCAGGTGCCGGGCATGAGCGAGGTCAAGGCCGAGCAGGTGCTGGGCCTGCCGGCGCTCACGGTGGCCGTCGACCGCGGCGCCATCGCGCGCCTGGGCTTCAACGCCGAGGACGTGCTGGACGTGGTGGAGACCGTGGGCGGGCGCACGGTGGGCACGGTGATCGAGGAGCAGCGACGCTTCGCGATCCAGGTGCGCTTCGACGAGCGCGTGCGCGCCGACCTGGAAGCCCTGCGCCGCCTGCCCGTGGCGCTGCCCGGCGGCGGTGACGGCCCCGCGACCTGGGTGCCGCTGGAGCAGGTGGCGGACGTGAGCGTGGGCTCCGGCCCCGCGCAGATCAGCCGCGAGCGCATCCAGCGCAAGATCACCGTCGAGGCCAACGTGCGCGGCCGCGACCTGGCCTCGGCCGTGGCGGAGGCGCAGCGCCGCGTCGCGCGCGAGATCGACCTGCCGCCCGGCTGGTTCATCGAGTGGGGCGGGCAGTTCAAGAACCTGGAGGCGGCCTCGTCGCGCCTGCTCACGCTGGTGCCCCTGGCGCTGCTGATGATCTTCGTGCTGCTCTACACCAGCTTCGGCTCGGGCCGCATGGCCGCGCTGATCTACCTCAACCTGCCCTTGGCCGCGTCGGGCGGCATCCTGGCCCTGACCCTGCGCGGCTACCCCTTCTCGATCTCGGCGGGTGTGGGTTTCATCGCGCTCTTCGGCGTGGCCGTCATGAACGGCGTGGTGCTGATGGAGTACATCCTGCAGCGCCGCCGCGAGGGCGCCGACCCCACCACCGCCGCCATGGACGCCGGCCGCATGCGCCTGCGCCCCGTGCTCATGACCGCGCTCACCGACATCATCGGCTTTCTGCCCATGGCGCTCGCGGCCAGCGCCGGCGCCGAGGTCCAACGCCCCCTGGCCACCGTGGTTATCGGCGGACTGTTCGGCAGCTTCTTCCTGACGCTGCTGGTGATCCCCAGCCTGTCCCAGTGGTTCGTGGGGCGCGGCGAGCAGCGCGAGGACGGCGGCGGCGCCACGACCGTTGCGTAGGGTCTGCGCCGCGGTGGCACGACGCCGCCGTGGTGCGGCCCCGCTGCTCGTCGGTGGGCTGACGCCGGCGCCGCGAGGCCGATGGCGCGGTGGCGAGCGGCGCGTACACTCCGCGGAATGACCTACACGCTGGTGCTCTTCGATCTCGACGACACGCTGCTCGACTTCACGGGGACGCAGGCCGTGGCCTTCGAGGCCACCGTGGCGCGCTACGACATCGACGGCCAGGGCGGCGCCCTCTACGCCCGCTACCAGGAGTACAACCGCGATTGCTGGCGGCGACACGAGCGAGGCGAGCTCTCCAAGACCCTGCTGCGCAGCGAGCGCTGGCGCTTGATCCTGCGGTCCGCCGGCGCCGGCCACCTGCCCCACGAACAGGTGGCCGAGTCCTATCTTGAGGAGCTGCCGCGCCACCCGTTGCTGGTGGCCGGCGCCGTCGAGGTCTGCGCAGCGCTGGCCGAGCAGGTCACCCTGGGCGTGGTGACCAACGGCTTCGAGAGCGTGCAGCACCGACGCCTGGCCGCCTCGCCCCTGGCGGAGTTCATCTCGTTCATGCTCACCAGCGAGGGCGTGGGCACGCCCAAGCCTGGCCGCCCGCTGTTCGATCGCGCGCTGCAGCTGGGCGAGGCCGTCACCCACGACAGCGTCATGATCGGCGACAACCCCAGCAGCGACATCGCCGGCGCCAACGCCATCGGCATGCACTCGATCTGGTTCAACCCCACCGGCGCGGCCCCCGAGCCCGGCGTCGCGGCCACCCACACCGTGCGGCGGCTGGACGAGCTGCTGGAGTTGCCGAGGATGCCGCGGGTGGGGTAGGAGGGCGGGGTGCCGGCCGAGCCTGAAGCGATCGCCGCGGCCGCCCCGATCTCGACTGCTGGAGAGGCGGTGACCTATCATGCGCGCGGGCACAGGCGCGACTGAGCACCCCGCTACACGAGGGCCCCTAGCTCAGATGGTCAGAGCAGCGGACTCATAATCCGTTGGTCCTGGGTTCGATCCCCAGGGGGCCCACATTCGTAAGTCATTTTATAGTAACAACATATAGCGACTGAGCGTGTTGATGGCGGTTCTCTGCGGCACCCTATACGGCACCCAATCGGACCGGCGGCGGACAGCCTGATCGCTCGCTCCCTCCGCTTGCGATCAGGCCGGACCAGTTTCCCCGAAGCGGGCTTTGCCCGGGATCCTGCAGGTGCCGGGCTCGCTCATTTTTTGGCGGTAGGAGGGACGGGCTCCCGAACCGCTCAGACAGCCCGAACAGCCCAGCGCGCCTCCTGAACGGCTTGTCAGGGCGTCCATCCCCGGGCCGTCGCAGGGCTGCCTGGGCGGCCCTTTCGTCGCAACTCTGGGGCGACACGCAAGAAGGACGAGCGCGTGCTGCTGGCCAGGAACTCGCGTCGCCAACAGAGGCCAGGCTCTGCGTCGTTCTCGACGCGCGATGCGTGCGGGGCGTCCCGTTCCGACTCCGCTGCGGCCATCAACCGCCCGACCAGCCTTGTGGGCGCCGCCTCGCCCCGCATGGCTCTGAGGCTCTCTCGTCGTCGTTCCCGGTCGCGCCGTCGGGTTGATGGCGTTGTGAGGGCTACGCTCCCAGCGCGTCACGCCGCGGCGCAGCACGGCGACCTGCTGCCGAAGGGCGAGGTTCTCTAGCACGAGGCGTTGGCGGTCGAGTACGACGGCGCGAAGAACCGCGGCCACGATGTCGAAGGCGTCCATGGCGGCCGATCGTAGCGGTCACCTGGCTCGATCTACCGGCCAGTGCTACGGTGCCGTAGTAAGTCCATGCTGCGTATGGCGGACGGACGTTACGGGAGGCACAGGCGTGCGCGCACGCAGGCGCTTGCCAATGGCATTAGGGCGCTGTCGATGTAGCCGGGGTTCTAACTGGCAGAGCTGATATTCAACTGCGGACGCTTGAGGAGGTCACATGAGGATCGTCGTCATACTTGGGATGGTGCTGGCCCTGGGACAAGGCGCTGCTGGGCAGGTCGTTTCGCCTCCACAGGGAGCGACGGGGGATCCGCCCGCTGGCTTGTCCGAGGTTGACTGGTCCAGCATCCGCGAGGCCCATCAGGCAAGCCGTCATGCCGTGGAGGCTGTGGACGGCGGCTACCAGGCCCGCAACCCTGGCCAGCGATGGACGACCCAGTTCGACGGTCGCGGCTTTACTACTGCGCCCGATGCGGGCGTATGGAGCTGGGGCCTTGAGCTGGTCAGCTACGGCCGAGCGGGTGCAGAGCGCGTTGTCGAGGCGCCGCAGTCGGTGACGGCCGACGGCCCGCGCGTCGCCTACGCCTGGGACGAGCTGCTCACCGAGTGGTATGTCAACGATGGTCGCGGCCTGGAGCACGGATACAGCGTGTTCGCGCGACCGGCGGGGGACGCGGAAGAGTTGATGCTCGACCTGGCGATCCGCGGCAATCTGGAGGCCTCGGTCTCCAGCGACGGCCGCGACGTCCGCTTCGCCGACGCCGAGGGCAGCACCCTGCTCAACTACTCGGGCCTGACCGTATTCGATGCGGAGGACCGCACACTCGCGGCGCGCTTCGCGCTGAGCATCACGGGACTGCGGTTGACCGTCGACGACAGCGACGCCGTCTACCCGCTGACGATCGACCCCGTGGCCCAGCAGGCCTACGTGAAGGCCTCCAACACCGACTCTCAGGACCTCTTCGGCAACTCGGTCGTCCTCTCCGGCGACACGATGGTGATCGGGGCGGTGGGCGAAAGCAGCGACGCCGACGTCGTCGATGGCGATCAGGCCGACAACAGCGCGCCCTCGGCCGGCGCGGCGTATGTGTTCGTGCGCAACGGGGCGATCTGGAGCCAGCAGGCCTACCTCAAGGCTTTCAACTCCGACGGTGCTCCGATCCCCTCCACCAGCGGCGACTTGTTCGGATTCTCGATGTCGATCTCTGGCGACACGATCGTGGTCGGGGCACCGCGCGAGGACAGCAGCGCCTCGGGCGTTGGCGGCGACCCGTCGGACAACAGCCTCCAGGACGCCGGGGCCGCGTACGTGTTCGTGCGCAATGGGACGACGTGGAGTCAGCAGGCGTATCTCAAGGCGTCCAACCCCGACTCCGTGACCTACTTCGGCTCGTCGGTGTCGATCTCTGGCGACACGATCGTGGTCGGATCTCCCGACGAGGACAGCAACGCAACCGGCGTGAATGGCGACCAGGGCAACCAAAGCGCGTTCTCGGCCGGGGCGGCGTACGTGTTTGTGCGCAGCGGGACGACGTGGAGCCAGCAGGCGTACCTCAAGGCGTCGAACACCGATGCGTTCGACACCTTCGGTGAAGCGGTCGCCGTCGACGGCGACACGGTGGTGGTCGCGGCGTCCTTCGAGGACAGCGGCGCCACCGGCGTCGACGGCGATCAGAGGGACGACAGTGCGCCCTCGGCCGGGGCTGCGTACGTATTCGTTCGAAACGGGACGACGTGGAGCCAGCAGGCGTACCTGAAGGCGTCGAATACCGAAGCCGGCGATCGCCTCGGCTCCGCGGTCTCGGTTTCTGGCGAAACTGTCGTGGTCGGAGCGTGGCTGGAGGCCAGCGGCGCGACCGGAGTCGACGGCGACTCCTCCGACAACAGCGAGCCCCAGTCGGGCGCCGCCTACGTGTTCGAACGCAGCGGAGCGACGTGGAGCCAGCAGGCGTACCTCAAGGCGTCGAACACCGAAGGGGGCCTCGGCTTTTTTCAGGGCGACAACTTCGGGGCGGACGCGGTGGTCACGGGGGACACGATCGTCGTGGGTGCCATGTCGGAAGACAGCAATGCCACCGGCATCGACGGCAATGGTCTCGACAACAACGCAGAATCAGCCGGTGCGGCGTACGTCTTCCGCCGTGCGGGCACGGTCTGGAGTCAGCTCGCCTACCTGAAGGCCTCCAACACCCAAGCCTCCGATCGGTTCGGGACCGCTGTGGCCATCGATGGTGACACGGTGATCGTCGGGGCGGCGGCCGAGGACAGCGGCGCCACGGGAGTCGGCGGAGATCAAGGGAACGGCATTGGCGCCGCCCAGTCCGGCGCCGCGTACGTGTTCGAGCTCGGAGATCCGGCAGAGTGCTTCCTGGTTGTTGGCGACCTTCCGGGCACGACGAACTTCTACGAGGTCAACCACCTGTTCACCACGCAGGTCGGCCCGGTGATCGAGGGCTCCTACCCCGTTCTGCTCGACGACGTCCCCGAGTTTGTACTGCCGACCGGTGTGTCGACCCGTGTGGCGGCCGTCGGCAGTCAGGGGCCGATGCGCACGACGCTGGCCAAGCCTCCCAGGTGGTTGCTCGACGGGCAGTTCGCGGTGCAGGTGATGATGTGGAATCCTGTGGCCTTCCCGGGCCTCCCGGAGCAATGCACCGCGGGCCTCTTCGTCGTTGTGCAACCGGACGGCACGGTGCACACCGAGCCCTACGGGACCAGCGTGGGCGGCTTGGAGATCTGGCACGAGATCGATACGAATGCCGCGGGCCAGAAGGTCATCCGCTTCCCGTTCTCGATCCCGGGCATGTAGCGCCCAGGTTCGAGTCCTCGCGGGTGTCCACCGCGCACCTAAATGCGAACCTAACAGAGTTCGCATTCCCGTACCGACCGGACAACCGGAGCGCACGGAGATGCGAATTAGTGCCGGTTCGCTTTTCAGTGCGCTTTGGGGAACCACCACCTGGGGCAGGAGCGAGCGGGGGGCTCTGGGTGCGTGACGGGGGCGCCAGGATCGCGGGGGAACGCCGGTCTGCGGGCGTGTTGGCGGGGGTGGTCCGGTGGTCATCAACCAGAATGGAGGGCTGGTTGATGAGGATAGTGCCAGGTGCTGGGGGGGCGCCGTCACGCCGGGAGCCAAGTGCAGGAGCCTGACTGCTTCCGGTTGAACTCGCGTGCAGGCCTGTCGCTTAGATGTTGAAGGCTCCCTTGGCGGGAGGACCCGAGGGGCGTCTCGGCGCATCTGCCGGCCAGTGCTAACCTCGTCCTATCCAATTACTCGGCCGACAGTGATCAGCGGGTGTTGGCCAGCTGCGGTGGCGAGTTCGGGATGCCGGGTTGTCATGCGGCGGCCGAGATCGATGGCACAGTGGTCGCGAATGGCCTCATGACCATGGACGCGCACACCCTCGGCGGCTCAACCTGGGACGGTTCCGGCCGGCCGCGAGGCGACGGCGTTTATCGTCGGGGAGGCGCAGCCGGCGTCCACCAAGTTGCTCCTTGAGGACTCGGTTCTCCTGCACGAGGTACTCGATGACCTCCTGCTGGCGGCGGCCCATCCAGCCGGCGACGGAAACCAAGAGGAGCTGGAGCGGTTGGATGGCGGCGTTCATCCGGCTATTGCAGGGGGGCGCAAGTCCCCGGTCAGTGGGCAGTTACGGCACGGCCGAGTTTGTGGACAGGACGGGAGTGCCGGCGCGGGCTGGCGGGGGGCCTTTGAAACGCCTATCCGCGGACTGGGTCAAGGCGCGAGGGTCCGAAGAGTCTAGCAACGTGACGCGCGCCGCACGGGATCGCCCCCGATCGGTCGGCCGGCACGCGCCCTCGCCCTCGCCCTCGCCCTCGCCGGGCGTGGGCGCGCTCGACGGAGCGCCGCCAACGAGACCGTCGTTGCTACAATGGAAGCGTGACTCGTCGCATCGATTTCGTCAGGAAGCGCCGCCTCGGAGACGAGGACGATCCCCTGTCGGACCATGCCCAGCTCACCCCCGCCGAGCGGCTCTCCCTGGTGTGGGAGTTGACCAAGACGGCACTGGCCTTCAGCGAGCGGACGCATGTTGAACCGAGACTTCAGCGATCTGTTGTCCGCTTTCGCCGACTGCGGGGTTGAGTACCTGCTCATCGGAGCGCACGCGCTCTCGGTCCACGGTTTCGTGCGGGCCACGGGCGACCTGGACGTGTGGGTGCGGCCATCGCGAGAGAACGCCGGCGCGGTCTGCAAGGCGCTGCGCGCTTTCGGTGCTCCCGCAGAGATGTTCACAGAAGACGACCTGGTGCAGCCCGATCAGGTGCTCCAACTTGGTGTCGCGCCCGTTCGCATCGACATCCTGACGAGCATCTCCGGGGTCACGTTCGATGAGGCCTGGGGCGCTCGCATGGAGGTCCTTGTCGAAGGTCAGAGCGTGTCCGTTCTCTCGCGCGAGCACCTGATCATCAACAAGCAGGCTACGGGCCGCCCTCAGGATCTGATCGATGTGGATCGGCTCACTCAGGGAGACGCAGGCCGAGGCGAGCGGGGCGGCGAGTGAGCGGGCTCATCCGTTCGCCAGGCGTCGCGTTCCATGGCCTGCTGCTTGTGTGCGGGCTGCTGGTGTCTTGTGGAGACGCCGCGCAAGGTGCGGCTGACGTGGCCCTCGACGAGCGTGGGGAGGCGACCCCGGCGGAACTCGTCGCCGAGCCGGCGGCGGGGCTCTCGCAGCGGCTCGAGCGGCACGTGAGCCTGCTCGCGGGCCTGGGCGAGCGCAGCATGGCCGCGCCTGCGAGCCTGCAGCGCGCCCGGGAGTACGTCGGCGAGCAGTTCCGGGCCCTGGGTCTCTCGCCGGAGGAGCACCTCTTCGAGCACGCTGGTCTGTCGCTCGCCAACGTGTGGTGCGAGCTGCCGGGGAGCACGCCGGGAGCTCCCGTGGTCCTGCTGGGTGCGCACTACGATTCCATCGGTCCGGGCGCCGATGACAACGCCAGCGGCGTCGCCGCGCTGCTCGAGCTGGCGGCGTTGCTGCGCACCGAGCCGCTGACCCGACCCGTGCGCTTCGTGGCCTTCGTGAACGAGGAGCCGCCCTGCTTTCAGGAGGCGTGCATGGGCAGCCGCGTCTACGCTCGGCGCTGCAAGGCCGCGGGCGAGCAGGTCGAGCTCATGCTCAGCCTGGAGTCGATCGGCTTCTGGTCGGACGAGCCGGAGAGCCAGCACTACCCGCCGCTGCTCGCTGCCAGCTATCCCAGCACCGGCGACTTCGTGGCGTTCGTCTCCGACCTCGAGCATGGCGGCGCGCTGCAGCGCTTCCTCGCGCTCTTCCGCCAGACGGAGAGCGTGCCTTCGGAGGGCGCGGTGCTCCCCGGGGCGCTGCCTGGCGTGGGCTGGTCCGACCACTGGAGCTTCTGGCAGGAGGGCTACCCGGCGCTGATGGTGACGGACACGGCGCTCTTCCGGAACCCGCACTACCACGAGGCCAGCGACCTCCCCGAGACGCTCGACTACGAACGCATGGCGGCGCTGGTGCGCGGTCTGAAGCAGGCGCTGGTGGAGCTCTCCCAGAGCCCTTGATCGTGGTCGCGCGGGCTCGTTGGCCGGCGTGCCGCTTTCGGCGTTCGCGGGCGGCTGGCCCCGGGCGCTCGGCCCGGCACGTGGCGCTGGAGAGCCGGCGCCGGCGGCGGCTGGCCTCGGCCTTGAGGCGGGCCTGGTCCTGCTTGATGGCGCTGAGGCGCTGGGCGAAGTCACTGCGGGTGGGGGGAGCCTGGGTGATCATGGGGATGCCTCCGTTGGGGTTGCCTCTGGGAGGAGACACGGCAAGGGAGAGCGAAGGCCCAAACCTGAAACCGCGCGGTCAGGGGTTGGCCATGCCACCCCGGCCGGACTGGGCGCCGTCGCCGATCGCCGCGACCTGCTCGATGAATCGTCCGCGCACACTGCGATTCTGTTTGAGACGTGCGTGGCGGGAAGGCACCGTCGAGAGCCACTCGCGCATCCGGCACCACGAGACGCGCGGAGGGCAGTACCGGCTCTGCTGTTTCGGAAGTACGGCCCATGCACGCGAGCCCCACCAGGAGGAGCGACCGAGCGGGGCCTTTGCATTTCCTGTCGGCGGAACAGTTCGTCAGACCGCTCTGCGGGGCTGCGTCGCATGAGCCCCGAATCAGCCGCTCGTTGAATGAGGAACGAGTCCTCGCCCGGGGCGGCTGAACAAGTGCTTTCTCCCTCGACGAGTCGCGGGAGCAGGAGGTCGAGCAGATGTCCCAAAGCGTTGCACCCGTGGTCAGAGTCCGTAGCAAGAGAGTGTGGCTCTACAGAGCAAGCAGGGTCGTCCTGTGTTGCTCGTTCATCACGCTCATGCTCGTCGAGTCAGCGGCAGCGCAAGGGTCGAAAGAGTTTTCCCAGGCGTACGATGACCTGAGGGACGGGCGCCTGAGCCTCCCCGAACGCATGGCGGCGGCGGACCTCTACAAGCAGAAGCCAGGATCACGGACGGCTCTCGATCTCTTCAACGTGGGTGAAGGTGAGTGTCCTCCATTCCTGGTGGATCACTTGGGCGGGATCCTCTACGAACTCGAGGACGCGAAGACCCAGGCCAAGCTCAGGCAGCTCGCGGAGAAGAAGAAGGCGCGCAGGCACGTCCGCTTCGGACTGCTGGGTGTGCGCCCGCCGCTCTCGTCCTCGTTCTGCAAGCACTTGCTGCGCAGGGTCGGCCGGGAGGAGAATCCGCTGATCCGGGAGGATCTGGTCAGCTTCCTCCTCCGGTGTGAGGTTCCAGAGGCGCTGCCGGTGATCTTGAAGACACTGAACAAGAAGAACACCCAAGACACCGAGCAGGAAGCGTACGCCTGCTATGTCATCGACGCCCTTACGGTTGAGCGGCCTGGAAGCCTAGGTGAGGACGCTCTCGTCGACCTGCTGGAAGAAAAGCGGACGACCGCTGCTGTGAAGGGCCAAGCGCTCCTGGGGCTTGGGAGGATCCTTGCGCAGAGCGCGTCGCCGGAGCTCCTGGAGCTGATCTCGAGTGAGCTGGTGGACGAGAACGATTTCTATACGCAAGTGGCCGCGCTCACGGCTCTGACGATGTGGAGGGATCGAAGCGTCGTAGACATCTTGGAGCGCAAGCTCGACCTTGAGAATCCGGACATCCTCAGGCGGATCTGCGGCAGCCTGACTCGTCTGACCGGTAAAACCCGGGCAAGTGTTCGAGGGTGGAAGTCGCTCTTGTCGCGGCACGCTGACTTGGTTCACGTGCTCTCCGAGGACGAGGATCTCGAGAGGCAGGCGCGCATCGCTGATGCCAAGGCCGACCAGGGTCTCAGTCGATACGCGAGCCACGACTTCGCCGGGCTCGGATACAAGCCCGAGCGTGTGATCTTCATCGTGGATGTCTCGGGTTCGATGGACGAGCACATCTCCGGCTCGCAGGCCGAGGGAGCCATCACGAGGCTCGACTTCGCAAAGCAGGAACTCATCAGGAACCTCGATGTTCTTTCCGGAGGTGATGTCCTCTTCGACATCCTGCCCTTCGAAGGGACTGCAAGACGCTGGAGCAAGGGCGGTGTGACCACCTCGATGCAGGGCAAGCTCGCTGATTCAAAGGTGAGAATCCGCAAGGCCACTGCGTTCGTCGAGGAGCTCACCGCCGGGGGAGGAACGAATCTCTCCGCAGCGCTGGAGCTCGCGCTTGAAGACGCTGGTGCCGAGACCATCGTGCTGCTCTCCGACGGAGAGCCAAGCGAGGGGATCGTCGATCCGGAGACGCTCACGAGGCGAGTGAAGTGCGTCTGGAACGCCGGGAAGCGAGTCAAAATCCACACGATCGCTTTCGACGGGGGCTTCCAGGTGCTGAAGAGGCTTAGTGAAGACTCGGGCGGAACGTTCTCGACGCTTGATAATGCGGGGGCTGTCAAGCTGGCTCTGAGCCGCCTGTGACATCGCTGACCCGTGCAGGGACCGGAGAGAACGCTCAACGCCCCCCCTGCTGGGTGACACCGGCGGTTTGGTCCTCCAGGCCAGGGCATCCGGGCTTGCCGAGCCGCTTGATTCGAAGGCCTGGGTGGCCAGGGAACCCGAGCGGAGGGACGGATAGGTATTCCAAAGCCCGTCCTGTCCACAAACTCAGCCGTGCTGTAACTGGCCACTGACCATGGACTTGCGCCCGCCTACGATGGCCGGATGAACGCCTCGATCCAGCCGCTCCAGCTCCTTCTGGTCTCCGTCGCGGGCTGGATGGGCCGCCGCCAGCAGGAGGTCATTGAGTACCTCGTGGAGGAGAACCGGGTCCTCAAGGAGCAACTTGATGGACGCCGGCTGCGCCTGTCCGACGATCAACGCCGTCGCCTCGCGGCCAGCTGGAACCGTCCCAGGTTGAACCGGCGAGGGTGTGTGCGTCCACGGTCCTGAGGTCATTCGCGAGCACCCTGCCATCGATCTCGGCCGCTGCTTGAGAGCCCGGCATCCCGAACTCGTCACCGCACCTGGCCAACACCCGCTGTTCACTGTCGGCCGAGTATTTGGACAGGACGGGGTCAAGTTCAGAAGATCATTTCCATTTTCAGGCCGACCTGGCGGGTCGGGGAGTCAGCGGGCTCGTCGGAGACCGGCACCCGGTGATCTCAGGGCTGCGTCGACAAGAGACCGTTGCTGGCGGCGAAGCCCACCGGGCCGCCCACGTCGGGGATCCACGATTGCCAGTAGAGCGCTGCGCCGACGGGCAGGCCGACGGGCCACGCGAAGGCGATCTCGAGCGCGCCGCCGCCGTCGAGCGGCAGGCCGGCGCTGATCACGTCGGGGCTCGGCACGAGCGTGCCGCCCTTGAAGGGCGCCTGCAGAGCGCCGACGCCGAGCACGAAGTAGGCGCTGCCGCCGGGCAGGCCACCGGTCAGGTTCAGCGTCGCGAGGGTGCCGCCGTCGAGGGTGCCGCTACCCGAGAGCATCGGCAGGCCGTTCGTTCCGGCGAGGGCCATGCCGAGGTCGCACCAGGGCGCCGCGTGCAAATCGAGGTGGAGCTGGAAGTCCTCCGCAGGAGAGCCACCAAAGTTGGCGACCCGAATGATGTAGAACTGACCCTGGGTCACCGCGAGCGGCGCGTAGGAGTCCCTGAGTTCCCCCACGTCGGTTCCGTCGCAGAACGGGTTGTCGTCGCTGCAGATGATCTCGTTCGCGACTGTACCTGGCAGACCCGAGTGCACGGAGATGACGGTGTCGGTCCCCTCGTCAATGCCGTTCATGTCGTGGGAGCCGCAGGTCGAGAGGTCGAGAATGCCCGAGCAAGGTGCGGTGTAGACGTACCAGACGTCTGCGTCCGCGCCGACGAATCCACAGGAGGAACCACCGTCGGTCGTCGCGCCGTTGAGGGTCCCGTAGTAGGTGCCTTCCTGAACGATGATCGGGCTGAAGCCGTCGTCGTTGACGGGGGGCTGGCCGACCTCACCGATCCACGTGCCCCACTCGCCGTCACCGATGAAGGGAGGAATCGTGGTTCCGGGAGGTTTCGCGTACTCGTGGGTCAGCCAGGCGTGCGTCGTGTTGACCGGGTCGATGGCGACGCCGCCGTAGTCGCCCCAGCGGTTGCGGTATGGCGCGAAGTCGTAGACCTTGTCGTAGGTCGACTCACCGGCCTTGAGCGGCGCGCTGACCTGGAAGAAGTCCTCGTGGCCGCGCTTCTGGGTGAAGCGCGCACCCGCGAACTCGGGTGCGGTCGCGCTGCAGCGCGAGAACACCGAGACCATGTTGCCCATGGGGTCGACGTTGATCGCCGGGTAGAAGTACGAGTAGCCGGTCGCGCCGTAGGTCCTGTCGAACGTGGCCGTCATGTTCTCGACGTCGAGCTGCATGTAGCGGCACATCGAGTCGGGCGATCCGTAGACGGCCTGGCACGTCCAGACCTTGCCGTTGCGGTAGACGGCACCGAGCAGGCGCGCGTCACCCGTCTCGAGGTCGGGCGCGCCTCCCGGCTGTTCCGCATTGGGAGGGGCGGAGTAGCTGGCCACCGGGATGGAGCCCTCGTCCGTCAAGACCGGCGGCGAGGCGTCCGGCCAGGTTCCCGTGATCGAGTACACCTGCACCGCGCTGCCGCCGAAGCTCGGCGTTCTCACGAGCCACTCCTTGTCCGGGAGCCCGAACGTGAGGCAGGGCTGGATCGAGGACGGTAGTCCCCAGAAGTCCCACCAGGAGATGCTCCCGCCCGTGTTGGCGTAGAACTGGCTCTTCGCCATCACTCGGATCTTCGCGTGTTTGAAGGAACCGCTGCACGAGAACTGGTTGGACGTGACGTAGAAGTTCGTGTCGTCCAATCCGATCTTCGGATAATCGGCCCAGTAGTCGGTGTACGCGGCGCCGTCCAGGTTGGCCTCCAGCGCCCACAAGCTCCAGGGGCCCATGGGATCCGACGTGTGCGACGTCGCGATCAGGTAGTAGAACGGCGCACTGCAGTAGTTGAAGCCGGTCGCGATCATGACCCAGCGCTGATCGTGGTGATCGTAGTGCAGCCACGGGTCGAAGGTCAATTCGACCGTCACGACCGGTGACCACCACGTCGGCATCGGAACCGAGGCGAGCACGCTGCCGGCCTTGGTGGTGATGCGAATCACGTTGTTCACCGCCTGCATGAGGTGGTCGGGTCCCGCGGCGATGATCGGGTCCGGTGGGATGTTGACCCAGTTATCGGGCTCGCCCTCGAAGCCCTGAAGGTACGGGGGCGCCTCCGGCCCCGCGTAGGCGGGCATGGCGCTCGGATCGATCTGATCGGGCTGTCTCAAGCGCGAGGTCTGGTGCCGCGCGCTCTGCTTGTAGGTGTCGATGTCGAAGTCGTATCCGCGCGGTGGCCTCACCATGGTAGGTGGAGGCCCCGGTAGGGATGCGAGCTCGGCGGGAATCATGGTCACTCCGGCGGAGCTCGTCCCCCGAGCACCGATCGCGCCATCGCGCGAGTCCTGCGCCGTCGCGCTCGGCAAGACACCTGCGATCAGCAACAGGAGGAAGGTACGGGGTAGATTGCGAGCCATTGTCTTCATGGCGTCTCTCCTTCTAGGTCCACGGCCAGCCTAGCTTGCGAGGTCGTGCCCCAACCACAGCTCAAGGGCGGTGGCGGGAGGGAAATTGTGCGTAGATGGAAGAGCCCACCCAACCTGCTGACGACTACCTCTCGAGACGCTGCACTGGCGCAAGCAGAAGTGAGCCGCGGCGTGCGGCGGTTGCCCGTCGTGTCCGGAAACTCAGCCGCGTCATAAGGGCATCGCGAGACAGGAGTTGTGGCCGCCTACAATGGCCGCATGAACGCCGCCATCCAACCCCTTCAGCTCCTCCTCGTCTCTGTCGCTGGTTGGATGAGCCGTCGGCAGCAGGACGTCATCGAGTACTTGGTCGAGGAGAACCGGGTCCTCAAGGAGCAGCTCAAGGGACGGAGGTTGCGGCTGACCGACGATCAACGCCGACGTCTCGCGGCGAAAGGAAAGCGCATCGGGCGACGAGCCCTGAACCGCTTCGCGACGATCGTCACGCCCGACACGATCATGAGGTGGCATCGGAAGCTGATCGCGGCGAAGCGGACGTTCGAGGCGAAGCGCGTCGGTCGGCCGGGGCTGATGAAGGCGATCAAGGCGCTGATCGTCCGCATGGCCACGGCGAACTCGACCTGGGGCTACTGCCGCATCCAGGGTGAGCTGAAGGGCGTGGGGCACCAGGTCGCTTCCACGACGATCGCGAACGTGCTCACGGAGAATGGGATCAAGCCAGCGCCCGACAGACCCTCGTCGTGGAGGACCTTCCTGAAAGCGCACTGGGGTCAGATCGCAGCGACGGACTTCTTCTCCACCGAGGTCTGGACGCCGAAGGGACTGACGACCTACTACGTGCTCTTCTTGATCGACCTGAAGACCCGAGGCGCGCACCTGGCGGGGCTCACCACGAACCCGGATGGTGCATTCATGGCTCAGGTCGCAAGGAACCTGACCGACACCGTCGACGGATTCTTCTCGGGACATCGCTTCCTGATCTGCGAGCGCGACGACAAGTTCACCCCACAGTTCAAACGAATCCTCACTGACGCGGGAACCGAGATCATCCAGACGCCGCGCCAAGCTCCCAACTGCAACGCCTTCGCAGAGCGGTTCGTGCTCTCGATCAAGTCGGAGTGCCTGAACAGGATGATGCTGTTCGGTGAGGCCGGGCTGCGTCGAGCTGTCACGAGCTTCATCGAGCACTATCACGCCGAGCGGCCACACCAAGGGATCGGGAACGAGGTCATCGAGGCCAAGGCTGCAGCGGGTGTGGGCCAGGTCCAGTGCAGCGAGCGACTCGGCGGGCTTCTCAGGCACTACGACCGAGCGGCGTGACATGGGCCTCCTGAACCGTTGCGCCGTGATCATCAGGCCGCGAACGCCGTACTTGGAGTGGGCCAAACAGGATGACGCCGAAGGGCTCGCCGATGGAGTCTTCGAGTCCATGCGGAGCAATCCCACAACCTATCTCGTGCCGCCGTGGGACGACGATGCCGGTCGGAAGGCGGTCCTCAAGGAGGGCTGGTCCATCCTGTTCGAGCTGATGCTCGAATGCTGGGTCACCGACGAGACCTACTGGCCCGAACCTCGGACTCGCGAGATGTTCGACCAGTGGTTCGAGTTCACAGTGAGCGAATCCGTCGAGGATCTCGTTCCCGACGAGCCCATCGAAGACTTTGGATAGGACCGTCAACCGCTACCTCGGCTGTCGATCCCCGTCGGCCGAATTTCTGGATAGGACGCCATGACTGACTCCGCCAACTCCGCCAACAGCAACCGCCACATGCACGGCTTCGAGCGGCTGCTGACGCTCTGGGTGCTGCTGTGCATGGCGGCGGGCGTGGCCCTCGGTCGCTTCGCGCCGGGCTTCGCGCACGCGCTGGACGGCATGACGCTCGACGTCGGCGGCGCGCCGGTGGTGTCGATCCCCATCGCCATCTGCCTGTTTCTCATGATGTATCCGATCATGGTGAAGACCGACTTCGGCGAGATCGTCGCGGCGGGCAGGAGCGCGCGGCCGGTGCTGCTGACCCTGGTCATCAACTGGTGCATCAAGCCCTTCACCATGCTGGCCATTGCGAGCTTCTTCCTGGGCACGGTGTTCTTGCACTTCATCGGCCCCGAGGCCACGGACCTGGTCAAGCTGCCGTTCGGGCTCGATCTGCCCCTGGGCGGGCAGTACGGCGCGGGCGAGGTCGTGCTGCACGACGGCGTCAAGCTGCTGCAGATCCCGCTCTGGAGGAGCTACCTGGCCGGCTGCATCCTGTTGGGCGTCGCGCCCTGTACGGCCATGGTGCTGGTCTGGGGCTACCTGGCTCGCGGCAGCGACGCGCACACGCTGGTGATGGTCGCAGTCAACTCGCTGACCATGCTGGTGCTGTACGGCGTGCTGGGCGGCTACCTGCTGGGTGTCGGCCAGTTGCCGGTGCCGTGGCAGGCGCTGCTCCTGTCCATCGGCATCTACGTGGCCCTGCCGCTGGTGGCGGGCTTCTTGAGTCGGCGCTGGATCATCGCGCGCCGTGGCGAGGCCTGGTTCCGCGAGCGCTTCCTGCCCGTGCTCACGCCGGTCACCATCGGCGCGCTGCTGCTGACGCTGGTGCTGCTGTTCTCGTTCAAGGGCGACGTGATCCTCGAGCGCCCGCTCACGATCCTGTGGATCGCGGTGCCCCTCACGTTGCAGACGCTGCTGATCTTCGGGCTCGGCTACGGGTTGTCGCGGCTGTTCGGGCTGCGCTACGCCGACGCCGCGCCCACCGCGATGATCGGCGCCAGCAACCACTTCGAGGTGGCCATCGCCACCGCCGCCATGCTCTTCGGGTTGTCGTCCGGCGCCGCCCTGGCCACGGTGGTGGGCGTGCTGATCGAGGTGCCGTTGATGCTGGGGCTGGTGAAGTTCTGCCTGGCCACGCGGGGCTGGTTCCCCGAGCCGGCGGAGGCAGGGGAGGCGCGGGCGTACGACGGCTGACGCACCCAGTCGGCGCGCGGACCAAGTCGTCACGCGCCCTCACCCCAGCAGCTTGCCCCAGCCTCGCGGCAGCGTCACCGTCTGTGCGCCCACGAACGTCGCCAAGTCGCGCACGCTCTCCGCCAGCCCCGCGTCAAACGCCTGCCCGCGCCGACAGCCCGGCTCCAGGTGCAGCGCCTTGATCTGCAACTCGTCGCGGTCGCGGTGCAGCTTGGGATCGAGCCGGCCCACCAGCCGCCCGTCGTGCAGGATTGGCAGCACGTAGTAGCCGTACCTGCGCTTGGGAGCCGGCACGTAGATCTCGATGCGATAGGTGAAGCCCAGCAGGTCCTGCGCGCGCTCGCGCTGCCAGAGCAGCGAGTCGAAGGGGCAGATCAGGGTGGTACCTCGCGCGGGGGGGAGCCGCGACGCGCCTTCCAGGTGCTCGGGGCGCGCGAGGAATGTGCCAGTCAAGCCGTCCACCTCGACCTCGACCACGCGCCCGCTGCGCAGGTTGCGGGCGATGACGCGGCGGCGCTCGGGCGCGCGCAGTCGCGGGTGGGTGCAGTAGTTCAGCAGGTGCTTTTCGCTGGCCACGCCGTTGCCGGACAGGCCGCTGAGCAGCCAGCCGTCCTGCCACTCGCTGAGCGTGGCGGCCGGGCCCTCGCCGTAGACGCGCTCGGCCAGGTCGTAGGCGCGCCGGAAGTGGCGGCGTGAGCTCACCGCGACCTGGCCGCGGTGCCACATCAGCTCCAGCGCGCGCTTGTCCTCCTTCCAATCCCACCACGGGCCGGAGGCCGACTTGTCGGCCTCGAAGTCGGCGCTCTCGAGCGCGCCCTCGTTGCGCAGGCGCTTCAGCACCCGGCGGATGGACGCGGGCGAGGGCCGGCGCTGCGCCCACCAGACCCCGCGCGGTGCAAAGCGGCGCATGCCACGCCGGCTGAGGGGCAGGCGGCTGGCGGGCAGCACGCAGGCCGCGTGGCCCCAGTGCTCGTAGGCCACGCGATCGCGATAGGTCCAGCGGTCCGGCAGCGCGCGGTCGTACGCGCCGAAGCGGCTCCAGAGCGTGAGGTAGTGGGCCCGCTCGAGCACGTTCACGCTGTCGAGCTGCAGTCCGCCGGTGCGCTCGAGGTGCTCGACGAAGCGCGCGCGGGTCAGCCCCGTGCTGCGCGGCGCAGACAGCCCCTGACGCCGGAGCCAGAGCCGGCGCACGGTCTCGAGTTCGATGCGGTATGGCTTGGTGCGGCGCGGCATGGGACCTGGAGCGTACGGCATGGGGCGCGCGGGCGCGGCGGGGGTCTGCGAGCGCTCGGCGCTTGTCGTGAGCGACCGTGCTGCGTGGTCAGTCGACGATGGTCATGCGCAGCGCATGGCTGAGCACCTTGCCGCCCGGCTGGATCGCGCCCGGATCGGACACGCCCAGCTGCGCGATCACCGGCAGACCCGACAGGATCGGGTCGTTGGGGATGGGCGTCGAGATGGTGAACGAGCCCGCGCCGGCCACACCGGGCGTGCCGCCCACACCGAAGGCCACGATGGGCTCCACGATGGTGCCCACATGGAACACGCCGCCGAAGGCCGGGGCGCTGACCTCGGTGATGCCCAGCACCAGGAAGACCGTGGCGCCGCCCACCAGCTTGTCGCCCGTGAGCGAGAACAGCGGGTTGCCGAGGGTCGGCAGGCTGCCGCTGGGGTAGAAGAGCGGCACGATCCCGCCCGTGCCCGCGCTGCCGCCGCCCAGCACCACCGTGGGCGAGCCGTGGGGAAGCTCCCAGGTGGAGGAGCCGTCGGTGCCGATCAGCATGTCGCCGCTGCCGCTGTCGATCGCCATGGCCGAGCCGTTCTGGCCCAGGGGCACGTCGAGCGCCACGCTGAAGTTGTCGCCGCCGTCGAGCGACACCAGGATCTGTGCCGAGTCGTCGCTGACCCACAGCAGGCCCGGGATGTCCGCGTGGCAGAGCAGGCGTGACTGGTAGGTCAGGCCCACGCCTAGCGAACTCCAGGTGCTGCCGTCATCGTCACTGCGCCAGAGGCCGGAGCCCGTCTCGCCGCGGTAGATGCGGCCCGGAACAAAGGGGTCGAACACCAGCAGCATGCCGGGGCCGGTGCCGGACCACGCCGCCTGCAGCGGCATCCAGACCGAACCGCCGTTGAGGCTCTCGGACCACTGGTTGTTGTCGGAGAGCTGCATGATGCGTCCCGGCGTGTGCGGGTCGTATGCGATGGCGCGCGTGGACCAGCCGGCGGTGCCCGGCACGTCGTTCCAGGTGTCACCGCCGTCCGTACTCAACGTCAGGGCGGCGGTGCCGAAGCCCGCCGGGAACATGCCCGCCATGACGCGGTCGACGAAGTGGGGGTCGAACTGGATGTCCGTCACGGCGCCCGCGCCGTACACCTCGTAGGTCTTGACGAAGCTGGTGCCGTTGTTCGAGACGATGGCGATCTGGGCGTTGTCCTGAAAGGCGCCCACGCCGCCGGTCACCCAGCGGGTGCTGTCGGTGGGATCCACGGCCACGGCCCGGGTGGCGGTGCCGATGTCGGCGTGCCACGCGGTGGGCGTGGGCGGCTCGCCCTGCACACCGGCGTAGACACCGGCGCCGAACCCGATCACGCGCAGGCCGCCCGGCCCGGCGATGGCCACGTCGTCGATGCGCGAGACCAGGAAGCCCTTGTGCGTCCAGGCGCTGGGGGCCCCCGCGGGCATGGCGTACAGCCCGCCGCCGGACTTGTCGTACAGCCCACCGCCCTCGCAGCCCAGGAAACGCTTGCCGCTGGGGGCGTAGTCCATGGTGAGGGGGATGGGCGTGTTGAGAGGCCAGCCCCCGGTGACGCTGGACCAGGACACGCCAGCGTCCGTGGAGGCGTAGAGGTTGTTGAGCACGGCGTACCAGAGCGTGCCGTCGGGGTCGCGGGAGAACCACTCGGCGTTGCCGGCGGTCACGCCGCCGCCGACGGAGGCGAAGCTCACGCCGCCGTCCGTGCTGCGGAAGATGCCGTTGAAGGGCGTTCCGACCAGGACGATGTCGGCATCGCTCGGGTCGACGTCGATCGCCTGGACCCACTCGGTGAACGACGGGTTGGGGGCGCCGAAGCTGGCGCCGCCGTCGTCACTGCGCATGACGCCGTCGAAGGTGGCCACGTAGGCCACCGAGGCGTCGTGTGAGTAGGCCACCTTGCCCAGCACCACGCCGGTGTAGGGCACGAAGGCGGCCGCGACGCCCCAGTTGGCGCCGCCGTCCGTCGAGCGGTGCACGGTCCAAGGCTCCACCACGAGCAGATCGCCGGTCACGGGCGACACGGCCAGATCCTTGATGTACTCCGTGGGCACCAGGGCCAGCGTGGTCCAGTTGGCACCGAAGTCGCTGGAGTGGAAGACGTTATCCGGCGAGTAGGCGTAGAGCGACTGCGGGTCGGCGGGGTCGTGGATCAGCTCGCGCACCTCCGTCGAGAGACCCGAGCCGTAGGGCGTCCTCGTCTCACCACCGTCCGCCGAGCGGAACAAGCCCTCGATGTACTGGATCAGCAGCAGCGCATCAGGGTCCGAGGGGTCCGCTGCGAGGGAGATCGCCGAGCCGCCCA
>QNBX01000072.1 GCA_003644265.1 Planctomycetota bacterium
CCTGCGTCCGTCTCCGCCGAGCCCTCTGCGCCGGGCCCCTGCTCGACCTCTTCGGCACGCTGCTCGGGCTGCTCGATCCAGCCCTCGCGGTGGGCCAGGGCCTTGCCGTCGGCCTGGTCCAGCACATGCGCGACCTCGGCGTCGGCGTCCTCCATGAACCAGGTCGCGCTGCAGCCCGCCGCGCTCAGCGCCAGCAGCAACGCGCCGGCGACACGCAGCCCGGCGCGGGAGCGGCGCTGTGCGTCCATGCCGCCCAGGGCGGACAAGCAGGTCGATCTGGTCACTTCAGCCTCCGTCATCGACGCGCGGCCAGCCTGGCGCCTCCCGCCCGCTCCGACCCGACGGTCGATGGCGCGACGTACACACCATCACAGTCTAGGGACGCAGCTCCAACGGTGTGCGCTCTGCTTGGGTTTGATGACGAATCTATGACGCCACGCGGCGCCGGTGACGCGCGCCCGCCTGCGAACGACGCACCTTGGAGTGCATTGGTCAGGCCTGCACGACGTGATCGCCGCGGCCGCGCAACACGCCGCGCGTGTCCACGATCAGGCGCGCGTGAGCCAGCACCAGCTCCCAGTCGATGCTCGAGTGGTCCGTGGCCACCAGCACCGCGTCCACCGCCTCCAGCGTCTGCGCTGTGAGCGGCAGCGAGTCTCGCGGCTCGATCTGCGCGTGCCTGACGGCCGGCGTGCGGGGCACCAGCGGGTCGTGCACGTCGACTCGCGCGCCGGCCGCCTCCAGCCGCTCGATCAACACGAAGGCGGGGCTCTCGCGCACGTCGTCCACGTCGGCCTTGTAGGCCAGGCCCAGCACGAGCACGCGCGCGCCGGCCAGCTCGCAGCCGCGCTGCTCCAGGGCCGCCGCCAAGCGCTGCACGACCCAATCGGGCATGGCGCGATCGACCTCGCCCGCCAGCTCGATGAAGCGCGCCGTCACCCCCGCACGGCGGGCGCGATGCGCCAGGTAGTAAGGGTCGATGGGCAGGCAGTGGCCGCCCATGCCCGGGCCGGGGCGGAAGGGCTGGAAGCCGAACGGCTTGGTGGAGGCCGCGTCGATGACCTCGTGCACGTCCAGGCCCAGGGCCGTCAGCACGGTCTTCATCTCGTTGACCATGGAGACGTTGACCGCGCGGTAGATGTTCTCGAGCAGCTTGGCGGCCTCGGCCACCTCCGCCGAGCTGACCGGCACGACCTCGCGCACCGCGCGGGAGAGCAGCGCCACGGCCAGCTCGCGCGAGCTGTCGTCGAGGCCGCCCACCAACCGCGGGATGCTCGCCGTGGTGACGTCGGCGCGCCCCGGGTCCTCGCGCTCGGGCGAGTAGGCCACGAACAGATCGCGGCCCAGCGAGCGCGCGCCCTCGCCCTCCAGGATGGGCAGCAACAGCTCCCGCGTGGTGCCGGGCCAGGTGGTGGAGACGAGCACCACCAGGCCGCCCGGCCGCAGCTGCCGAGCCACGGCCCGCGCCGTGCTCTGCACAAAGCTCAGGTCGGGCTGGCGCTCGGCGTCCAGGGGCGTGGGCACGCACAGCATCACCGCGTGGGCCTGGGCCAGGCAGCGCTCATCGTCCGTGGGCGTGAAGCGGCCGGTCCGCATGAGCGAGGCCGCGAAGCCCGGCCCCAGGTGCGTGAGGTAGTCGCGGCCGGCGCTCAGCAGCTCGATCTTGGCGGGGTCGATGTCAACGCCCAGCACCGTGAGCCCGCCGTCGAGCAAGGCGCGCACCAGCGGCAGCCCGATGTAGCCCAGGCCCATCACCGCGACGGTGGCCCGGCCCTCGCCCAGGGTGGCGGCCAGCGCGCGGACATCGAGCGCGGTCGGCGTCGGGTGCCTCGCGTCGGGCGCCTCGCCGTCCTCGTTCGGCGTCTCGGAGCTCACGTCGTGCCCTCCTCGGGCGACTCGAGCTGCGCGCCCGCAGCGCCGCGACGCGCGCTCCCTGCGCTGGCCGCAGCGCCCAGCACGCGCTCGCGCCCGCTGAGCACGGCGCGATCCCAGCTCCGGGAGCGGAACAGCGCGGCCATGCCCAGGCCCTTCAAAACGGCGGTGGCCACGATGGCCCACCAGATGCCGGCCAGCCCCCAGCCCATGGCCACGGCGCCGAACGCCAACGGGATGCGCAGCACGTTGCCGGGGATGGACACCAGCGCCGACCGGACCGACGAACCCGAGCTGGCCATGACGTCACCGTAGACCATCTCCATCGACTGGGGCAGCTGGCACCAGGCCATGGTGCCCAGGTAGGCGGCCGCCGCGGCCAGGATGCCCGGGCGGTCAGAGAAGGGCGAGGCCAGCAGCTCCGGGACCAACAGGAACAGCAGCGTGGCCGCCAGCATGGGCACGGCGCACAGCAGCGCGCCCATGTGGCCGGCGGCGCGGGCGCGGGCGAAGTCGCCGGCACCCACGGCGTGGGCGGCCACCGTCCCGGCTCCCACGCCGAAGCCCAGCACGACCATGAACGCGGCCGATTCGATGGCGCGGAACCCAACGTAGTAGCCGCCCAGGGCGTCCTGGCCGAAGCGCCCCACCAGGCCGGTGATGAACATGCCCACCACCGCAAACAAGAAGGTAGAGCTGCCGGCGGGCACGCCCACGCGCAGGATCTCCCCGGCGCGGCGGCGGTCGTGGCGGTACATGGCGCGCGTCAGCAGCAGCCGCAGCCCCTTGCCGCGGATCAGCACCGTCAGCCCCAGCAGGGCCACGAACCCGCGCGAGAGCCCCGTGGCTGCGGCCGCGCCGGCCACGCCCATCCCCGCGGTCTGGACGCTGCCGCTCAGGGGCAGGGCCAGCGGCAGGCTCAGGTCCACCAGCGTGCCGCCCGAGCCCGTGCGGGTCAGCAGCCTCAGGCCCTCCCCGCCCCAACTCAGATCGTGGGGCAGCACCAGCATGAAGTTGAGCGCCGTGTTCACGCCCACCGCCAGCAGCTGCAGCTTGAAGGGCGTCTTGGTGTCCCCCAGCCCCTGGATCGAGAAGTCGATCAGCGGCATGGCGAACAGGCAGGGCATGAAGCACACCAGCATGCGCAGGTAGGTCACGCCCGCATCGAGCGCCGCGCCCTCGCCTCCCATGAGCGCCAGCAGTTCGCGCGCATAGACCCACTCCAGCGCGGCCATGGGCAACACCGCCAGCATGGCCAGGCGCAGACCCTGCCCCAGGGCCCGCTGCACGCCCTCCAGGTCGCCGGCGCCGAAGGTGCGCGCCACCAGCGACTGTGTGCCCCGCGCCAGGGTCAGGAAGACGCCGAAGTTGGCCACGGCCACCATGGTCACGGGCATCATGGCGCTGGTGGCCGCGCCGCCGACCTTGCCGATGAACCAGGCGTCGTTCTGGTGGTAGAGGTTCTGCAGCAGGAATGAGAGCGCGGCCGGCAGGGCCAGCCCCGTGATGGCCCTCGCCAGCGGCTGTCGGCTGGTGTCCCTCACATCGAGCCCTGGGGGGAGGATCGGACGCCATCCCGCCCGGCGAGGGCGCGGTCGCGGAGGGCTGGCGGGCTCACGGCGGCACTCCGTCGAGGGGCCGGGATTGTAGACCTCCTCCGCGCTGGCCAGAATGGCCGACCATGTCCGCACACATCGCCATCGCCGGGGCGGGGCCCTCGGGCCTCATGATCGCTCGCCTGCTCAAGCAGGACGGCCACGACGTGACCGTCTTCGAGGCCGGCGCCGAGATCGGCGGGCTGTGCCGCAGCCGCACGCTGGACGGCTACGTCTTCGATCTGGCCGGCGGGCACATCCTCTTTACCCGCGACGAGCGCGTCTCGCGCTTCTGGGACGAGCTCTTTGCCGACGACCCCTGCCACGTCAGCGAGCGCCGCACGCGCATCCTGCACGACCGCGACCACTGGGTCAGCTACCCCTTCGAGAACGCCCTCGGTGAGCTGCCCCTGGAGCACAACCTGGAGTGCACCGAGGGCGTGCTGCGCGCCCACCTGGCCCGCGGAGCCGGCGCGCCCGCGCCCCGGGAGTTCGACGCCTGGATCCGCTGGAAGATGGGTGAGGGCATCGCGAAGCACTTCATGGACCCCTACAACCGCAAGATCTGGAAGGCGGACCTGGCGGCCATCGGCACCAGCTGGATCGAGGGGCGCGTGCCCGACGCCCCGCTGGAGGACGTGCTCTCGTCCAGCCTCGGCAAGACCACCGAAGGCTACACGCATCAATCCGTGTTCCGTTACCCCATGCGCGGCGGTTTCGCCGACATGCACGAGCGCATCGCGCGGCCGATCCGCGAGCGGATCGTGCTGCGGCATCGGGTGCAGCGCATCGAGCGCGCGGCCGACGGCGGCTGGCTGGTGGACGGCGAGCGCTTCGACCAGGTGGTCTCCACCGTCCCGCTGCACCTGCTGCCTGACCTCATGCCGGGCATGGCACCGGGCGCGGCACAGGCGGCGCGGGCGCTGCGCTGGCGCGGCGTGGCCAGCTATCTGATCGGCGTCGAAGAGGACCAGGTGCAGCCCTACAGCTGGGCCTACCTGCCCCACGCCAAGCAGGGGCCGGCCAATCGCATCACCTACCTCTCCAACTACAGCCCCCACAACGCGCCGGCGGGCAAGGGCTCGATCATGGCCGAGGTGACCTACGTGCCGGGCCAGGAGCCGGGCATCGACGCCGCCGGGCGCGAGCTGGTGGCGGCGGGGCTGGAGCAGGCGGGCCTGCTGGACCGCGCCCGCGTGACCGTGACCGACGGCTACCTCAACCCCGTGAGCTACATCCTCTACGACCTCGAGTTCGAGTCGAAGCGCGGCGCGGCGCTGGCCTGGTGCGACGCCCAGGAGGGGCTGCACGCGCTGGGCCGCTTCGGGCGCTACGACTACCACAACTCCGATCAGTGCCTGGCGAGCGCCATGGATCTGCACGCCGCCATGGCGCAGAGCCTGGCTGCAGGTGGCGCGGGTGACTGACACGGGAGCCGGCGGCGGGTCGCCCGCGTCCGGCGCTCCGGTCAGCAACGCGTCGTCGATCGCTGAGCCCGCGAGCGCAGGCGGGTCGTCCGTCGACCTGAGCGGGCGGGTGGCGCTGGTGATCCCGACCTTCAACGGCGGGCCGCGCTGGCAGCGCGTGATGGACGCCTGGCTCGACCAGACCGGCGTGGGCCCGCTGCAGATCGTGTGCCCCGACAGCGGCAGCAGCGACGGCAGCGACGAGGTCTCGCGCCGCGCCGGCGCCGACGTGATCGAGGTGGCCCAGGCCGACTTCAGCCACGGCGGCACGCGCAACCTGGCCGTGCAACACACCGAGCGCGAGTTCGTGATCCTGAGCGTGCAGGACGCCCTGCCGCTCTCGCCCGCCCTGGCCAGCGAGCTGGTGCGGCCGCTGGCCGAGGACGACTCGCTCTGCGCCACCTTCGGGCGCCAGGTGCCGCTGCCCGGCTGCCATCCCGTGCTCCGGCAACGCATCGGCGCCTGGGCCGGCGGCAGCGAGATCGAGCTGCAGGCCCTGGGCGCACGCAGCTGGAGCGCGCTCAACCCGTGGGAGCGCCTGGCGCTGATCCGCTACGACCACGTCATCGCCGCCATGCGCCGCAGCGTGTGGGAGCAGCTGCCCTTCGAGCCCGTGAACTTCGGCGAGGACGTGAGCTGGTCGCGCCGCGTGATCCTCGATGGCGGCAAGCTGGCCTTTGTTCCCGATGCCGCGGTGGAGCACAGCCACGACCGCTCGGCCTGGGACGAGGCGCGCCGCATCTACTGCGACCACCGCAACCTGCGCCGGCTGGTGGGGCTGGTGGCGGTGCCCTCGCGCGCCGACATGGCCGTCAACGTGGCCGCCGCCCGGGAGCACTACCGCCAGCTGATCGACGCCACCGAGGGCGTGGACGACGGCACGCGCCGCGCCTGGCAGCGCTGGGCCTTCGACCTGGCGCGCTACGAGAACTGGGCCCAGTACCTGGGCGCCAACTTCGGCCTGCGCTGGTGGTTCACCCCGCTGGACCGTTGGCTGCGGCGCGGCATCTGAGGCGCAGCGCCCCCGCAACCCACGAACAGCCCGGCGGTTCCCTCGTCGGCCCGCCGCCGCTCCCCGTCCGCCGCTCCCCGTCCGCCGCTCCCCGTCCGCCGCTGCCCGTCCGCCGCTCCCCACTCGCCGCCGCTCCCTTGCCCGCCGCCGCCCGCCGGGACACCATGACCACGCCGTGAACCGCCCCAACACACTCGCCGCTGCCGCGCTGCTGCTCCTGCTGGTGGGCTCCGGCGGCGCGTGCGGTCCGGAGGCGCAGCCCGCACCGGCGACGCCTCCGCCCCGGTCCCAGGGGCCGCGCACGGTGGTGCTGGTCTCGCTCGACACGCTGCGGCCCGACCGGCTGGGCCTGTACGGCGGCGCGCCCGACGTGTCGCCCGTGATGGACGAGTTGGCGCGCGGCGCGGTGGTCTTCGAGCAGGCCCTGGCGTCGTCGCCGTGGACCCTGCCCTCGCACATGACCATGCTCACGGGGCTCGACCCGCTGGCCCACGGCGTGCTCAACGAGTCGGTGCGGCTCTCGCCCGCCGTGCCCACCCTGGCCGAGTCGTTGCAGCACGCCGGCTACACCACGGCGGCCTTCACCGATGGCGGCTTCGTCTCGGCTCACCACGGCTTCGACCAGGGCTTCGATCACTTCGATCACGAGCGCGACACCGCAGCCGGCCAGGTCAACGGCTTCCCGCGCATCATGCCGGAGGTGATCGACTGGCTGGGCGGCGCGACGCTCGCCGGAGACGGCGAGAGCTCCGCGCCTCGCGCCGACGGCGACCTGTTCCTGTTCCTGCACACGTTCGACGCACACACGCCCTACGACGAGGTGGCGCCGGAGCTGCTGCAGCCGTTCCGGGCGCGACCCGCGCCGCCGTCGCCCGACGACCACCTGCTGCACTGGGCCAGCCACCTGCGCCGGCAGCAGCACGTGGGCGTCAGCGCCTACCCGCGCATGGCATCGATGCTCAACGACTACGACGCCGGCATCCGCGAGGCCGACCTGTGGCTCGGCCGCCTGGTGCAGCAGCTCAAGGACATCGGGCGCTGGGAGGACACGCTGCTGATCGTGGTGTCCGACCACGGCGAGTCGTTCTTCGACCACGACCTGCATGTGGGCCACGGGCTCACGCTCAAGGACGCCGAGATGCGCGTGCCGCTGATCGTGCGCCTGCCGGGAGGCGAGGGCGCCGGCCAGCGCGTGCCCGACCTGGTGGGCGTGGTGGACATCATGCGCACCGTGCTCGAGGTCGAAGGCCTCGCCGCGCCCGACACGACCCAGGGCGAGAGCCTGCTGGGGCTGGTGCGCGGCCGTGAGCGCGCCGTCGACTGGGTGCTGGCCGAGAGCTCCAACATGCGCTCGTTCTCACTCACCACCGCGGACTACAAGTACATCTCGCCGGTGGGCGTGAAGCCGCTGCTGATCGCCGAGCGGCACCTGGCGCCCCAGTCGCCGCCCACGCTGCTGGGCCCGCGCGAAGAGACGGTCTTCTCGGTCAAGCTGAACGGCGCGGACGATGTGGAGCTGCGCTATGACATGGCCGGCGACCCCCTGGGCCTGCTGGACGTGCTGCCCAGCAGTCACGAGCTCTACGACCGTCACGCCGACCCCGACGAGCGACGCAACCTGTTCCTGCAAGACGGCCACGGCGACGTGGTGCGCAGCATGGTGGGTCAGAGCAAGCGCCGCTACGAGGCCTCGCAGAAGCTGGCCGACGAGGCCGGCTACCTGCCTGAGGACTACGCGCCCGACAAGGCGCAGGCGCGCGTGCTGGCGACGCTCGGCTACGTGCAGAGCGGCGACCGCGACGAGCTCAAGCGCGGCCGCGTCTCCAAGACCATGAAGACCTGGGTGGAGCACCCGCACGTGGCGCCCGACACCACGCTGCTGATCGTCGGCGACCGCGCGGTGCATCGCCTGCGCGTGCGCCTGGCCGTCGGCGCGCCGGCTCACGCGCGCGACGCCCAGGAGCTCACCAGCGTGGGCGACGGCTGGATCGTGTGGGCCGCCGAGCATCCGCGCTTCCTCTCGCGCGTCGACTGGCGCCTGGCCGAGCTGCTGGAGCTGGCAGACGCCGGCGGCATCGAGCTGCCACGCGAGCGCTGGGTGCAGACGCTGCGGGCCATGGCCCCGTGAGCGCACGACCCGGGGCGCCCGGCGGCAGCGCGGCTCCCCGACGCGGCCTCAACTTGGCGCTGCTCAAGACGCTGACCCTCTCGGCGCTGCTGTTGTGGGCCGCCCTGGGCCTGAGCGCCAAGCTGTTCCGCGCGTGTGCTCCCGCGCCGCCGACGCCGGCCGCCGACGCCCCCGTCCTGCTGGTGGGAGGCGCCGTGTTCGCGGGAGGCGAGCGGGTCGCGCAGCGGCTGCAGCACATGCTGAACGTGACGGGCGTGCTGGGTGACTCCCCGGTGCGCGTGATCCACGCCGAGTCGGCGCGGCCCGCCAGCCTGCTGCGCGCGCTGGAGGGCGCCGGGCCGGCCCGCGCCGCGCTGGTCGTGCTGGGCGACCTCTCGCTGCTGGACGGCATCGACCCCAACGCAAGGATCCCGCCACAGAAGCAGCTCAGCAGTCGGGTCATCAACTGGGACGCGTTCGACGTCGGGCTGACCCTGCTGAAGTCCTGGGCCGACCGCAACGGCACCGCGCTGGTGCTCTGCACACCCCCCCTGGGCATCCAGGGCCGCGTCGAGGTGCCTGAGCTGCTGGAGATCGTGCGCCACCTGGCGGGGCGCGGTCGCGTGCTCGACCTGAACGGGCGGTTTGCCGAGCTGGAGCCGGGGCCGCTGTTTGCCAACGGCATCGATCAGCTTGACGAGGCGGGCCACGACGCCCTGGCCGACATGCTCTACCGTGCGCTGCTGTCCCCTACGTCGCCGCTGCCCCCGCGCACGCCGACGGAGAAGCGCGCGCGCCGGCTCATGGCCGCGCTGCATGCCTGGGCCGAGGGCGACGACGACGCGCTGAAGGCCGCGGCCGACGCCGGTCTCGAGCGGCCCGGGTCCAACCGCAGCCTGTCGACCCTGGCGGCCGCGCTGGCCAGCGCGCGCCTCGGGATCACGCCGCAGACAGCCAGACTCTGGGGGCGCGTCGATCCCCAGGGCGAGATCCTGCCGGCGCTGGCCGTGGGGCGCGGCCTGTCCCAGGTCGGGTCGGCGGAGACGCGGGGTTTCGAGCGCGAGCTGGTGGCCGCGCTCGGGACGCTCGTCTCGGATGGCGAGCGGGCCCGGCGGCGGGCCGAGACGCTGACCCGCGCGCACCCCGAGCGCCTGGAGGCCTGGATGGCGCTGCTGGCCGCCGAGCTGGCCGCCGGGGGCACGCGACCGTCGCTGCCCAGCGCCAAGGCGCGCCTGCTCGTCTTTGATCGGCGACCTGTGGCGCCGGGTCGCGCGCGCGAGCTGCTCGCGGCAGGCACGCTGTCGCTGCACACCCTGCCCGCGCTGCTGGCGGTGTCGGCGCCGTACGAAGGCGCGCTGGTCACCGGCCCCGCGCTGCGCAGCGCTCAGCGCAAGGCGCGCGTGGGCTTCCGCCAGGCCGCGCTCAAGCTGCTCGACAAGCTGCTGGCGGCGGGACCCTGTCCGGAGAGCTGGCGCCGGGTTCGCGCGGCCATCGCTTCACAGAGCTGACCGGGCCTCAGAGCGTGCGCCGGCCCGCGGGTTGCCGCCTACCCGCCCACGCGGTTCATGTGCACGTGACCCTGGCCATCGTGGACCAGCGGCTTGACGCGACGCAGCACGTCAAGCGCCTCACCCAGGCGCGCGTCGGGGTCCGGGTCGGCGAGCAGGGCGCGCACGGACACCTCGCCGCCTTCAAACAGGCAGCTGCGCAGGATGCCGTCGGACGTCAGCCGCAGACGATTGCAGCTGTCGCAGAAGGGCATGGAGATCGCGGCGATGAGGCCCAGCTCCTGCCCCGTCGAGGCCAACCGATAGGTGCTGGCCGGACCGCTGCCGCGCTCGAGGGGCACCAGCTCACCCACGGCGGCGATGCGCGCCAGGATCTCGGCGAGGGGCACACGCTCAGCGTCCAGCCCGTAGCCGTTGCTGGCCATGGGCATGAACTCGATGAAGCGCAGCTGCAGTCCGCGCTCTGCGCTGAACGTCAGCAGATCGGGGATCTCGTCGTCGTTGAAGCCGCCCATGACGACGGCGTTGAGCTTGGTGTTGGTGAAGCCCGCCGCGGACGCGGCGTCCAGGCCCTTGAGCGCCTGCTCCAGGCCGGGACGTCGGGCCAGGCGCTCGAAGCGCTCGGGGCGCAGCGTGTCGAGGCTCACGTTGAGGCGGTCGAGACCGGCGTCCTTCAGCGCGGCCGCGTGGCGCCCCAGCAGCAGGGCGTTGGTCGTCATGACCACCTCAGGGCTGCCCGGCAGCGCCTTCAACATGGACACCAGGGTGTGCAGGCTGCGGCGCAGCAGCGGCTCCCCGCCGGTGATGCGGATCTTGTTGACGCCACGCGCCACCAGCGGACGCGCCACCGCCACGATCTGCTCGTAGCTCAGCAGACTGTCGGGACGCAGGAAGTCCTGGTCGCTCGGCATGCAGTAGCGGCAGCGCAGATTGCAGCGGTCCGTGACCGAGACGCGCAGGTACGTGATCTTCCGCGCGGCGCCCTGCTGGAGCGCTGCGGCATCACCCGTGGTCGGGACGCGAGGAGGGTCGAAGTGGATCACGGTCGGGGCCAGGGAGAAGGTGCATCAATCTATCAGCCCATCGGCTCGCGCAGGAGGGGGCGAGGGCCGATCGGTGCGCGGGCTGCCCGACAACGACGGGCCGCGAGGGGTAACGGGCGCGGTTGGCGGCGAGGCGCCCTGCGATCGGATCCCCACTCCGGGGACAGAAACGCTTGACGAAGTAAGAAATATACGACACATTGTCATCAAGTTCTTACTAGCCGTGTTCCTCGCACAGAGTCGGAGGAGGCAGCCATGGGTCTCACGGATCGCTGGTCCATCGTCGCGGTGTCGGTGGCCGCCCTGTTCGTCCTCGCGGTCGGGTTGGTCGCGCACCGGATCATCCGGGGTCGGGGCGCACCGGTCTCTCCTGAAGAGCGGGCCGAGCTGGCCCAGCTGGCCATGACGCCGCTGCAGAAGCGCGCCTGGACAGGCCTGCTCGTCGGGCTCGCCATGATCCTGGCCTGCGTCGCTGTCGTCGCCAACGCCGGCACGAAGACCTACTCCGCGGATGGCGACCTGCGACTGCTGGTGGTGGGTTTCGTCTTTGTGGCCATGCTCGCCTGGCAACGCGTCCTGAGTCTCTCCAGGAGCACGAGTGGCGCGGTCCTGGACGAACGTGATCGGCGCGTGCTCCTGTTTGCCCCCCACGTGCAGACGGCTGCGGTGCTCATCACCGTCTCGTTCTGGTGCGTGGCGCTGACCGAGTCGTTCCGCGGGGAGGGCATCCCGACCGACTACATGTACCTGCTGTTCTGGTCGGTCTTCCTCACCCTCACGGTCTCCTTCTCCGCAGGCATCCTGATCGGCTACCGCTGGATAGGCACGCATGGCGAAGGCTGACATCCGCAACATGATCCGGAAGCTGCGCTTCGAGCACGGTGAGATGACGCAGCAAAAGCTCGCAGAGCGCGCGGGCTGCACACGACAGACCATCATCGTCCTGGAGCACGGCCGCTACGTGCCGTCACTCGCCCTCGCCTTTCGGATCGCGCGGATCTTCGGCCTCACGGTCGACGAGGTCTTCGAACTCCACGACCCACCAGGCTGATGCGACCCCGGGTCTAGCATCCGTGGCGTAAGTCATTCCGCGCGCAGCGGTGCGCTCGGAATGACTTGCGCCACGGATGCTAGAGGTAGTCGCTCAGCGGATCCGCGGCGCCCACGCGCTGCAGCTTCTTGAGGGCCTTGATCTGCATCTGGCGGATGCGCTCACGCGAGACGTTGCGCTCGCTGCCGATCTCATCCAGCGTACGTGGCGGCTGCCCCCGCAGACCGTAGCGTTGCACCAGGATCTCGCGTTCGGCGTCGGTCAGGGCCTCCCCCATGACCTCTTCCAGGCGCAGGCTCAGGTCCGTCATCTCGGAGCTGGTGATGTCCTCATCGGCCTCTTCGGCCGGGAGCGCGCCGGCATAGCTGCCCTCCCCGTCATCGCGCCCCATGGGCAAATCGAGCGAGAACCAGCCGCGGTCGGTCTGCATGAGCCGCGTTGCGCCGGGTACGTCGATGTTGAATAGCTCCGAGACGTCCTTCAGGTCGGCGTCCTTGGGGTTGCGGGGCAGCTTGCCCTCGCGCCGCAGTCGACGCATCTTCTGCTGGATGTAGTTGGGCACGCGCACGATGCCTCGGTTGGCCGTGATCAGCCGCTCGACGGCCTGGCGCACCCAGAACGCAGCGTAGGTCCCGAAGCGCACGTCCTTGCGCCAATCGAACTTCTCGACCGCGCGGATCAGCGACGCGTTGCCTTCCTGCACCAGGTCCATCATGGGCACGCCGTAGGTGCGGTAGGCGTGGCTCATACCGAGCACCAAGTAGAGGTTGCGCTCCACGATGCGCGCGCGCAGCTCGTCGTAGAGCTCGACCACGTGGCTGACCCACGGATCGCACGAGCCGCAGGGCAGCGCGTCGAGCACCGCATCGATGTCGATGGCTTCGTCGGCCTCGTTGGCCTCGGCCAGCTCCGAACGCAGCGCCTGGCAGTTGAGACCGCGCTCCAGCAGGCGCACGCGGGTCTCCTCCGGCATCTGCACATCGGCCACCAGGCTGCGCAGGCGCGCCCGGGCAAACTCCAGCCGGCGGGCCAGGGTGTGCTCCTCTGCGCGGGTCAGACGCGGCAGGCTGCGCACCAGCTCGGAGTACGCGCGCAGGTCGTCCTTGCCGCCGAAGACGTCATCCGCGGCGCCCAGCAGGGGCGGCGACCCGAGCAGATCCTCGCCATCGCTGGACTCCACCACGAACACACCCTCGAGACCACGCAGCAGCGCCGAGAAGCGCGCGGGCGAGCTGCAACCGTGCAGCAGCAGGCGATCCAGGAGGTCGACGGGCAGCTCACCATCACGGCGAGCCTCGGCCAGGAGCCGGCGGCGATCAGCGGGCGTGGGGGCGTTGGTCTTCATCAGAGGTGCTTTCGGGAGGGAGCGGCGAGGGCCGCGTGCAGCAGGGAGTTCAGTGGGGCAGGCAACGCGGATCGGCCGGCGTGACCGTCCAGGCACCGAAGACATTGCCCGTCATAGGGCTTTCCTTCGCAGCCATTGCAGAGCGCCAACAGACCCAGGGAGGCCTTCAGCTCGTCGATCAGCTCGCGCTGAAGCGAGATGGAGTCCTCAAGCGCCTGGATCTGCCCCTGCAGGGCGTCTCGAGCTCGGCTCGTCCCAACCAGGGCGCTCTGACTGGAACCGAGCCGAGCGGCCAGGGTGGCGATCTGATCCAGGCTGAGGCCGCTGGCCTTGAGGCGACCGATGCCCCGGGCGGCGTGCTCGTGCTGTGCGTCATAGAGCCGGTAACCGCAGCGACTGCGAGCAGCCGGCGGGATCAGCGAGCGCTCCTCCCAGTACCGCAGGGTGCGCGAGGAGAGACCCAGAGCCTGGGCCAGCTCACCGATGCGGCGCGTGGGATCTGGTGCGGGAATGCGAGCCATCACGGCACACCTGACGGGGCGGGTTCCCCGTCGTAACGTTTACGCGCACGTAAAGGTTGGCTGCGTCACGAAGCCGACACGCCCGAGCCCAACCCGATCGACGTCACAGCGTCAAAGTGGTGACTAAGAGCGCTTAACCAGCGCGGATCTGAAGCACAAGGTGATACAGACCCAATATCAGGTAGAACCCAAACCCGATCCCCAAGGCAATGCGCGCTGGCTTGAAGTTCTTATGAAGAAGAACAAACATTAGGCATAAGCCAGACAACACACCCTTGGCCACCACGAAGAACGAGGCGCCCTGGTTGATCATCCACTGGGCCACCGGGTTGAGCTCTCGCCCGCCCTTGCCCAGGTAGCTGAGGGTCGCCACCGAATCAAACACCGTAAGGATGAAAAAGAACACCAGAAGAGAGACAACCCGGGCATCGTAGAGATCGACGAAGGTCTCTTCGGACTCGTCGCCCCGGCGGCCTCCCTTGCGCCGTCCAGCCCGCAGGGACCAGCGGCTGAGCATGGGTGTGGGGCGCTGCCGGCGGTCGGGGCCGCGGTAGGGAAGGCTGGAATCGGACGCATCCATGTCCGCTCTCGTCGGCCGGCGGGGGTCCCGACCTGTGCACTTCTTTGGCGAGCCGCAGCGCGGCGGCGGCTTGAGGTGTCGGATGACGCCTTCGCCCGGCATCCTGTGTGGCCGCTCCCGCCCGCCCCCCCCGAGATTGGATGCCCGACCGGCCGTGAGACGCTCGCTGCTCGCTCCCGCGCTGGTGCTGGCCTGCGCCCTGCTGGCCAACTGGCCGGCCCTGCAGGGCTCCTTCGTCTACGACGACCGCGCGTACGTGGTCGAGAACCCGGTGGTGCAGGGAGCCGCGCCGCTCTGGGGCAGCGCCCTGGGCCACGCCGAGCAGGCCCTCTGGCGACCTCTCACGGTGGCGAGCTGGCGCGCCCAATGGCATCCAGGCGTCAGCGCCGAGCCCTTCCTGTTGCTCAATCTGATCCTGCACGCGGCCACGGCCTTGCTGGTGCTGCGGCTGGGTCGCCGGCTGGGGCTGTCCCCCTGGGCCGCGGCCGTTGGTGCCGCCCTGTTCGCTGTGCATCCGGCGCACGCCGAGGCCATCGCCTGGGTCACGGGCCGCTCCGAGCTGCTGGCCACCCTGCTGGTCTGCGCCGCCTGGTGGGCTCACCTCAGCGCAAACCGGACCGCGGCCTGGCTGGCCCTGCCGTTGCTGGCCCTGGCCTGCGCCTCCAAAGAGAACGCCTTCGTGGCGCCGGCCCTGATCGGACTGGGACAGCTGCTCTCTGGACGCCGCGGGCAGCCGCCCAGCCCAGGCTCACGGCCCCGTCTGGCCGCCCTGTTCGCAGTGTCCGGGGGCATGTTCCTGCTGCGCGCCTCGGTGCTGCCAGAGGCCCTGCCGGCCGAGGGGCCCTATCACCAGACCCCCTTGGCCGGGCGGGCGGGCGTCGCGCTCAATGTGGTGGGTCAGGCCGTCAAGCTGCTGCTGGCACCCAGCCCGCTGCGCATCCACTACGACCGGCATGAGCTGCTCGGGGCCCAACCCACGCTGCTGATCGCGACCGCAGCTCTGGCCATGGTCGCGCTGCTGCTCTGGCGCCGGCAGCGCATGCTCGCCTGCCTGCTGCTGGGCGTCCCCGTGGCCCTGGCGCCCGTGCTGCACCTGCTGCCCATGGGAGAACCCTTTGCCGAGCGTTTCCTGTACCTGCCGTCGGTGCCCTTCTGCCTGGCCGCGGGCGGGCTGCTGACGCTGCTCGGCCGACGCGAGCCCCGGGGCCCCGGACTGGCCGTGGTGCTGACGGGCGCCGCGCTGTTGGCCGGCCTGCTCGCCAGCCGGCAGGCCGTGGCGGTCTTCCGGGACGACCTCTCGCTCTGGGCCCACGCCGCACGGGTGGCGCCCGACCTGGCGGTGGTGCGCTTCAACCACGCCACCTTCCTGGAGCGCGCCGGGCGCTTTCTGAGCGAGGACGAGCTGCGCCCCGGCGTGGCTGACGAGCTGCGTGCGTCGCTGCGCCTGCACCCCGACCACCGCTACGCGGCCTTCGCCCATCAGACCCTGGGACACCTGGCCCTGGGTGCCCTGGGAACCGACCTGCCCGATGCCGTGGAAGCCAGCCGCCACTATCACCTGGCGTTGGAGAAGGACCCCTCGCTGGTGGACGCGCGGCTCGACCTGGCCGGCATCGCGCTCTCGCGCCCGGACGTGGTCCCACTGCTCGAAGCCCAGGCGCTGGCCGCCACGTTGCTGGCAGAGCCGAAGCTCGAGCCGGAGCGCCGCATGGCCGCCAGCCAGCTGCTGCTGGAACTGTCCGCCGCGCCGGCTGCTCCGCCGCGGTAGCCCGCGGTAGCCCGCGGTAGCCCGCAGGGGCCGCAGGGGTCGAGGGGGGCGCGAGGGAACCCAGGGGCCGCTCACGCCTCCCTAAGCGCCCTCACCATCCGCTGGGTCGATGGGCTCCACGGTGGGCGCCGCGGCACCCGAATCAGCGGGCATGTCGTCGCCGGCCGGGTCGAAGCCCGCCACCCCGGCCAGGAAGTCGAACAGCTGGTAGGGCCGCACCTCGGCCTCCACGCCCACCAGAAGCACGTAAGCGCCCAGGCCAAAGGACTCGCGCCACATGTCGAGCTCGCCGTGGGGCGACACGTAGCCCGCCAGGACCTCGCGCTCGATGGCCAGCGGGGAGTCGGCCGTGCGCTCACGATCGCGGGACGACCAGGCCGGGAACATGACCTCCGTGGAGCCCTCGAACCACGCACCCCCGTAGCGCCCGATGGTGCCAAACATGAAGCACGGAAAGGCCCGCGGCGAGCCGCCCTTGGGTGCCGGCAGATCCCGCTCCCCGGGGCCCTTCTTGATGAAGCCCAGCTGGAGATACTCGGTGGCCCGCGCGTACGCGCCCAGCCCGGGACCCAGGCCCGCTCGGATGCCGAAGACGTCCATGAAGTCGGCACCTCGGGCGGACAACCAGCCCGGCGTGTCCTGCCGCCCCCCCGTCACGCGGCAGCCCGGCGCGGCGCTGGCGATCAGCAGCAGCATCAGGGCGAGGCGAGTGGCTTTCATGGCTGTCGGTCCATCTGGGCCAGCCATGGTGACACCGACGCGGCTCAAAGCGAAGCCCAGGCACGTCCACGACCGTGACCGCGACCGGCCCACGCCGGGCCCCACGTATCAGCCCACCGCAGCCCACGTCCAGGCCCAGCACCGACGCGGGCATCCAGCGGGGTAGACTCGCCCACGTGCCTGGCCTGGTAGCGATCATCGTGAACTACGGGGGCGGGGAGGCCCTGGGTCGCTGCGTGTCGTCCCTGCTGGCTCAGCAGCCGCCGCCCACGCGCACGCTGGTGATCGACAACGCGTCGCCCGACGCGGACCTGAGCGGCCTGCCCGTGGGCGTGGAGCTGGTGCGCCAGGCCCACAACGGCGGCTTCGCGGCGGGCGTCGTGGCGGGCCTGTCCCGCAGCAGCGAGCCCTTCGTGCTCACGCTCAACCCCGACACCGAGCTGCTGCCGGGGTGCTTGGCCGCCGCCGCCGCCGCGCTGCAGGGCGACCAGCAGCTGGGCAGCGTGGCCCTGCGCGTGCTGCAGGCGGCCGATCCCACGCGCATCGACGCCAGCGGCATCGGCCTCACCAGCGCCTGCGGCCAGATCAACTGGGACCACGGCCTGCGCGAGGAGCAGGTCGGCGACACGCCCGTGGCCGTGCTGGGCCCGCTCGGCGGCGCGGCCCTCTGGCGCCGCCTCGCCCTGGAGCACGCCGGCGGCTTTGACACACGCTTCTTCCTCTACTGGGAGGACGTCGACATGGCCCTGCGGCTGGACCGCGCGGGCTACACCTGCCGCACGGTGCCGAGCGCGCGGGTGCTGCACGTGGGCGGCGGCAGCACGGGCCACTGGTCGGCCCTGAACGTACGCCAGATGCTGGCCAACCACTGGAGCTGCCTGCTGGGCGCCCTGCCGGGGCGCGTGCTGCTGCGGGTGGCGCCGGCGCTGCTGCTGGCCCCGCCGCGAGCCGCCCTGCTGTACGCCCTGCGCGGGCAGCCCTGGGCGGCCCTGAGCGGCCTGGTGCGAGGCGCGGCGCGAGTCCCCGGCGCGCTGCTGCGTCGGCAGCTGCTCGCGCCCAGCGGCGACGGGCCCAAGGCCGCGGCGAGCATGACCGCGCTCATGGCCGCGGCCGACGCAAACCGCGCCCGGCTCAAGGCCCAGGCCCCCGCGCTCAAGCCGAGGCCCGCCGAATGAAGCTGCTGGCCGTGGCCACCTTCTGCTTTCCTGACCACTTCGGCGGCGCCGAGCGCGTGCTGGCCGACGTCTGCGCGGGCCTGGCCGGCCGCGGGCACGAGGTCACGCTGCTGACCGGACAGGTGGGCGACAGCGCCGCGCGAGAAGTGCGCGACGGCGTGCAGGTCGTGCGCTACCCCGTCCGCCAGGGCCACCCGCTGCGCTTCTACCGCTCGGTCTGGCGCGGCGTGCGCGCGGCACTGGCCGCGGGCGTGGGAGCCGATGCCGACGTGCTCAGCACGCACCAGCTGCTGAGCGCCGTGGCCGCCCTGGCGCCCGGGGGCTCGCCCTGCCGCGCGCGCGTGGCCAGCTTCTATGCGCCCTATCACCTCGAGTACCTGGCCCGCTACCGCGCGGGTCGGGCGCACGGCCCGGTGCCCCTGCTGCCGCGCGCCATCTCGACCGTCTTGCGCCGTGGCGACCGCTACGTGCTGAAGGCCAGCCAGCAGGTCCTGGTGCTCAGTCGCTACTCCCTGGAGCAGGTAGCCGGCCTGCACGGCCCGTCGTTGGAGCACAGCACCATCGCGCCGGCGGGAGTGGACCTGAGCCGCTTCCGTCCGCCCGCCGACGAGGCCGAGCGGCGCGCCTGCCGCGCCGCCTGCGGCCTGTCCGACGAGCCCCAACCGCTGCTGCTGAGCGTGCGTCGGCTGGTGCCGCGCATGGGCCTGGCGGACCTGCTGGAGGCCGCAGCCCAACTCGTCGCCGACGGCCTGCCGCTGCGGGTCGCCATCGCCGGCGACGGCCCCGAGCGCCAAGCGCTGCGACGCCTCGCCGATGAGCGCGGCCTGGCCGGACTCGTGACGCTGCTGGGGCGCGTGCCCGACGAGCTTCTGCCCGAGCTGTACCGCGCCGCCGACGTGTTCGTGCTGCCCACGCGCTCGCTGGAAGGCTACGGCATGGTGACCGCCGAGGCCCTGGCCAGCGGCCTGCCCGTGGTGGCCACCGTCGCCGGCGCGAGCGCCGAGGTCCTCGGCGAGCTGCCCGAGGCGCGCCTGGTGCCGCCGGGCCAGCCCGAGGCCCTGGCCGCCGCCCTGCGCCCGCTGGTCACGGACTCCGCGGCGCGCCGTCAAGCAGGACACCACGCCCGCGCCCACGCCGAGCGACGCCTGGGCTGGGAGCGGCATCTGGACGCCTTCGAGCAGGCGGCGGCTCGCGCCATGGAGGCCGCGAGGTGAAGGTCATCGCACTCACGCGCACCAGCTCCATTGGGCCCAGCACGCGCTATCGCATCGAGCAGTACCTGCCGGCCCTGGCCCAGCAGGGCATCGAGGTGCGCACGCGCCCGCTGTTCGGTGCCACGTGGTTCGCCATCCTGGAACGACCGCCCGGGCCCCTGCGCACCCTGCTCAAGGGCGGCTACAGCCTGGCGCGGCTGGTGGCGCGCACGGCCCAGGTGCTCTGCGCGCGGGCCTCCGACGCCGACCTGATCCTGGTGGAGCAGCAGCTCTTCCCCTACCTGCCAGCCTGGGTCGAGCTGGCGCTGTGGCCCCGGCGCATCCCCACCATCGTGGAGTTCGACGACGCCATCTACCTGACCCGCGGGCACGGCAAGAAGCTGCCGCACCTGTGGCGTCGCGCCCGGCTGGTCATCGTGGGCAACCGTTTCCTGGAGCAAGCCGCCCGGCCCCATGCAGGGCAGATCGCCGTGATCCCCACCACGGTGGACCTGGCGCGCTACGAGGCGGCTCGGGCCACCCAGCTCCGGCGCCGCGCCTAGGCCCTGAGCGCCCCCGGGCCGCTGCGCGTGGCCTGGGTGGGGCTGCGCTACAACTTCCCCTTCCTGGAGCCCTTGGCCGGACCGCTGGCGAGGCTGCCCGGGGGCGCGGAGCTGAGGGTCATCAGCAGCGGCCTGCCCCAGGGACCCGCCTTTCAGGGGCTGAATCTGGTGGCCCGCCCCTGGTCGGAGCTGTCCGAAGCCGACGAGATCGGCGCCTGCGACGTCGGCATCATGCCCCTGCCGGACAGCCCCTGGGCCGAAGGCAAATGCGCCCTCAAGCTGCTGCAGTACATGGCCGCGGGGGTGCCCGTGGTGGCCAGCCCGGTAGGCGTCAACGCCGACATCGTGAGCCATGGCGAGAACGGCCTGCTGGCCTCCAGCCCGGCGGAATGGGCCGCCGCCCTGGCCGACCTGGCCGCCGACCCCGCCCTGCGCGCACGCCTCGGAGACGCCGGCCGGGCCACGGTCGAGGCCGGATTCTCGCTCCCTGAGGGAGCGCAGGCTTTGGTTAAGGCTTATGGTTTCGCCGCAGGTCGTGCCGACGGGGGGAACACGACCGCTTCTGACGCCTCGCCACCTGCTCCATGACCCCCGACCAGCTGGTTACCGACATCGTCTGGTATGCCCTCGCCTTTGGCACGGCGCTGGGGCTGGCGCTGTTCGTCACGCCGTTGACGATCCGGGTGGCCACCACCTTCAAGATCCATGACGCGCCGGACGGGCGGCTCAAGAAGCACACCCAGGCCACGCCGTACCTGGGCGGGCTGGCCGTGGCGACGTCGTTCATCATCGCGTACGGCGTGCTCTCCACGCCCCAGACCACCGACTACCAGGCCATGGCCATGCTGGTCGGTGGTTTCATGGTGCTGCTGCTGGGGCTCTACGACGACCTCACCAACCTGTCGCCGGCGGTCAAGTTCCTGGGCCAGCTGCTGGCCGCGTTCGTGATCTACAAGGGAGGCGTGCAAGTACACATCGGCAGCCTGCCCGAGTGGGGCAACATGGCCCTCACCCTGCTGTGGGTGACGGGCATCGCCAACGCCTTCAACATCATCGATATCATGGACGGTCTGGCCGCGGGCACGGCCACCATCGCCGCGCTGTTCTTGTTCGGAATCTCCGTGGTGACCGAAGAGCAACAGGTGGTGCCGTTCATGGCCATCGCCCTGGCCGGCTCGTTGGTGGGCTACCTGCGCTTCAACTTCAACCCGGCGCGCATCTTCCTCGGAGACACGGGCAGCTTGTTCGTGGGCTTCACCGTAGGCTGCCTGTCCATGATCGTGAGCTACACCGGACAACGCAGCGGCGAGAACCACCTGGCCCTGGCGGCACCGCTGGTGCTGCTGTCGGTGCCCATCTTCGACACGGCCTTCGTGGCCTGGCACCGCGCGCGCAAGGGCATCCCGTTCTTCCGCGGCTCACCGGATCACTTCGCGTTGAGACTGCGACAGCGCGGACTCTCCGTGCGACAGGTCGTGCTGCGCACCTACGGCGTGGCCGGCTTTTTGGGGCTGCTGACCCTGGGGGTCGTGTTCGGTTCCACAGCGGTGGCCCTGGGTGCCGTGATCAGCGCCGGCCTGCTCTGGCTGCTGGCCTTCGTCGGGCTGTCGCGCTTGCCCGCCCCGACGCCGCGCCCAGCCTCCGCTGTGGTCGAGAGAGCGGACGCATGAACGAAGCGCTGCCCACACAGGCGCTGGGAGAGCCGGGCTGGCTGTTTACAGAGGCCCACATCTCGCCCTGCAGTGGCGACCAAGCGGCCGCCTTCCTGGCCGGCCTGGAGCCGGAGGACCAGCAGATCCTGCTGCTCTCGTACGGGCTCGGCCTGCGCGTGGGCGCGGTGAGCCAGGCCGTGGACATCGACCCGGCGCTGGTGGTCTGGCGCCTGCATCGAGCCTTCG
>QNBX01000073.1 GCA_003644265.1 Planctomycetota bacterium
GCTCAACAGGCTGCCTCCGTGATGGCGTGTAAGCGTTGCTCGATACACCGTTTATGCCAACCGGGGCAGCCTGTTTCTATGTCCGTCGTGAGAGATGCGGGCTAGCAGCCGCTGGCAGAGTCATCCGCGCCGCATGACGGCCACTCAGGTGCATTGGAGCTGAGGAGAGCTGGATTCTCCGCCGCCGCGCCCGGCCGCGCGCTCAGAATCGACTATGCTTGAGCCTGTCGCGCACTGGGCACGGGTGAGCGGCGCTGGAGGATGCGCATGCGCGCCAGCGGCCAGGAGCCGGTTTCTCAAATGCTCGCGTGGTTCAAGTCGGGCCTCCGGGGTGCGACCTGGGGGGTCATGGCTGCGCTGTTGCCCGCCGTCCATGCCGGCGAGACGCCGCCCAACGTCCTGCTCGTGTTGCTCGATGACGTGGGTGTGGATCTGGTGGCCGCCTACGGGGAGCACCCGCAGCCCGGGCGCACGCCGGTGCTGGATTCGCTGGCGGAGCAGGGCGTGCTGTTCACGAACGCCTGGTCCACGCCCTACTGCTCGTCCTCGCGTGCGACGGTCATGAGCGGGCGACAGCCCTTCCGCACCGGCGTCGGCAAGCACCTGTCCGGCAGCGGGACGCCGTGGGAACTCCCGCTCGACCAGCCGCTCCTGCCGCAGCAGCTCAGGCCTCACTACCGCACGGCGGCGGTGGGCAAGTGGCACCTCTCGGTGCAAGGCGCCAGCGGCTTCTCGCATCCGCTGCTGGTGGGGTTCGAGCATCACCGAGGCTCGTTCGGCAACTTCAACATCGTCGATCCCTTCGCCTATTCGTTCTACACGAAGTTGGTGGACGGCACGCCTCAGCAGAGCTCCGAGTACGCCACGACCGAGACGGTCGACGACGCGCTGGAGCTCATCGGGGCCTTCGAGAGCGAAGGCCCCGACGAGCCACGGCCGTGGTTCTTGTACGTCGCCTTCAACGCGCCCCACCTGCCGCTGCACGTGCCCCCCGCGCACCTGCACTCCTATGAGCTGGGCCTGGACCCGCCTGCCCATCAGGTCATCCGCGCCATGCTCGAGGCGGCCGACACCGAGCTGGGGCGCTTGCTGGACGGCCTGGGGCCCGAGCTGCTGGAGCACACGCTGGTCATCGTGGCCGGTGACAACGGCACCATGGCGTCCGGGATCATCCCGCCGCTGCCCGCAGAACACGGGAAGGGCACGCTCTTTGAGGGGGGGGTGCGCGTGCCGCTCGTGGTGGCGGGCCCGGGCGTGGCCAAGGCGCGACGCAGCGCGGCGCGCGTGGGCTTGGTGGACCTGTACGCCACCGTGCTCGCGGCGGCCGGGAGGCCCCTTGTGGGGGGCGAAGACTCGTTTGATCTGGCGCCGTTGCTCAGACATCCATCCCGACGCGGCTCCCGGCGTTGGCACTACACCGAGAGCTTCAAGCCCAACGGCCCGCCCCCGTACAACCAGCGCGTGCAGGCCGTCGGCAGCGATCGCTACAAGCTGCACCGGAAGCTCCAGAACGGCAATCAGACGCTCGCGCTGTACGACCTGAAGCACGACCCGTACGAGCTCGCGAACCTGCTCCCGCAGAGTGGTCTGAGCGCGGGGAGCGCCAAGGCGTTTGTCAGGCTGCGGGATGTCGCGCAGGTGCTGAGCGGGCTCTCTCGCGAGCCCGACGTCAGCCAGGATGTCGGCGCGCGCGACGTGGCGCTGGGCATGCTCGCGCCGGGCGAGGTGCATGAGTTCGGCGTCGAGTTGGTTGCGGGAGCTCGCGTCGCGCTGGTGGCCAAGGGTCTGCAGGACAGCTCGCCTCCGGCAGTGGCGCTGTTCGCCCCCTCGGGGGTCCAGATCAAGTCGCCGCTGCGCAGCGGACGCTGGGTCAGGTCGGGCCACCTGCGCGAGACCGGCCTGCCGGAGACGGGTCGCTACCGCGTGCGCGTCATGGGTCGTGCTGGTGGCGGCTCCTACCGCTTGGCGCTGCGTGCGCACCTGGGCGCGCAGCTGCGCCTGCCGGCCACGCTCACGGCTCCAGCGCCGGGGCGGGTGTCGCGTTTTGACGCCGTCTCGGGCAGCCGGCTGCGACACGTCGTGCTCCCCGTAGGCACTGTGCCTCCGGTGGGCTTGGCCCTGCGCCTCCCCGACGGCAGCGTGACGCAGATCCTGGACGCCCAGCTGAAGCGAGGGGCGCTGCGCATCGACGAGCTGGCGTTGGAGCAGACCGGGACCTACGAGCTCGAGCTGACGTTGGCCGCCGCCCCCGAGACCGGCGCCTGGCATCGCATGCGACGGCTTGCGCCCCCGGGCTCCGAGACGCACATCATCGCGCCCTGAGTGGCGTACGCCAGGCCGGAGCGGCGGCGCGACGCGGCCTGCGATGTGCGGCCCGCGATGCGCGACCTGCGATGCGCCGCCTGCGATGCGCGACCTGCGATGTGCTACTTGAGCTCGTCCAGCAGGTCGCCGATGTCGTCGTCGCTCCAGCCGAAGTCGGCGGCGGAGGACTCCAGCTGTCGCGTGGGGGCCTGCATGCCCACCTCGGTCAGTTCGACCAGGCGGGCTGCAAAGCGTTGGCCCAGCCCGTCCATCGTGGCCTGGTCATGCACCTGTGTGTCGAACACGAAGGTCATGCGCAGCTGGCCGGCGACCACGCCACCGTTGACCTCCAGCAGGTGCGCGCGGCCGTTGCGGGGGCTGCGGCTGTCGCCGGCGGAGACACCGGACCTGCGGAAGGCCGACTCTGCGCCCACCGTCTGGTCCACCTGTCCCAGGTAGTTGAACGCGATCTGCGCTCGCGGCAAGCGTTGCAGGGCCTGCGAGACGGCCGCATCCTCTGCCAGGTAGCGGGCCGCACCGTAGGGAAAACCGCGCTCGGGGACGGCGCGCAGCTGCGCCTGGACGGCTGCCAGGCCGGCGCTGAGGTCGAGGCCGGGGTGAAGCTCCAACAGCACCGGCGAGATGCTGGTGAACCACCCGACGGTGCGAGACGTGTCGACGCCATCGAGGACGTCTTCACGGCCATGCCCCTCCACGTCGAGCAGGGCATGCTGTGTACCGGTCCACTGGGCCACGCACTCTGCCAGGGCCCACAGCAAGGCCTCGTGGATCTGGACGCCCAGCGCCCGGGGTACGTCCTGCAACAGGCTGCGGGTCTGGTCGAGCGTCAACTCGATGCTGACGCTCCCCAGCGAGCCCACGCCACCGGGCGGCCCGGACCGGTCCACGGGCACGGGCGTGACCGCATGCCAGGGCAGGTCGAGCCAGTACCGCGCCGCCTGGGCCAGTTCATCGGACTGGGCATACTGCACCAGCCGTTGTGACCAGGCCTGCATCGAGGTGGTCTTGGGAGGCAGGTGGACCTTGGCGCCTCGCTCCAGCTGTTCGATCGCCAGGCCCAGGTCCTCAAGCAGCACGCGCCAGGACACGGCGTCCACGGCCAGGTGGTGGATGCCCAAGAAGAGGTGGTCGCGCTGCTCCCCGTCCGCGTGGAACAGGGCGGCGCGGAGCAGCGGGCCCGCCGTCAAGTCGAGGCTGGCCTGCAGCCGCCCCGCGTGGTCCTGCATGCTGGCGACGCGCTGTTCCGCTGGGATCGTGGTCAGGTCGTGCAGCTCCAGCGGGACCTCTTCGGGTGGCGCCACGAGCTCCTGCTGCCAGCCCTCGTCGCCACGGCTGAAGCGCAGTCGCAGGCCGTCGTGGTGCCGCATGACCACGCCCAGCGCGGCCTGCAGCAGCGCGGGGTCGAGCGTGCGCTGGGCCTCGAGCACGAAGGACTGGTTGAAGTGATGGGCAGCAGCCAGGTCGAGTTCGAAGAACCAGTGCTGAATGGGCGTCAGGGGCATGGGCCCCGTGATCAATCCCTGCTCGGCCTGCACCTGCCCCGAGCTCTCGGAGATGGCGGCCAGCTCGGCCACGGTCTGGTGCTCAAACAGGTCCTTGGCCTTGAAGTGCAGGCCGAGCCTGCGGGCCTGGGCCACGATCTGGATGCTCTGAATCGAGTTGCCACCGAGCTCGAAGAAGTTGTCGTGCACGCCGACGCGCTCCACGTTGAGGGTCTGCTTCCAGACCTCCACCAGGGCCTCCTCGGCCTGGGAGCGGGGAGCCTCGTAGGCCTCGGCCAGCTCGAGGTGCAGCGAGTCAGGCACGGGCAGCGCGCGTCGGTCGATCTTGCCGTTGGGCGTGACCGGGAAGGCGTCCAGCACGACGAACGCCGAGGGCACCATGAAGGCCGGCAGCTTGCGTCCGACATGTTCACGCAGGGTCGGCACGAGCTCCGCCAGCAAGCGGTTGCGCAGGGGCTGGTTGCCATACTCGGACCAGGACTGCCGACGGGTCAGGCCCTGCGGTGCAGGGGTCGCGGTGCGGGCCGAGGTGCCCGGCGAGCGGCGCTGCAGGTGCACGTCGAAGCGGCCGTCGGCACGACCACGGGCCCAGCTGACGGAGCAGGCGTAGGGCAGATCACGGCAGAGGTCGCGGAAGTCCTGGGGGTCGGCGGCCGTGTCCTCAGCGGCCAGCTCGGCCAGCGCCCGGGCCAGCTGCTCCAGAGACTGCGGTGCTTGGTCGCCCTTGAGCAGCTCGCTGGCGTGGGCGTCGGCTTGCGTGCGCGTGTTGGGCACGTCCTCGATGATCAGCTGGTCCGGGCCGTCGCCGCGGAGCTTCTGGTCCAGCTGGGCCAGGTTGAGCCCTGCGTTGCTCCAGTCGATGCGCTCTGCGTCGTCCGCCGACGCAGGCAGCTCGGCCAACTCCAGCACCACGTCGTAGCGGAAGCGGCTCAGCTCGTTGAGATAGCGCCCGGGCTTGGGCTCGATCGAGACGCTCTGGATCAGGGGCAGCTGCTCTACGACCGCCAGAAAGAACTGCGGGTCGATGAGCAGCTCCGGCTCCTGATTGAGGCTCTGCTCGATGCGCTGCTGCAACAGGCCCGGGTCCAGGTCGTCGGGCGCCCGGTAGCGCTGGATGGCCGTGTGGAAGGCCTCGATCAGGGCCAGGTTGCGCACGTCCCCCACGAAGATCCGCCCGCCGGGGCGCAGCAGGCGCGCCGCGTTCTCCAGCACCCGCAGCAGGTACTCGGGGCTCGGGAAGTACTGCGCCACCGAGTTCAGGACGATGGTGTCGAAGTGGCCGGCGGGAATGTCGCTGAGCTGATCGGCGCGGCGCTGCTCCAGGCGCACCTTCGATTCGAGCCCGACGTCCGCCAGCTGGGCCTGCACGTAGTCCAGCGCTGCCTGGGAGAAGTCGATGCCCAGGTACTCGCTGCACTTGGGGGCCACCCGGAACAGGATCAGTCCCGTGCCGCAGCCGATCTCGAGCACGCGCTCGGGGCCGGTGGCCAGCACGCTGGTCACGGTGTTGTCGACCCACTCGCGCATCTCCTCGGGGTCGATGGCGTCGCCGCTGTAGCTGCTGTCCCATGACGCGATCTGGAAGGTGCGGTCCTCCGGATCGGTGGCCGGGGCGTCCCCGTACGACTGCTCGTAGAGGGTCTGCCACTGCTCGACCTGGGCGCGCTCGCGGTCCACGTCCGCGTCGGCGTCGTCGGGGGAGCTGTCGTCGACCGCGTGCACGACGTAGGCCACCAGGCGGCGATCACCGGGCAGGTCTTCGCGCACGAGCACCAGGCTCTGGCGCACGGCGGGGTGCTGATCGACCACCGCTTCGATCTCTCCCAGCTCGATGCGATGGCCGCGCAGCTTGACCTGATGATCGATGCGGCCCAGGTAGTCGATGCTGCCGTCGGCGCGGCGTCGGGCCAGGTCGCCGCTCTTGTAGAGGCGTTCGCCGGGGACGAAGGGGTTGGGGATGAAGCGTTCGGCGCTGAGCTCCGGGCGGTTGTGATAGGCGCGCGCCAGGCCCAGGCCGCCGATGTGGAGCTCGCCCGGGACCCCGATGGGCAGCACGTTGAGCTGCTCATCCAGCAGGTGGATCTGGGTGTTGCCGACGGGCCGCCCGATGTGGGAGCTGTCCCCCGCGTGGAGCTCGGCGATGGACGACCAGATGGTCGCCTCCGTCGGTCCGTACAGGTTGAAGAAGCGCCGCCCGGGGGCCCAGCTGGCCACGAGCTCCGCGGGGCAGGCCTCGCCCGCCACCGTGATCACGGCCAGATCGGGCAGGTCCGTCGGCGGGCAGGCCGACAGGGCAGTGGGCGGCAGGGTGACGATGTTGATCCGGTTGCGGCGCAGGAAGTCGATCAGGTCGGGGCCTGGCAGCAGGTCGCCGCGCTGGCCCAGGCACAGGCTGGCGCCGTTGGGCAGGGCCATGACGACTTCGAAGGTGGCGGCGTCGAAGCTCAGAGACGAGAATTGCAGCACGCGCCAGCCGGGGCCCACGCCGAAGCAGCGCCGCTGCTCGGAGGAGACGTTGCACAGCCCCCGGTGCGTGAGCAGCGCGGCCTTGGGCGTGCCCGTCGACCCGGACGTGAAGATGGCGTAGGCCAGGTCATCCAGGGACGACTCCCAGGAGGGATTGGTGGCGGGCTCGCGCTCAAGCTCGGCACGATCCCGATCCAGGCAGAGCACGCGGGCCGAGTGTTCGGGCAGGTCGCTCAGCAGGTGCTCCTGGGTGACCAGGACGGTCACCGCGGAGTCCTTCAACATGAAGGCGATCCGGTCCGTCGGATAGGCCGGGTCCAGGGGGACATACGCGGCCCCGGCCTTCAAGATGCCCAACATGCCGATGACCATCTCGGGGCTGCGCTCGGCGCACAGGCCCACCAGGTCGTCGGTGCCGATGCCCTGGGCGCGCAAGCTGTGGGCGAGCTGGTTGGCGCGCTCGTTCAACTCGCGGTAGCTGACCGACTGCTGCTCGAAGATGAGCGCCACGGCGTCGGGCTGCTCAGCCGCCCGGGCGGCCACGCGCTCGTGGATGCAGCCCTGGTCGAGGTCCTCGACCTCGGTGGAGTTCCAGTCTGCGCCCAGGTGCTCGCGCTGGTCCGGAGTGAGCAGCGGCAGCTGGCTCAGGTGCGCGTCGGGGCTGGCCACGATGCCCGCCAGCAGCGTCTGCAAGTGGCCGGCCATGCGCTCGATGGTGCTGGCGTCGAACAGGTCGGTGTTGTAGACCAGCCGCCCGCTCAGGCCGCTGGGGCGGTCGAAGATATACAGCTCCAAGTCATGACGCGTGGAGCTGATCTCGAAGGCTCTTGGGCGGATGTCCAGGTCCGGCACATCCACGCGCGCCTGGGCGCCGTACTGCATCACGAAGACGACCTGGAACAGCGGCGAGCGGCTGGGATCCCGCTCCGGAGCCAGCTCGTCGACGAGCGTCTCGAAGGGCAGGTCCTGGTGGTCATAGGCTTCGAGCGCCGTCCGGTGGACGCGTTGCAGCAGGTCGCTGAACGGGGGGTCGCCGGACAAGTCCGCGCGCAGCACCACGCTGTTCACGAACAGTCCGATCAGGCTCTCAATCTCCGTCCGCGAGCGGCCGGCTACGGGCGAGCCCAGCAAGAACTCATCCTGCCGGCAGAAGCGCCCTAGCAGCAGCTGGAACGCGGCCAGGCACATGGTCGCCATGGTCACGCCCTGCTCATGACTCAAGGACACCAGCGCCTGGGCGATGTCGGGGTCTATGGCAAAGCGCTGGGAGGCGCCGCTGAACGTCTGAGTCGCGGGTCGGGGGTGGTCCGTCGACAGGGCCAGCACGGGCAAATCGCCGGCCAGGCGTTGTGTCCAATAGGCGAGCAGGTCTTCCAGCGTCTTGCCGGTCATGCCGCTGCGCTGCCACGCGGAGTAGTCGGCGAACTGGACCGGGAGTTCGGGCAGCCCGTGGGCGTCACCTGTGAGTCGCGCTCTGTAGAGCGAGGCGACTTCACGCGAGATCAGAGCGATGGACCAACCGTCCGCCACGATGTGATGAATCGTGACGATCAGTGTGTGCTCCTCGGCGTCGAACTGGACCAGCGAGGTCCTCAGGACCGACCCGCGCGCGAGGTCGAAGGGTTGCCCCTCGTCCCGTGCGATCAGCTCTTGCAGGGCGGCATCCCGGGCCTCGTGGGCGACGTCGCGCCGGTCGACCAACGGCATCGGCAGGGGGAAGGGGTCCTGCACGAACTGACGCGGGTCGCCATCGATGGCCTCGTAGCGCGTGCGCAAGACCTCATGGCGAGCGATCATGTCCGCCAGCGCCAACTCAAGCAGCGACAGATCCAAGGGGCCGCTCAGGTCGAGCACGATCTGCATGTGGTAGGCCGCGCCCGTGCCCACTTGATCCAGCACCCACAGCCGTCGTTGGGCAAACGAGAGCAGCGTGCCTCCATCGCGCGGGACCGGAGTGATCTGCGCCAACGTCGCCCGGCCGGGGCCGCTGCGCTGCTCGGCGACATGCTTGGCCAGACCCGCCACCGTGGGCGCGTCGAAGACGACGCTGAGGGGCAGCTCCACCTGGAGCACGAGCCGAAGCCGCGAGACGAGCTGGGTGGCCAGCAAGGAGTGCCCGCCCAGCTCGAAGAAGTCGTCATGAACGCCCAGGTCCGTGCGGCCGAGCAAGTGGCGGAAGGCCCCTGCGATGGCCTCTTCGGTGGGGCCGCGTGGGGCCGTGCGGTCGCTGCGCTCGTCGATCTGCGGAGCGTCCAGGGCAGCGAGCTGCCGGCGATCGATCTTGCCGGCGGGCGACAGCGGCAGGGCTTCCTGCACGACGAACGCGCTCGGCAGCATGTACTCCGGCAGGCGGGCCCGCAGCATGTCGCGCAGCTCTGCGCTCGTGGGAGCGGCCTCGCCGCTGGGCGTCACGTAGGCCACCAGGCGCCGGTCCCCTGGAGCGTCCTCCCGTACCAGCGCCGCGGCCTGCAGCACGGCGGGGTGATCGGACAGGGCGGCCTCGATCTCCCCCAGCTCGATCCGGTAGCCGCGCAGCTTGACCTGGTGGTCCAGGCGGCCGAGGAAGCGCAAGCGCCCCCGCCCGTCCATGCGCGTGAGGTCGCCCGTCTTGTACAGGCGTCCGGGGATGCGCTCCGGCCAGGGGCTCGGGACGAAGCGCTGCTGCGTCAGCTCGGGCTGGTTCAGGTAGCCGCGGGCCAGGCCCGCGCCGCTGATGTGCAGCTCGCCCGGCACACCCTGAGGCACCGGGCGCAGCTGTTCGTCCAGCACGAGCAGCTGAGTCTGGGCGATGGGGTGACCGATGCTGACCGCCTCGTCCGCAGCGGCGGTCGTCACGCGCGTGACCGCCGACCAGATCGTGGTCTCCGTGGGCCCATAGAGATTGAAGAGGGCGCCGCCGCGAGACAGCAGCGCCTCGGCCAGCGGACGCGGCAGCTCCTCTCCTCCGCACAGCATCTTGAGCTTGCCGTCACCCTCCCAGCCGGCGTGAATGAGCGTCTGCCAGGTGGCCGGGGTGGCCTGCATCACCGTGATCTCGCGCTCGACCAGGGCGCGCTGCAACAGCACGCCGTCGGACGCGGTCTCGCGGCTCGCGATCTCCACGCGTGCGCCCACGCTGAGGGGCAGGAACAGCTCGAGCGCCGCGATGTCGAACGACAGCGTCGTGACGGCGAGCAGCGCGTCGTCAGGGCCCAGTCCCGGCTCGAGCGCCATGGACTCCAGGAAGTTGACCACGCCGGCATGCCGCACCTGAACGCCCTTGGGTCGCCCGGTCGAGCCCGACGTGAAGATCACGTAGGCCAGGTCATCGGGGCCGGCGTCGCGGGCGGCGGGGGGCGTGGTCACGGCGGCTTCGGGCTGGGCGTCGATCAGAACGACAGCGCCGTCGTGCTCGGGGAGCCCGTCCTGTAGCTGAGCCTGTGTGACCAGCACGGGAGCTGCCGTGTCAGCCAGCATGAACTGCAGGCGCTCCATGGGCAGGGCCGGGTCCAGTGGGACGTAGGCCCCGCCTGCCTGCAGGATGCCCAGAGTGCCCACCAGCAGATCCGGTCCGCGCTCCACGCAGAGACCGACCAGCACGCCGGGTCCGACGCCGCGTTGCCGCAGCACGCTCGCCAGGCGTCGGGCCTGCTGGTCGAGCTCGAGGTAGCTGAGCTGCTCGCCTTCGAAACCCACGGCGATGGCCGAGGGCGTCCGCTCGACCTGCCGCGCGAACAGCTCGTCGATCCGGTGCGCTGCGTGCGCCCGGGTCTGCTCTCCAGAGGCGGCCAAGAGCCGATCGCGTTCGCCGTCGTTGAGCAGGGACAGCGACGCAATGGGTGCGTCGGGGGCCTGGAGCATCAGCTCGAGCAGCGCCGAGTACGCGCCGATCATGGCGCGCACGGTCTCCGCATCGAACAGGTCCGTGTTGTAGGCGAAGGCGACCTTCACGCCGTCGTCGACCCGGGTCAGCTGGACGCTCAGGTCGAAGTTGGTGCGCTGCGACTCCATGTCGAGCCGTTCGCTGCTGAGGCCCGGGAGCTGCACCGCGCTGTTGGGCTCATTGATGACGGTGAAGAAGACCTGGAAGAGCGGATTGCGGCTCGGGTCCCGCTCCGGGACCAGCTCCTCGACCAGGCGCTCGAACGGGAGGCCCTGGTGCCGCAGCCCGTCCAAGGTCGTGGTCTGCACACGCTTGAGCAGCTCTCGCAGGGTCGGGTCGCCCGAGACATCCGTGCGCAACACGAGCATGTTGAGGAAGCAGCCGAGCAGGCCCTCGAACTCGGCACGCCCGCGATGAATCGCCGGCGTGCCGACGGCGATATCGTCCTGTCGGGTGTAGCGCTGGAGCAGCGCCACGAAGCCCGCCAGCATGGTCATGAAGAAGGAGCACCCGGCCTGCTGGCCCAGGCGTTCCAGGGAGCTGGTCAGGGCCGCGTCGAGGGTGATGCGCTCGACAGCCCCGTTGAACGTCTGGTGCGCTGGGCGGGTGCGGTCCAGCGGCAGGTCGAGCGGTTCCATGCCTGCCAGCTGCGTTGACCACGACTGGAGCAACTGCTCGAGCGCCTCGCCCTGGAGCCACTGGTGCTGCCAATGCGCGTAGTCTGCGTACTGGATCGGCAACTCGGTCAGGTCGGCCGCGGTTCCCTGCCGGCAGGCATCGTAGAGAGCGGCCAGCTCGTTCCAGAAGATGCCCATCGACCAGGCGTCCACGCAGATGTGGTGGATGACCACCAGCAGGACGTGATCGTCGTCACTCAGCCGCCAGAGCCTGACGCGCAGGGGCAGCTCGCGAGCGAGGTCGTACGGGCGTCGCGCCTCGGCCCAGGCGGCGTTCCGGGCCGCACGCAGCGGCGGCTCCCCAGAGCCGGGCTCCAGCTCGGCGAGCGGCAGCGTGATCGGCGTGGCGGGAGCGATGACCTGCACCGGCCCCTCGCTGCCGTCCCGAAAAGTGGTGCGAAGGATCTCGTGGCGCTCCACCAGCAGGCCGAGGGCCCGCTCGAGGGCTGCTCGGTCCAGCGCCCCCCGGATGCGGAAGGCGAACGAGACGTTGTAGCTCGTGTTGTCCGGGATCAGTTGCTGGAGGAACCAGAGACGCTGCTGGGCGAACGAGAGCGGCAGCACCTCGTTGCGTGGGACGACCCGAGGGGCGGGGACCTGTGCGCCCGCTCGGGATAAGCCGAGCAGTTCCAGGATCTCCGCCTTGTGGCGGCTCAAGTCGTCGCGCAGCCCGGGCGTGAGGGTGCCCTTGGGGCAGTTGACTTGCAAACGGCCATCGACAACGGAGACGTGTCCACCGAGTTGGCGGACATGGGACAGCACCTGCAGGGCGTTAATGGCGCGACTCCATCAGCACTCAATGCTCGATTGCCGTCCGATTGGATCGGCGTGATCCTGGAGCATATCTTGCTACGTGCTGCCCGTCACCGCTGGGGGGTAGCGGGCTCAGGTCGTGCTGCCGCCCCGCTTCGCCTGACTCCAGGTGTCGGGCTTGTCCTGGGTGGCGCTCACAACTCGAAGTTGTCCTGGTCCGCGTCCAGCGGCTCCCCCGCGCCGCCCGTCGACGCCCAGAGCAGGACGTCGACGGCCTGTGCTAGGCCGGCCACCGTGGGTGCAGCAAAAAGTTGCTGCACGGGGATCTCCACGTCCAGTTCACCGTGCAGGCGGCTGATCATCTGCATGGCCATCAGCGAATGGCCGCCGAGCTTGAAGAAGTCATCGTGAACGCCGACCCGCTCGGTGTCGAGCAGCTTGGCCCAGATCTCGGCCACCCATTGCTCGGTGTCTGTGCGGGGCGCGACGTAGGTCTCGCCGCGTTGCTCGCCGAGGCACTCGACCGCGGCCAGAGCGGTCCGGTCCAGCTTGCCGTTCGGGCTCATGGGCAGCTCGTCCAGGAGCGCAAACGCGGAGGGGAGCATGTAGCTCGGCAGGGCGTCCGCGAGGTGCTGCCGCAGCGCCTCGATCTGGAGTGCCGGAGGAGAATCGTTCGCTCCGGAGCCGCGCGCGAGGACGAGGTAGGCCACCAGCTTCCTGTCACTGCTGGTGTCACCGAGGCACAGCACAGCGGCTGTTCGCACGGACGGGTGGCGCATGAGCGCCGTCTCGATTTCGCCCAGCTCGATCCGGAAGCCGCGCAGCTTGACCTGATGGTCGCGCCGTCCCAGGAACTCAAACGTGCCGTCGGATCGACGTCGCGCCAAGTCACCTGTGCGGTAGAGCCGTGCGCCGGATTCTCGCGAGAATGGATCGGGAACGAAACGCTGTGCCGTGAGCTCGGGATCGCGAAGGTAGCCACGCGCGACGCCATCACCGCCCGTGTAGAGTTCGCCTGGGATGCCGGCGGGCAGCGGCCCCATGCTGCTGTCGAGCACGTAGACGGTGGTGTGGGCGATGGGTCGCCCAATGGGAACAGTGGGTCCCACGGGGGTCCCGGGACTCATGCGATGACAACAGGTGAAGGTCGTGTTTTCGGTGGGGCCATACCCGTTGATGAGTATCTGGTGCTCGCCCATCAGCTCCAACGCTCGCTGGACATGGGGGGGCGAGAGGGCCTCGCCGCCGGCCAGCAGCTGCCGCACGCCCGCGAGTCGCTCGAAGGGGCCATCGACCATCTCGTGAAAGAGGGCGGCGGTCAGCCAGAGCGTGGTGACGCCGTGGTCTTCGATGAAGCTGGCGAGTTCCTCGAGGGATGGGACGTGCGGCGGGAAGACGACAAGTGTTCCGCCATTGAGCATGCTGCCCCACAGCTCCAGCGTCGAAGCGTCGAAGGAGATCGGCGCGAACTGCAGCATGACCACGTCGGGTCCCAGCGACATGAAGTCTGTGTTGTTCACCAGGCGGACCACGTTTCGGTGCTCGACACATACTCCCTTTGGATCGCCTGTGGATCCGGAGGTGTAGATGACGTATGCGAGGCTGTCCGCACGTGCATCGCTCGACGGGGCGATCCTGCTGCACTGCGCAATGGCTGGCCACTCCGTGTCGATGCGCACGACGGTGCCGCCGAAGTCGGGCAACTTGTCGACAAGGCTCGCTTGGGTCACGACAAGCGGCGCGTTCGTATTCTCCAGCATGAAGCGAAGCCGCGGCTCTGGATAGGTTGGATCCAGCGGCACGTAGGCGCCGCCGGCTTTGAGAATGCCCAGGACCCCAACAACCATCTCGATTGAACGATGGACGAATAGGCCAACACAGGTCTCATGCGCGATGGCCAGTGATCGAAGATGGTTGGCCAGTTGGTTGGCACGGTAGTCCAGCTCGGCGAACGTCACTTGACGCGCGCCGAAGACGATCGCGACTGCCCCAGGAGTCGCCGCAGCCTGCTCTGAGAAGAGAGCGTGGATGCAGCGCTCGCGGGCATACGTGCCCGCGTTGTCGCGCGATTCCGCGATCAGCCGCAGACGCTCATCCGGCCGCATCAGTGGCAGTTGCGAAACGGGTGTGTCGAGCCCAGCCAACATGCCTTCGATCATGATCCCGAAGTGGGCCAGCATCTGTTGGATCGTGTCTCGATCGAAGAGGTCCGTGCTGTAGGTGAACTCGATCGTCATTGTGTCCGGGCCTTCGATCGCGCGTGCCTCCAGATCGAATCGCGTCGTCGGGAGGGTGACGGCAACCGGCTTGGCCCGGGCATCCCCCAACTTCATTTCGCCCTTCCTCTGCCTGCGGTGCTGGAACGTCACCTGGAACATCGGGTTGCGGGACTGATCCCGCTCCGGGTCGAATTCCTCGACGAGCCGTTCGAACGGCACCTCCTGATACCGAATCGAGCCGACCACCATGGCCCGCACGCGCGAGATCAGTTGGCGACCGCTCGGGTCGCCGGAAAGGTCGGTTCGAAGCAGGAGCATGTTCACGAAGAACCCGATCAGCCCCTCCACCTCCTTGCGGCCCCGCCCAACGACCGGCGAGCCGACCACGATGTCTGCTTGGCGCGTGTATCGATGAAGGAGGGCGTTGAAGGCGGAGAGCAGCAACATGAAGACCGTCACGTGCTGCTCGCTGCATGCCGCACGAATCGCTCGCGTCGTGTGCTCCGGGAGGATCAATGACTCGACGGCTCCGCGGAAGCTCTGTGTGGCCGGCCGCGGATGGTCCGTACGCAATTGCAGCGGCTCCATGCCGGCCAGCTGCGTTCTCCAGTATGTGAGCTGCGACTCCAATCGATCGCCCTGCAAGCGATGGCGTTGCCATGCCGCGAAGTCTGCATACTGGATCGGTAAGTCGGTCAGGGGCGAGGGGCGTCCGGCGACGAAGGCCCCGTACAACGCGCTGAGCTCCTCCCACAGGAGCCTCTTTGACCATCCGTCAGAGATGATGTGGTGCATGTTGTACAGCAGGACGTAATGGTCTTTTTCTAACTCGAAGAGTCGGACCCTGAACAACGGACCATGCTCCAGGTGCAGCGGGAGCTTGAGTTCGGCGTGCAGGATCTCTTGAGCCGTCATGTCCGGATCACGTCGGCCCTCGATCTGCTCATGTCGAAACTCGAGTTCAGCGGAGGAATCGACGATCTGCACCGGTTGACCCTCGACCACGCCGAAGGTGGTGCGAAGCGACTCGTGACGCCGAACGAGTTCGATGAAGCTGCGCTGAAGCGCTCCGACGTCCAGCTCCCCATCGATGAACAGCGCCTCGGGAAGGTGGTAAGCCGAAGTTCCGGGCGTGAGTTGCTCGACGAACCACAGACGTTGTTGTGCGAGGGAAAGCAGCGCCGCTGTATGGTCCGCGAGCAGCGGGATCTTCCGGTCCTCGGAGCCGGCTGCACGGCTGCGCCCGACGTGCAGCTCCGCAGCCTCGGCTGAGAGCTCCCCCTGGGCGAGAGCTGCGGCGCCGAAGTGCTTCTTGAGATAGTCAGCGAGGTCAGCCATCGTCGGAGCCTCGAAGATCGCGTCCATGGGCACGTCAACGCCAAGTCGTGCCTGGAGTTCGTTCACGAGCATCGCGGCTTGCAGAGAGTCTCCACCCAGGGCAAAGAACGAGTCGAGGGCGCCGACGCCCTCCACTCCCAGGAACCTCTGCCACAACGTCGAGAGTTCCTGCCCCAGGGCTGGCTCGATGCTCTTCGCCAAGGCATGGCGCATCACCTTCCCATTCTGGGTTGTGGGGATCTCGTCAACTCGTACGATTGCCCGGGGCAACTCGTGCCTGTCCAGCACGTCAGCGCATCGCTCAAGGAGCCACTCGCGCGTGGGGGGCTCCTCACTCGCTACGTAGGCCAGCACCGGGATTTCCCCCGCCACGCCTGCCGGATCGCCAACGCCCAGGAGGGCGAACTCGAGACCGGGCAGCACAGAGTGCAGCTTCGCCTCGACTTCGAGCGGCGAGATCTTAATGCCGCCATAGTTGATCATCTCCCCCTTGCGGCCTCGCAGGTGGAGACGGCCGCTGTCGTCCAAGAAGCCGAGGTCCCCGGTGCGGAACCCGTACGTGCAGAAGGCACTGCGACTGAGTTCCGGGTCGCGGAAATACCCCTGCATGACGTGCCCCCCCCGGACGACGATTTCGCCTTCCTGGTTGGGGCCTAACTTCTTGTCGTGCTCGTCGATGACGCTGACCGTGACGCCGGGGGCCGGCGTGCCCACGGTGTCCCAGTGAGCACGATCGGCTCGCAATTCCATGATCGTGCTTCGGGACGCCTCGGTCAGGCCGTAGTGCATGAACAGCCTCGCGTTCGGCAGCAGTTCGAGCAGCTTCTGCTTGTGCGCGGCCGGCATGGCTGCGCTCCCGATCTCCACGACACGGATCGCGCCCCCGATCCGAGCCAGATGTGCCTCATGAGTCCCCATCAAGAGGGCGATGCCCGCGGGCACCGATGAAAGCGCATTGATCTGAAGCTGCCCGATTGCGTGCAACAGCTTGGCCGCTTCGAACATGCCGTTGTTGACGACCAACGTCCCCCCGACACGCAAGACGCACCGCAGCCGCCCCAGGCCGAAGGAGTGATGCAGGGGGATCGCGGCGTATTCCCGGATGTCTGCGTCGATGCCCATCGCCTTGTTGATGTGGCGCGTCGCCGAAATCAGGTTTCCCTGGCTCAGCAATACGCCCTTCTTCCTCGATGTCGTGCCCGAGGTGAATAGGAGCAGGGCTGCTTCGTCGTCGGCAGGCGGGCTGTCCGAAAGCTCGCCCAGCAGTTGCTCGAAGGGAGCCGGCTCCTCAGCGAGATCCGAGATGGACAGCACCGGAACCCCGGACGGCGGGTCCCGTTCGTCACTCATGAGCACGACTGTCGCCTCGGAGCGAACGGCCAACTCCTGGACGGTGCCCGAGGAGGCACCATCTGGTAGGGGAACCGCGACCCGGCCCGATCCGGTAATGCCAAGAAACGCTGCGGCGAAGGTCAGCTTGTCAGGCGTGCAGTAGAGGACTCGTGCGCCGCGAGCCACCCTGTCTTCTCGCAGGTGTCGCGCGATGGCAGCAGACCTTGCCAGCAGGCTGCGATAGGAGATCTCCGCTCCGTCGACGATCAGCGCCGGTTTCCCGGGTGTCGACTCTGCGTGATGTATCAAGTCGCTTGCCGTGCTCACCTTCAGTCTCTTCTCGGCGGTGTGGCAACGCGCGATCTTCGCGCACGATGCGGGGAGTGCAGCTCGTGAATCCCGTGCTTCCCAAGTCCCCTTGAATAGCTGGGCGAGAAGACTAGGCCTGCGTCCCCACGACCCGACGCATAATCAGGAATCAAGATACGCACGGTCACGTGGATCCAAGTATGAGTTGAACAGCAGATCGTTCCATTCCTTGGTCTGGTCTCGCAGCCAATCGGCATCCTTGGTGGAGGGCAACCGCTCGCTCATGACCGCTCCCGCGGCGGGCAGCAGCAGTCTCCCAAGTCTCCCGTTGGAATAGACAGACCAGACGAGGGGCCACCTCAACCTCGCGAATGCAGACGCGAGACCACGCAGCCCCGTCCTCTTTTCTACGTGAGCGGCGAGGACGCGGCCCTTGCTCAGGAGTCTGATCACTTCGATGACGTCGTCGCCGGGCGAGATGTTGATATCCGGGGTGCGCTCCTGCCCCAGGCATGTGTCTGTATTGACGCCCATGATCGGCATCACGTCCTCGATGATTCCGGGCTCATTCTTCTGCTTGGCGCATGGCCGAACATGCATGTTATCGCGACCGAAGCAGTTAGCCCACTTCTGGAGGAGAGCGGGGTAGTTGCATCGTTCGACGTGCTCGCGCAAGAACCGCGTGAACGGGAGCCCAGTCCTTCCAGTCTTGACCTCCTGCTTGTAGTACGACTGTATGAATCCGAGCTGATTGCACAGGTACGCAAGGATCCTGACACGGAAGTCCTTCGTCTTGGCACGGACTCGCTCGATCGCTTCACGATCTATCCAGCAGAAATCCTCGCTGCTGATGAGAACAGTCCGGGGCCTGAGTGCTCGGACTTCGCCCAGGACATCCGTCCAACAACTGTCATCGACAGGCCTGTGACGCAACTGCAATGGGGGGGGTACGGACCACGCCAAGAGACGATGAACGTCGGGCAACTCGGGGGGGCGACCTGCAGCAGGGCAGAACGATGTCTGATCCAGCAACTCGCTCGCCGAGGAACTCAAGCGCCCCTGGAGGGACGAAGTCCCCGTCTTGTGCATGCAATGTGCAGATGCAAGTCTATCATAATATGAATGCCCGGCTCACGGAGCGGCCGCCGATCTGCCCCGGTCCTCTCCCATGAGAGGCTCGATCAGGCCATCGATTGGATTCGCCATCATGGGTCTCCGGGCAGGCCCCGGTTCAGTGGATACCGGGTCTTGGCCCACCGACTTCGTGGCTGGTTCGATCCCACATTATGCACGAAACGTGGGCGGTGAGTGTCAAAATAGTTGTCGCCTTGATATGGATTGTGCGGCCTGCGCCAGTTCTGCGGCCCGTCGTTCGGGATTGGGCACGACGGCCTCGATGGGCGACCAGTTCCCGGTGGCGCTCGACCAACGCTCGGGGCCGGCTTAGTGTGGCCCTGAAGGCTTGGTTGCGGTTGGCCAGCAGCTCGAAATGCGCCTGCGTCGTGCCAGCTTCGAGACCACCAAGCGCCTCGATGACTTCGAGTGGTCCTTCAATCCGCAGATCCCGAAGGCCAAGCTGATCGACCTGGCGACCTGCCACTTCGTGGCCTCCGCCGAAAATGTCCTGCTGATCGGCCCGACCGGAGTCGGCAAGTCGCACCTGGCCCAGGCACTCGGCGAGCGGGCTTGCCGGGCCGGTCGCTCGGTGCTCTACACATCCGCCCATCGGATGCTCGGCCAGCTCCGCGCGGCCCGCGCCGACCAGAGCTACGACAAGCGCCTGCTGCGCTTCACCGCACCGGACCTGCTCGTCGTCGACGACCTCGGCCTACGGCCCTTGGAAGGCGACGAGCCGATCGATCTGTACGAGATCATCCGGCAGCGCTACGAGCGCGGAGCCATCATCCTCACCAGCAACCGCGCCTTGGAGGAGTGGTACCCGCTCTTTCTCGACGACCTCATGGCGTCGGCGGCCATGGACCGGCTGCTGCATCACGCCCACACCGTCGTCATCGAGGGCAAGAGCTTCAGGAACCCGCCGACCGACCAGTCGAAGGTCTGACGTGATCGCCCGGGTGGCCTTGCTTGCCTGAACTGGACGTGGCGTTTTTCCAACCCGGATCCGGCGTTTCTTCCAGCCGGAAGCAGCACGCTTTTCCAGACGGTCAGCCCACTTTTCCAGGCGGGACGAGGTGGCCCTGCTTGGGTGAACTGAGGTGGCCTTGTTTGCCCGGTCCTTGACACCACCGGCTGCTGGAGCGGCAGGGTCTCACGGTGAGCGCTGTGACGGTGCGTCGCCTCGTGGCCGAGATCAAACTCAGCCTGCGCGACGCCTTGGCCCACGCCTACTTGCCGCTGGCGTATGACCCGGGTCATGACGGGCAGGTCGACTTCTTCGAGGGTGTCGTGCAGGACGAATCCGGGGTGCAGAGCAAGGTCTTCATCCTGCTGGTGCGGGCCTGTTTCTCGGGCCGCACCTTCGTGTACGCCGCGCCGAATCAGACGCGCGAGGCGCTGCTCGAAGGGCTGACGCAGGCCATTGAGCACTTTGGTGGGGTCTTCCGTCGGCTGTGGTTTGACAATCTCACGCCCGCAGTGCGCAAGGTGCTCAAAGGTCGGGACCGTGTGCAGCAGCGGGGCTTTGAGGTCTTCGTCGCGCATTACGGCTTCGAGGCGGTCTTCTGTGCGCCGGGCGCGGGCTGGGAGAAGGGTGGCGTGGAGGGGGCGGTGAAGTACAGCCGTCACGAGATCCTCTCTCCGATCCCGGTCGTGACGGGTCGGGCTGCGCTGCAGCTCTTGTGCGACGCCTTCATGGAGCGCGAGCTGGGACGCTGTGCGGTGCATCGCGAGCAGACCATCGGCGAGCTGTGGGAGCACGAGGTCGCCGAGCTGATGCCCTTGCCGCCGGGTCGTTTCGACGCCAGTCGCGCGCGGGAGACGAAGGTCACCAAGCACGCGTGGGTCTGCTCGGGCACGAACTCCTACTCGGTGCCGGTGGCCTGGGTGGGCCATCAGGTGCTGCTGAAAATGGACGCCGAGCGGGTACGGATCCTCGGTCCTGACCGGGAGACGGTGAGCCATGAGCGCTGCCACGGTCGGCGCCAGATGCAGCTGGAGCTGAGCCATTATCTGCCGCTGCTGGAGCGCAAGCCCCGGGGTCTCGATCTGGCGATTCCCGTGCGGGCATGGCTCTCTGAGCAGGCTCCCTGCTGGTCTGAGCTGCTGCGTCGGCTGCGGACACTTGAGGGAGAGGTCGACGGCAGCAGGGCTTTTGTCGATGTCCTCATGCTCTGCGAAGAGCACGGCACGGCCACGGTGCAAGTGGCGGTCGAGACCGCGCTGACGCACCCCCGTGTCTCGCGCGAGACCGTGCGCTACCAGCTGAGAAAGCGGCGAGCTGAGAGTCGGCCGCCTCCCGGCCCCGTGGTCTTCGAGGGGCCGTCCATCGAGCAGGGCAGCGCCTCGGCCTACGGCTCGCTGGGCCGTGGCACGGCCGCCGAAGGCGAGGTGCCGCGTGTCTGACCTGGCCATGAAGGCGCGCATCGAGCTGCTGCTGGCGGAGCTGAAGCTGCCGTCGATGCGCAGGATGCACGAGAAGATCGCCAAGGAGGTGCTTTCGGCCGGCGGCGACTTCGGCAGCTACCTGCACAGCCTGCTCGAAGAGGAGGTGAGCGAGCGTCGCTCGCGGCGCGTGCAGCGGCGCATGAAGGAGGCCCGTTTCCGGCAGATCAAGACGCTGGACGAGCTGGAGGTCAAGGAGCTGCCGAAGGGCATCAGCATCCAGCGGCTCAATGACCTGGCGCAGGGCGACTACATGAACACGGCCACGAACATCCTGGCGCTCGGGGGCAGCGGGACCGGCAAGAGCCATGTCTGCACGGCGCTCGGTGTGGCCGCGTGTCGCATGGGCAAGCGGGTGCGCTTCTTCACCGCGGCGGAGCTGGTCTCTGAGCTCGAAGCGGCTCAGGAGAAGCACACCCTGCATCGCTTCCTGAAACGCTTCGCCAGTCTCGATCTGGCCATCATCGACGAGCTGGGCTACCTGGCCATCGGTGAGCACGGCGCGGACCTGCTCTTTCAAGCGCTCAGCGAGCGTCACGAGCGACAGAGCATCATCCTCAACAGCAACCTGGCTTTCGAAGAGTGGGGCAGCATCTTCGGCAGCGAACGACTGACCGTGGCGCTGCTCGACCGGCTGACCCATCGGGCCCACATCCTGGAGATGAACGGGCCCAGCTACCGGCTCAAGTCGGCGCGGCGCGCAGGCGGCAAGCAGGCCGGGATGAAGGAGAACTGAGCATGAGCTGCGCCGCCGCCGGACACGGTCAAACAGCGACGGCGGCGCGGCCCCCCATGGGGGGCCCAGGCAGGGCCTGGCGGCCCTGCAACAGCAACACACCAACCACCTGGCTCGGGGACACCTCCCGCTCGGTCCAGGCCCTGATCACGGGAGGAACCCACCGCTCGGGGTGGGTCAACTTTGGCTGATCAAGTGGGTCACTTTTGGATGGACATCTCC
>QNBX01000074.1 GCA_003644265.1 Planctomycetota bacterium
GGCGGGGACTTGCTGCCTCTGTCCATCTCGATCTCTCCTCAACTCTGGTGTCTGCGCATGAAACCCGTCCGTAGCCTGCTCGTGGTGGCCCTGGCCGCCGCCCTCGCCCCCTCGCCCTCCGCGCAGTCCGCGGCCATTCGCCCGGTTCAGACCGACGAGGGGCGTGTCGTGATCCACTTCCTGGACGACATGCTGATCCAGAACGACCTGGAGCTGTTTGCGCTGCAGGAGACCGCCGCCACCGGCACCTCGTTCGAGGAGGCCATGGACGGTGACCTGATGGGCTTCAACTTCTCCGACCAGGAGCACATCACCGTGCTCCAGGGTCGCGACGGCGAGTTCATCCCCTACGGCGTGATCGGCGGCAAGGTGACCGTGGACGGCGGCTTCATGCTGACCTCGACCACCACCGGACGCACGGTCGACTTCACGGGCTTCTCCCTGGCGCCGTACGAGGTGCGCAGCGACGGGCCGGGCGGCGAGGTCGATCCCGACTACTTCTTCCTCTCGGCCGACGACGGGACGGACGAGGCCGACTTCCTGTTGTGCTACGTGAAGGTCTTCTTCAAGCAGGACGAGGCCTACTCGCACGCCGAGCCGGACCGGCTGCGCATCAAGGCCTGGGACCTGGTGGTCACGCCTGCGTTGGCTGAGAAGCTCGCGCGCCCCGACCTGATCGGCGCCACGCTGGGCTACGGCAAGCTGGACGCCAGCTATGTCGTCTCGACCGAGGCCTGGGAGCATCCCGAGGGCCAGAACATGTTCACGCCCAACGTGCGAGAGTCCGAGCAGGCCGGCTTCGAGGGCACTCTGCTGGACGTCAAGCTCGGCATCCTCAGCAGCATCACGCAGCTCGGCCACGTGGGCAGCTTCCCCAACGGTCGCGCCGGCCTGAGCATGGCCACCACCTCGTGCAACGTGGGTGATGTCAACGCCGTCTGGCTGGCCGCCATGAACGAAGACCACCCGGGCATCGCCATGCAGCTGCACCGCGACCTCAACGGTCGCTTCGAGCAGGTCGGCACCTCCTGGATCAAGCACGGTTTCTTTGCGCTGAGCAACAGCCAGTGCACGCCCTGCCAGAACCCGAGCGGCGGCACGTTCCTGGGTGTGGGTTGCTCCGACACCTACGGCAGCAGCAACAACGGGGACCGCTTCTGGCTCGGCCCGCGCGACGAATGGGACCCGAATGAGGGCACCTGGACCTGCGAAGGCAGCTACTTTGACGGCACGCCGGTGGACTGCATCCGCAGCACCAACGGCTCGGGCAACGGCTCGGTCAACCACCGGCTTGAGGCCTTCGATGCTGACCTCAACAACCCCGGCGCCACGTACTACTACGAGGCGTTCTACATGGTCAACAGCGACCAGAAGCTGGACAACAACATCGGCTCGCGCCGCTGCACCATGTCCTGGAACGGGAACAAGTGGAACTTCAGCACGCCGAGCGCCAGCAACAGCCTGATCGAAGGTCCTGCCATCGAGCGCTGGGCCGACGCCGATATGATCAGTCGCGCCGCCTTCAAGGGTGACGGCACGGTCATCGTGGCGGTCAACACCACGGACCTCGGCAACGGCTTCTGGCGTTACGAGTACGCGGTCATGAACTGGACCGTCAACCGTCGCTTCCGTTCGTTCTCCGTGCCCAGCAAGGGCGCCCTCGTCGATCCGTACTTCCACGACATCGACAACCAGGCGGCCAACGACTGGGAGACGAGCACGCTGGGCGCCAACGCCAAGTGGGAGTTCAACGACGTGATGCTGGCCGGTCACAAGGTCGGCGGGCCGATCGAGCTGGCTACGATCTACAACTTTGGCTTCACGTCGAAGCGTCCCCCGGCCATGCGCGATGCCGTCATGCGTGTGCAGAACGACGGCCCCGGTGGCGTCCTGATCGGTATCGAGACCCTGGCTCCCGCCGACGTGGCGCTCTCGGCCAGCAACCTCTCGCCGAAGGAGAACACCACCATCAACCTCGAGGTGCGCGGCGGACAGTTCGGTGCCATGGTCGGCGTGATCGCCGTGGCGGGTATTCCGATCGATCCGTTCCTGGTGACGCCGTCACCGGTGCCGTTCGTGGGCGACCTGGCTGAGATCCCGCTGTTCATCCCGGCCGGTCTCAGCGGTCTGGACTTCGATATGATCGCCGCCGACTTCGACACGTCGGTGGAGCGCCTGTCGAACCTGATGACCCTGATCATCGAGTGATGACGGGGCTCGCGGGCGCCGCTTGAACCCAGGCGTCCCGCGGCAAGCAGCATGATGTGGGGGCGGCGTCCTGTGCGGGCGCCGCCCCCGCGTCGTTGTGGGGGGGTGCTATGGTCGGCCAGGGTGAGCGCCCCCGACGAAGATCAGCCCGCGCCGGCCGCCAGCGACCGGCGCAGCTCCGGCCAGGCCGACATCGGCCGGCGCAACTTCGCCGCGGTCTGGGTGGCCAACTTCATCACCGCGGTGGGGATGATGGGGTTCATCCCGCTGATCCCGCTCTACCTGCGGGAGCTGGGCGTCAGCGGCGCCGAGTCCGAGCGCATCTGGTCCGGCGTGCTGGCGGCCGGGGCGCCGCTCATGGCCGCGTTCATGGGGCCGCTGTGGGGCTCGCTGGGAGACCGGGTCGGTCGCAAGCCCATGCTGCTGCGCGCCAACCTGGCCATCATGGTCTTCGTGGGCTGCATGGGCCTGGTGACCAGCATCTGGCAGCTCCTGGCCCTGCGCCTGATTCAGGGCGTCTTCAGCGGGTTCCTCGCGCCCGCCATGACGCTGGTGAGCGTGACGGCTCCGGCCGAGCGCCAGGGTCGCACCTTGGGGCTGCTGCAGACGGGTGTGCTCTGCGGTAGCGCCATCGGTCCCCTCGTGGGAGGCGCCGTGGCCGACAGCTTGGGGCTGCGCGCGGTGTTTTTCGTGTGCGCTGGCACGAGCCTGGTGGCCTTCCTGGTGGTGGCGCTGGTGGTGGTGGAGCCGCCCCGCGCTGCCGTTCCGAAGGGCAGCCTGAGCGGTCCCGGCAAGCTGCTACGAGCGGTGGCCGGAGACCTGCGCCTGTTGCTCGCCAACCGGGCTCTGCGCGGCGTTCTCCTGGGCGTGTTCGCGGTGCGTTTCGGAGCCTCGCTGATCGAACCCGTGTTGACCCTGTTCGTGGAGACGCTCAAGGGCGTCGACCCCGAGCGTCTGGCCTCGCAAGCCGGCCTGGTCTTCAGTGTGCAGGTGGCCGCGACCGTGTTCGTGACGCCCTACTGGGGGCGCCTGGGCGACCGCCGCGGCCCCCGGCGCGTGTTCCGCCTGTGCGCGGCCGGCGCGGCGCTCAGCTTCGGCGCCCAGGCCTTGGTCACCAGCCTGCCGCAGCTGCTGTGCCTGCGCTTGGTGTGCGGCGTGTTCCTGGCAGGGATCATGCCCACGGCCTACAGCGCGGCGTCGCGTCACAGCTCGGCTGATCAGCGCGGCGGCGCCTACGGTTTCACGTTCAGCTCGGTCATCCTGGCCCGCGGCCTCGGGCTGCTGGGCGGCGGCTGGCTGGCGGCCCACGTGGGCTTCGCGCCGCTGTTCGTCGTGGGTGGCCTGCTGATGGGAGCGGCGGCGCTGGTGGCGCGCATGGGCGCGGCGCGGACCCCGCTCAGATCACAACCATGACCTCGTCGAGCGGCTTGCGGCTGAGCGCCGCCTTGGGCACGTGGCAGTCGTCGGCGGGGTAGCCCACCGGGACCAGCAGGAACGGGCGCTCGTTGTCCGGGCGCTGCAGCACGCGCGTCAGGAACGCCATGGGGCTGGGGGTGTGCGTCAGCGTGGCCAGGCCCGCGTGGTGCGCGGCCGCCAGCAGCAGGCCGGAGGCCAGGCCGACCGACTCGGTGGGGTAGTACACCTGCCCGCCGTCGTCCGCGCGGATGAGCCGGAACACGACGATCAGCCAGGGCGCCAGCTCGAGGAAGGGCTTGTCCTCGTCCGTGCCCAGGGGCGCGAGGTCGGCCAGCCACTGGGCGTTGGCGCGCTCGCGGTAGAAGGCGCGCTCCTCGTCTTCGGCCGCCTGCCGGATCTTGTGTTTGATGTCCGGGTCTTGAACGCACACGAAGCGCCAGGGCTGCTTGTTGGCGCCGCTGGGGGCGCTGCAGGCCGCGCGCACGATGGCCTCGATGGTGGCCCGGCTCACGGGACGATCGCTGAACTCGCGCACCGTGCGGCGCCTGGCCATGACCTCGCCGAAGGCGCGCGCGGCCTGCTCGGGCGGCACGCCCGGGTCGTATCGGTCTCGCAGCGGCACGACGTCTTCGGGCTGCATGCGCTCTCAGCCCTGCCCGCGGTCGCTGGGCACGAAGAGCGACACGAACTCGATGTCGAGCAGTTCCAGCAGCGGCCGCTTGACCGCGCGCAGGGCCTTGACCCCGCCTTGCTCGCTCTTGGATGAGTGCCCGGCCAGCTCCGGCTGGGTGGTGATCGACTGCACGCGCGCGGTGGACAGCTCCACCAGCTCCAGCTTGGCCTGACCCTTGAAGAAGAACAGCGGCCCCTCCTGGCTGCTGAACCAGGAGCTCGCCGTGCCGCGCAGCACGTAGTGGGTGCGGCTCCCGAGTCGCCCGCGTAGCTCGGCGACGGAGAGACCGATCAGGCCCTGGGCGGTGCCTGCGTCGAAGCCGTGCTCGGACAGGTGCCCGGCCACGGTGGCGGCCATGTTGTCCACGCTGAGGGGCTTGCCGTCGAAGCTGGAGGCGATGTCCACGCTGATCACCGTCTGGGCGGGCGTGGGCAGGCGGTAGATGAAGGCGGCGTGGGGCAGCACACCACCGGGCAGCGACAGCGCCTCCACGTCAGGGCGGGCCAGGATGCGGTTGGCCGAGCGCCCTGTGGGCTGCAGGTCCGTGACGAGGCAGCGGATCTGCCCCTGGGCGTCGGTGCTGGCGGGGGCCGCCAGCGCGGGGCCGTGTCCGGCCTCGGACTCGAAGCGTACGGGCAGGTCAGCCACGGGGCGCTCGTGTCCCTCCTCGTCGAGGATGCTGAAGCGGGCCACCAACGCCTCGGCCAGCGAGCCGCGCGGCGAGCCCAACTGGTCATCGCCGCTGAGGGTCTCGACCCGCATGGCGCCCGAGAGGGACGCCAGTCGATCGGAGGCTCGAGCCAGCAGGCTGGCGCTGTGCTCGAAGCTGGTCTGGGTCCGGGCCGCGAAGGGCGTGTGCGCGGCCACCACCTTGGCGCGGGTGGCGTCGCCCATGGACTCTGACACCAGCCGGAAGGCCTGCGCCGCGTTGAGGAACTCCCGCGCCGGGTCGTCGCCTCCCTCCGGGGTGGCGGAGAGCAGTCCGGACGCGCTCACGTGGGCCTGCTCCACCGGCGGCAGCAACAGATCGAGCAGGTGCTCACGATCGACGGCCACCAGCACGTAGGTCTCGCCGGCCACGCTGTCCTGCCAGCGCTCGATCACGGTGGCGCCAGGCAGCTCGCCGGAGGCGGTCAGCCTGATCTGCTCGTTGAGGCTCTCGTTCCAGAAGGCGTCGCCATCCTCGATGCGCGTGGACGACGTGATCTCGATCTCGGAGGCCACCTGCACCTGGATCTGGGCCACCATGTGTTCGAGCGCGCGCAGCCGGGCCTGCTCCCGGGCGTCGCTGCCCACTCCGGGGGAGATGCCCACGTCGCAGAGCTGGTAGGCCTGATGGCACTCGGGGTGTGCGTACGGATCATCGGCCCAGTCCGGCAAGGGGGCCGCGCTGGGGGGGCTCGTGCAAGCCAGGGTGATGCATGGCGCCAGCAGCACCAGCGTGATCAGCGATCTCATGTCGACCTCGAGTGCCAGTTGTCGCGGGGAGCGTCCCGACGGCTCCATCGTTGGTGTGAAGCCCGGAGGATGCTAGGGGAAACCAGCGCTTGAGCGGTCAATCGGCGGCGCCAAGATCGGGGCCAAGCGCCCGGCTCCCGCTGCGAGCCCTCAGCGCCGAGAAGAAACTGCGCTCGCGACCGTGTGATCGCGTGGCGTTCCCCCCTTTCGGCCAGATTGCGGGTTTGGCAGGCTGACCACACCCGTATTGCACACCGGGCGGTCGTCCCCGAGGAGGGGGGCGGCAGACGCCCACCACCGCGAGGCCAGTGAGCCCTCCCGGTGGGATCCGTCCACACAGCTGGAGACCGCCATGATCAACCCTGCCCGTCCGACCCTCGTCGCCCTCGCCCTCGCCGGCGCCTTGCTTGCGGTCGGTTGTTCGTCGACCGAGACCGCCCAGACTCCCGTGAGCGAGGGCGGCCCCGACTGGGTCGATCGCCCGCAGAGCGCGTACGACGACGGCGGCACCACCGCCATCTACGCCGTGGGCATCGCGGCCAACAACCCCAACCCCGCCAGCCGCCGCGCCATGGCCATCGGCCGCGGCCGCACCGAGCTGGCCAACACGCTGAACATCCTCGTCCAGGGCATGGTCGAGGACTACCAGAGCACCAACCGCGACTTCTACGAGGGCATGGATACGGCCTCGTCGTTGGAGATGTGGTCCTCGATCTCGCGCCAGGTGACCGACCAGGTCATGTCCGGCTCGCAGCATGTGGACAGCTGGCGTGACCCGGGCACGAACACCGAGTACGTGCTCATGATGCTCGAGTTCAACAACGTGATCTCGGCCTACAAGGACAAGATGGAGGCCTCGTTCCGTCGGGATCAGACCCGCGAGCGCATCAAGGTCGACCAGGAGGCCATGATGGGCCGGCTCGACGAGCAGCTCGATGCGCTGCGTGGCCGTGACGCCAGCGCCGTCATCGAAGACTTCAAGCTGGGCGGTTGACCCCTTCGCCACAGCTTCGAGCGGCTTGGCGCAGCCCGTCCGGATGACCTCCGGCCGGGCTGCGGCTCGTTCACGCTCCACCCTCTCGGATCAGCCTGCCATGCGCACTGCCAAACTGATGGGCTTGCTCTTGTGCCTGGCCGCCTGCGGTCTGTTCGGGCCTCCGCGCTGGGTGGACAAGCCGCCCCTTGACGACGAGTACATCTACGGCGTGGGGTTGGCCGGGCCCAACAGCAGCGCCAACCCCCAGCGCGCACGGGAGCTCGCGTTCGAGCGGGCCGTGGCCTACCTGGGCCGGGCCATCCGGGTGCAGGTCACCTCGTCGTCGGTGATCGTCGACACCAATCGCTGGACGGACTACCAGGCCGAGTCGATCCAGTTCTCGGATGAGGACCTCGCCGGCGTCGAGCTGCTCGAGGTCTGGACTGACGAGGTGCGCGGTGGGCAACCCCATCGCACCTACGTGTTGGTGCGCATGCCGCGCAGCCAGGCCGAGGGCATCGCGGCCCGCCTGGGGCCATGAGCCCAGGCGGACCGGGCTCGGCTGCTGACCCCGGGCGGCCCGCCCGCGCTGTCGGCAAGGCGGGTGCTGCTCACACGCGTGGCGCCGCGGGCTCGTGAGCGCGGCGCGCCGGGCGCTCGCGAGCGCGGCGCCCCGGGCGCTGCTGCTTGCCAACCCCCACGGCGGGCGCGGGCATGGGCCGCGGGTGGCCGAGTCGGCGCGGCGACGCCTGGAGGCCGCAGGTTGGTCCGTTGAGCTGGTGCTGACCCGCTACGCGGGCCACGGGGCCGAGCTGGCCGCTGCCTTGCCGCCCGGCGAGCTGGACGCGCTCTGCGTGGTGGGGGGCGACGGCAGCCTGCGTGAGGTGCTGGACGGGCTGCTGGCCGGGCGGCGCGCCTCCACCCAGGGGGTCTGCCTGGTGCCGTCGGGAACGGGCAACGCGCTGGCGGCGGAGCTGGAGCTGGCCGGGCCGGGAGACGCCATCGAGCGCCTGCTGGCGTCGTCGCAGCGCTTGATCGACGTGCTGCGCGTGGAGACGGGCGCCGGCGTCAGCCATCACGCCTGCGACCTGTTGGGGCTGGGGCTCGCGGCGGACGCCGCCCGCTGGGCCGAGCACCTGCGCTGGCTTGGCCGGCCGCGCTACGCCGTGGGGAGCGCCCTGGCCGCCCTGGTTGAGCCCTCCCGCAACATGCGCGTGGTCTTCGACGACGGGGCCGACGTCTTCGAGGGGCCCGTCGATCTGCTGATCGGCTCGAACACGCGTCACACCGGGGCCGGCATGCTGGTGGCGCCCGAGGCGCGTCTGGATGACGGCCTGATGGACGTGCTGCTGGTGCGCGGCATGAGCCGCGCTCGCCGCTGCCTGTTGTTGCCCCGGCTGGGGCGCGGCGAGCTGGGCGGAGTTCCCGAGCTGCTGACGCGCCGCGTTCGCTCGCTGGAGGTGGAGCTGCGTGAGGAGCTGCTCGTCAATCTCGACGGGGATCTGCTGCCGGCCGGGCGCCTGCGCGCCGAGGTCCTGCCGCGCGCCCTGCGACTGCTGGCCTGAGCCTGCCCGAGCGTTCATCCTGGTCCGCGCTGTGCACGACGCCTCCCCCGAGACCTGCCTGCTGTGCTCCTCCTGAATGACCCCGACCGTCAGCGCATCCTGAGCGCGGTGGCCAGCCGCGACGAGCGCTCCTCGTGAGGCCGGCGATCCTGGCCGCGGCGACGACGCTGCTGTTGGCTGCCTGCGTGGGTGGGGACGCAGCGCTCGGCGCGGCCAGGGCGCGTGACGGCTCGCCCTCCGCCGTGTACGACGCGGTCTGCGAGCTGGTGGCGCGGCACTTCTACGACCCGGAGCTGCGCGGCCTGGACTGGGCAGCCCTGCGCCGCGAGCACTCCGCCGCCGCCGCCGCGTGCCGCGACACCGGCGAGCTGTCGGCGGTGCTGGGCCCCATGTTGGCCGCGCTCGACACCTCCCACACGCGCTTCGTGACGGCGCGGGACGCCGCCTTCTACGACCTGGCGGGCATCTTCGGTCTGGGCCCCGAGTACCCCGAGCTGTTTGACGACGGCGTGGTGTCCTACGACGGCCTTGGCCTCCTGGGGCGGGCGGTGCCGGGCGGCTACCTGGTGCAGGGCGTGCTGCACGGCGGACCGGCGGCGCGGGCCGGTCTGCTCACGGGCGACCTGATCCTCTCGGCGGACGGGCGTCCCTTTGGCGAGGTGTCCTCAGCCGCCGGCCGCGCGGGCCACGAGCTCTCGCTCTCGGTGCGTCGTCGGCGCGGCGAGCCGGCGTTGCGCATCGACGTGGTACCCGAACGCATCGAACCCCAGGAGCTGCTGCTGGCGGCCTCGGTCGCCTCGATGGAGCTGGTCGATGTGGACTCGGCGCGGGTGGCCTACGTGCGCGTGTGGTCCTACGCCGACCCGCGTGTGCACGAGGCCCTGGTGCAGGCGCTCACGAGCGGCGAGCTACGCGACGCCGACGCGCTCGTGCTCGACCTGCGCGGCGGCTGGGGCGGCGCCGACCCGGCCTACCTCGACTTCTTCAACCAGGCCGTGCCGCAGCTGGAGTTCGTGGCGCGCGATGGCACGCGCAGCGTCTTCGACCAGCGCTGGCGACGGCCCGTGGTGCTGCTGGTGGACGCGGGCACACGCAGCGGCAAGGAGCTGCTGGCCCACGCCTTCCGGCGCCACGCCATCGGGCCGGTGGTGGGGCAGCGCACCGCCGGCGCGGCCACCGGTGGGCGCGCGTTCCCCGTGGGCCGGGACGCCCTGCTCTACCTGGCGGTCATGGACGCGCTGGTGGACGGCGAGCGCTTGGAAGGCGTGGGCGTCGAGCCCGACGTGACCGTTCCGTTCGAGCTGCCCTTCAGCGCGGGGGCCGACCCCCAGCGTGACGTGGCCCTGCGCCTCGCGGCGTCGGAGGCCGCCGCGGCGAGGCCGGCGCGTGGCCACTGAGGGCGTTGCGGTCGCTCTGTTCAGTACGGGTTGAGCCGGGGCTCGATGTCGCCGACCTGGGTGAAGACCTGCATGCCCAGCGCCTCGTTGGCGCGGTTCAGGCGGATCTCCAGGCGGTCGGCGCCCTGTTGCAGGTGGGTCCAGCGCCAGTGCAGCAGTATGTGGCCCAGCCCCAGGCTCTCGCCGCGCGACTCGCTGTAGCGGTAGACGAGCAAACGCTCGCCCCCGTCGCCGTACTGAATGCTCTGGGGCAGGCCGATGGCTTCGAAGACCTCGGCCATATTCGTCACCTGGGGCGCCTCATCGACGCTGGTCGCCACCGGCAGGCCCGTCTTGACCGATTGGCAGCCGGCGAGCAGGAACAGCAGCGCGGTCAGCGCCACCAGCGGCGTGATCGAGCGCGTCATGACGTCCCTCCCAGCGACCGCACGGGTACGCGGTGGCGGTCCTCTTCGTCTTGCGTCAGCTCCCAGATGCTCCCGACCTCCTCGACGAATACGCCGTCCACGACGCCGTCCTCATCGAAAGTGATGAGCAGCTCGTGGTACTCCTCGGTGTCGGCCCAACGCATGAACGGGAGCACCGCGACGGGCGGGATGATCAGCGTGAGGTCGCGAGAGTCCGTGACGCGGTAGAGCAGGTGACGCTCGGAGAGGTAAGTGCCGATATCTTCGTTCTGGTTCGCCACGGCGGGGGGGCCGAGGGTGTCGAGCACCTCCGACCAGGTGGTCTGCCCCACGCGGATGGACGCCGTGTCGAGATCGAGCACGTGCTCGTTGGAGCGTGTGCGGTGGAACAGGCACCCGGGCAGGCAGAACGCCGCCAGCGCCAGCAGCGCCAGGAGTCTCCAGTGACGAGTCATCGCTCAGGAGTCCTGGTCGTGCTCGAGATCGTCCTCATCGCCGAAGGGCCACAGCTCCCACTCCAGCTCCTGTGAGTTGTTTGAGATCCACATGTCCTCGAGCACGCCGTTCGCATCGAAGGTGAGCATGGCAGTGTCGAGCCCGATGTTCGACTTCTGGAAGGCCACGATGAACATGTTGAAACCCTCGGTCTTGCCGTCGCCGAAGATGTAGACCCAGGCCTCCTTGTCGTTCTTCAGGTCCATAACGCGGTTGGGGTGGGTCCCCATGGCCGCCAGCACATGCTCCTGGGTGGAGACGCCGGGGCGCAGCGCCTCGGCGCGCGCGTGCATGCCCTCGACGTTCACGCGTTGCCGGCCCCAGGAACAGCCGCCGGTGGTGAGCAGGAGCAGCGACGCCATCAGCGTCAGACCGAATCGGGACATGTCTCTTCCTCTGTGAGTAACGACGGTTGGTCGACCTACTCTAGCACCGGCGCCTCTCGCGGAACGAGGCTTCGACGCGGGCCGCGAGCGGCACGCTCTCGACGCGGGGCGGTGCCCCTGAGGCGACTCACCGAGGCGCTCGTCTTCGAGGGCTCAGGCCTCGCCGCGCTTGCTGCGGGAGTTGAACCAGAGCAGCCCGCCCAGGCACAGGATGCCCAGGCCGCCGATCACGTTGCGTGTCGTCGCGCTGATGAAGTGAGTCGCGGCCGGAACCTCGGCGCTGTCGAGTTCCCAGAACAGCAGGTCGGAGAGCTCGAACGAGAACAGCGCCGAGTTGGAGCCCACGATCAGCGAGCCCAGGATCAGCTCCAGCAGCGCGGCGCCGGTGATCAGCCCGGCCGCCGCCAGGATGGACTCGGCGGACTGACGCCGCTTGCCCTCGGCGGACCAGCGGAACAACGCGCCGATGAGGATGCCCACACCCAGCGCCGGGGGCAGGTAGATGCCCACCGCGAGCGCCATGGCCGGCAGCTGTAGCCCGCGGCGTCCGCCCAGGACGTCCATCGAGACGGCCGCGGCGCCGAGCGCCAGGCCCACCAGGATGGGCGACCAGGGCAGCGGCTTGTCCGTGCTCAACAGCAACCCGTCGATCAGCGTCGCGAACATCTGCCCCTGGGGCGCGGGCAGGGCCTCGCTGCCGAGCGTGTAGGCGTCGTGCGCGATGAACAGCACGATCGGCACCACGATGGCGCCGCCCATGAGCCCCAGGATCTGCGCCAGAAAGCCGTCCTGAACGCGCACGCCACACAGCTGCATGGTCTTGTAGTCCTGGCTCGAGTCGTTGGCCGTGCAGACCGCGACGCAGGCGCCCACCAGCAGCGGCGTGAGGATCAGCACGTCGTCGATCTGGTTGCGGTCCATGGCCATGGCGGTGGCGCACAGCACCAGCGTGGTCACGAAGATGGTGCCCGAGACCGGCGAGGCCGAGCTGCCGATCTGCAGTGAGAGGATCGCGCCGAGCATGACCATCAGGCCGCAGCAGGCCAGCAGCGCCACGGTGATCACCGCGGCAAACGAGCTGGGCCCATCCTTCATCACCAGCCAGGCGATCATGATGCCGATGCCCACCACGATGGACGCCGCCTGCTGCCGCTTCCGGTTCGCGTCGACCGTCACCAGCGGATCGTCCTCGCCCTGGTTCGACGTGCGCGCGCCCAGGAAGCGCACCAGCGAGTAGGCCACCGCCACCGTCATGGCGCCGCCGCCCACCCAGCGCATGGAGTTGTCGGGGTACTCGCTGGCCATGGCGGTGCCCGCCTCGACGCCCGCTAGCAGGTAGTCGCCAATCAGCCGCAGCATGGAGCCGCCGAAGACCAGCAGCGCCGTCGAGAGGGTCAGCAGCCCGCCGATGCCGATGTAGATCGGGCTCATGGGCAGGTCGAAGCTGAAGGCGCGATCGCCGCGCTCACGCGCCATGAGCACGATGTGCTCCTTGGCCGCGCCGAGGTGCACCAGCAGCGGCGCGACGAAGCTCGCGAAGAGTCCCAGGTAGAGCGAGCGGCCCAGGCGCGGGCGCTTGTCCGGCTGGGCCACGGCGGCCTCGATCATGGTCTCGCAGGCCCGGGCCTCCGGCGCAGGCAGGGTCGGGTCGGTCAGGAACTTGCGCGTACCCAGCCCCACGAACCCGAAGCCGATCAGCGAGCCCGCCACCGACAGGATGATCAGCGCGATCACGTCCACCGGCGGCACCTCGAGGCCGCGATCCGCGTACAGGATCTGCACCAGCGGCGCGGTGAAGATCACGCCCGCGGTCACGGCCATGCCGGCCGACCCCGCCACCTGGGCGATGTTCAGGAAGCGGCTGCCGTTGCCCCGGGCCAGGCGCTTGGTGAAGGCGCCCCAGGCAAACAGGATCACCAGCGGCGATACGCCGGGGGTGATGCCCGCCTTCAGGCCCGCGATGACCAGCGTGCCGGCCAGCAGCGTCGAGACCACGACACCGAAGATCAGCGGAAAGGCGTCGCTTTGCTCGCGATTCTGGGCCAACGTCGCACTCCTGTTCTGGTCGAGCGGAGGGGGCTCCTGCCGCGGGGCCGTCCCGGCCGGGGATGGTATGTCATTTACAGCTCTAGGGCAGGCGCGGCGCCCGGCCGCAGCGTCGCCGCCACTGGCCCGGGATCCGCGCCGTCTCGCGCTTGCCGCGCCCGGCGCCGCCCTGTTCTCATGGGGGCTGATCAGCCTCCCCCCGATCAGGATCCAAGGACCGACCACCATGAAGACCCTCGTGTTGCTGCGCCACGGGCAGAGCGAATGGAACCGTGAGAATCGATTCACCGGCTGGCACGACGTGCCGCTCAGTGAGCAGGGCGTCGCTGAGGCCACGGGCGCCGGGCAGCTGCTGCGCGACGAGGGCTTCGACTTTGACGTGGCCTACACGTCGGTGCTCAAGCGCGCCATCAAGACCCTCTGGCTGGCGCTGGAGCAGATGGATCGCATGTGGCTGCCCGTGCATCGCAGCTACCGCCTGAACGAGCGCCACTACGGCGCGCTGCAGGGCCTCAACAAGGCCGAGACCGCGGCCGAGCACGGCGACGAACAGGTCAAGATCTGGCGCCGTAGCTACGACGTGCCGCCGCCGCAGCTCACGCGCGACGACCCGCGCTGGGACGGCAACGACCCGCGCTACGCGGCGCTCGACCCGGCCCAGGTGCCGCTGAGCGAGTGCCTCAAGGACACCGTCGAGCGCTTCCTGCCGTATTGGGAGCAGACCATCGCGCCGGACGTGAAGGCCGGCAAGCGCGTGCTCATCTCGGCCCACGGCAACAGCCTGCGCGCGCTGGTGAAGCACCTCGACGGCATCTCGGACGACGACATCGTGGGGCTCAACATCCCCACCGGCGTGCCGCTGGTGTACGAACTGGACGACGACCTCAAGCCCGTCAGCAGCCGCTACCTGGGCGACCCCGAGGCGGTGGCCGCCGCCGCCGCCGCTGTAGCCAACCAAGGCAAGGCCTGACGCGCCGTCGCGGGCGCGCCGTCTGCTCAGTAGACGATCGTGCCGCTGACGCCTGTGGCAAAGTAGAATGACGGGTCGAGGAACGCGAGCTGAACGTACACGTGGTAGAACCCGCCGCCACGCAAGCTGGGGTCAATGGGGACCACGAGCTGGCCCACGCCCGCCGCGTTGAGCGGCAGGAACAGTGGCTCGAAGTCCGAGGCCAACAGGCTGAAGCCGTGGAACGGGAACGTGCCCTGGTCGAAGTCGAGCAGGAACACGGCGATGTCTCCCGGGCTGCCGGCAAACGTCCATGTGGCCGTGGTGTCGGTCGAGGTGTTGATCCCGCCGGGGACGAAGTGCTTGGGCGGTGACTCCGCCACGACGTGCAGCGAGATGCTGTTGCTGACGCCGGTCACGTTGGTGACCGTCAGGCTGTGCGCGCCCAGCGAGCTGGCGAAGGGCGCGAGGAACGTGACGCTGGTCTCGCTGGCCACGGTGACGGCGATGTCCTGACCATCCAGAGTGGCGATGCTGACCTCGTCCATGCCCTGACCGGTGACCGTGATGACACCTCCCAGCGCCCCGATCGATGTGGGTGAGACCGCGCTGATCGTGGGCGCCGGTGGGGGCACGGCGTTGGACAGGCAGCCCACCGAGTTCTTCTTGTTGCTGATGCTGCTCTTGCTGCCGTTTCCGAAGCTGCTGATGTCGCCTGCGCAGCCACCGAGGCCCGAGCACATGATCCAGCAGTCGCCCGCGCCGTCGCAGTGGCCGGCCGACCAGTTGTGCCCCAGCTCGTGGGCCGTCAGACCCGTGCGGAAGGCCAGGTTGCCGCTGAAGCGTGACTCCGAGAGTCCGTAGGCCGAGTTCAGGTTGCAGATCACGCTCAGAGAGGCGATGCCGATGACGCCACCGTTGATGTTCTTGCCCGTGAACAGGTGGGCCACGTCACGCACCACGCCGCCCTGGCTGCTGTTCCAGTGATTCCGGAACTGGCTCAGCAGCGTGCCGGGGCTGGTGCTGGTGTACGGGTCGGGCTCGGCGGTGCGCACGATGATCGTGGTGATCTCGTAGCTGATGCTCACGTCCGGCTGATAGATGTTCTGGACGCGGTCGATGATGAGTTCGATGTCCGCCTCGGTGTTGGCCACGCTCGAGCCGTTCTTGTTGTAGAACTCCACGTCGGCGTCGCAGGCGATCTCGCAGACCTTTTCGGTGCCGACTCCCGAGTAGCCGCCGGCGGGCGGCGCGGGCGTCGGGTCCGTGACCAGGGCGCCCCCGCAGGTGTAGCCGCGGTTGATGCCGTCCGCTGCGCTGTAGATCACGTGGTCGCGTCGGTCGGCCGAGTCGATCGCGTCGCGCAGGGGCTGCACGGCCCAGACGGGCTGCTCGGCGTGGAGGCGCACCAGGGCGTCGAGCTGGCCCCCGGTCAGGCTGGCCGAGACCCGGCTGCCGGGCACGCCCAGCACCACGCCGCGCCAGATCTGGCTGGGGCCGACGTCGACGCGTTGGTAGCTGCCGTCCTCGAGTTGGGCCAGCACCTCGAAGTGCTCGCTCGAGCGGATCGACCAGCGCTGCAGGGCCAGGGTGTAGGGCGTCTCGCCCAGGGTCACGTCGACGGTCACGCTGGAGCCGGGCTCGGCGGGCACGTCGATGGACTGGATGCTGAACGCGCCGGTGTCGAGCGCCTCGCCGATGGTCGCGCGCGCGTCCATCGCGGTGATGGCGGACGGGGCTGCCTGAGCGGGAGCGGGGAGGGTCAACAGCAGGGCGCCGAGCAGCACGCTCGAAGCCCGGAGAGTTGCACGCAGCATGGACGTCTCCGGATCGGACTCGGGGAGAGAGCCGCGGCCGCTCGCTTCGGGAGCGGTGGCCACAGCAGGGGAGAGACGCATCAGTCTACGGGCAATATCGGCGCGCGGGGGGGCGCGTCGCTCGTCCCGGACGCCCGATCAAGACCCTTGGAGGCCCTTGGAGGCCCCGCTCGGTCTCCGCGCTAAGGCCCCGCGGGCGCCCCTCGGTTCAGGCGCTTTGCACACCCAGGCGTGCTGAATTCGTGGCCCTGCGGCCTGCCTCAGGCGCCCTTCACCAGGCAGCGGCGCCAGTCGCGGTTGAGCTCCCCGATCAGGTCGATGGGGATCTCCTTGGGGCACACCGCCGAGCATTCCTGGTAGTTGCGGCAGGAGCCGAAGCCCTCGTTGTCCATGCTCTCCACCATGGCGGACACACGCCGGTCGCGCTCGGGCTGGCCCTGGGGCAGGTGCCCGAGGTGTCCGATCTTGGCCGACACGAACAGCATGGCGGAGGCGTTGGGGCAGGCCGCGACGCAGGCGCCGCAGCCGATGCAGGCCGCGGCGTCCATGGCGCGGTCGGCCTCGTGCTTGCCGATGGGCACGGCGTTGGCGTCCGGCGCGCCGCCGGTGTTGACCGACACAAAGCCGCCCGACTGGATCACGCGGTCGAGGGCGCTGCGGTCGACCACCAGGTCCTTGATGACGCCGAAGGCGCCGGCGCGGAAGGGCTCGATCAGGATCTCATCGCCGTCCTTGAAGGCGCGCATGTGCAGCTGGCACGCGGTGGTGGCGTCCCAGGGACCGTGCGCCTTACCGTTGATGACCAGCGAGCACATGCCGCAGATGCCCTCGCGGCAGTCGTGGTCGAAGGCCACGGGATCCTTGCCCTCCAGCTGGAGCCGCTCGTTGAGCACGTCGAGCAGCTCGAGGAAGGACATGTCGGTGCTCACGTCATCGACGACGTGGGTCTCCATGGCGCCGCTGTCGGCAGGGCTCTTCTGGCGCCAGATCTTGAGGGTCAGCTTCATGGTCGTCGCCTACTTGTAGCTTCGGGTGGCCAGGGCCACGTTCTCGAACTCGAGCGCCTCGCGGTGCTGGGCCGGCGTCTGATCCTCGCCCTTCCACTCCCATACCGTGGCGTGGCAGAAGCGTTCGTCGTTGCGCACGGCCTCGCCGTCTTCGGTCTGGTGCTCCACGCGGAAGTGACCGCCGCAGGACTCGTCGCGCTCCAGGGCGTCGCGCGCCATGGTCTCGGCAAACTCAAGGAAGTCGGCCACGCGGCCGGCCTGCTCGAGCGCCGCGTTCATCTCGCCGGCGCCGCCCACCACCTTGACGTCGCGCCAGAACTGCTCGCGGATCTCGGGGATGCGCTCCAGCGCGTGCTCGCAGCTCTGCTTGCTGCGGGCCATGCCCACGTCGTTCCACATCAGGCGCCCCAGCTCGCGGTGGAAGCTGTCGGGGGTGCGCTTGCCGCCCACGGAGATCAGGCGCTTGATGCGCTGATCGACCTCCTCGCGCACGCGCTTGAACTCGGCATGATCGGTATCGACCGGCTGGGGCTTCTGGGACGCGAAGTAGTGGCCGATGGTGTAGGGCAGCACGAAATAGCCGTCCGCCAGGCCCTGCATGAGCGCGCTGGCGCCCAGGCGGTTGGCGCCGTGGTCGCTGAAGTTGGCCTCGCCGATGACGTGCAGCCCGGGGATGGTGCTCTGCAGGTTGTAGTCCACCCACAGGCCGCCCATGGAGTAGTGCGGCGCCGGGTAGATGCGCATGGGGGTCTGGTACGGGTCATCGTCCGTGATGCGCTGATACATCTCGAACAGGTTGCCGTAGCGCTCGCTGATGGCGTCGGCCCCGAGGCGGCCGATGGCGTCGCGGAAGTCGAGATAGACGCCGAAGCCGGTGGCGCCGACCCCGCGGCCCGCGTCACAGGCCTCCTTGGCGCTGCGTGAGGAGATGTCGCGCGGGGCCAGGTTGCCGAAGCTGGGGTACTTGCGCTCCAGGTAGTAGTCGCGCTCGTGCTCGGGGATCTGCCCGGGGGCGCGGGTGTCGCCCTCCTTCTTGGGCACCCAGACCCGGCCGTCGTTGCGCAGCGATTCGCTCATCAGGGTGAGCTTGCTCTGGTGGTCGCCGCTGACCGGGATGCAGGTCGGGTGGATCTGCGTGTAGCAGGGGTTGGCGAAGCCGGCGCCGCGCTTGTGGGCGCGCCAGGCCGCCGTCACGTTGCAGCCCTTGGCGTTGGTCGAGAGGTAGAACACCGTGCTGTAGCCGCCGGTGCCCAGGACCACGGCGTCGCCGGCCCAGCTCTCGATCTTTCCGCTGACGAGATCGCGCGTGATGATGCCCCGCGCCTGGCCGTCCACCAGCACCAGGTCGAGCATCTCCGTGCGCGGGTGCATATTCACGTTGCCGAGGCCGATCTGGCGACTCAGCGACGCGTAGCACCCGAGCAGCAGCTGCTGGCCGGTCTGTCCGCGGGCGTAGAAGGTGCGGCTGACCTGCGCGCCGCCGAACGAGCGGTTGGCGAGCTGTCCGCCGTACTCCCGCGCGAAGGGCACGCCCTGGGCCACGCACTGGTCGATGATCTGGGAGCTGACCTGCGCCAGCCGGTAGACGTTGGCCTCACGTGAGCGGAAGTCGCCGCCCTTGACCGTGTCGTAGAACAGCCGGTACGCGCTGTCGCCGTCGTTCTGGTAGTTCTTGGCGGCGTTGATGCCGCCCTGGGCCGCGATGGAGTGGGCCCGCCGCGGGCTGTCCTGAAAGCAGAAGCAGTCGACGTCGTAGCCCAACTCGGCCAGGGTGGCGGCCGCGCTGCCACCGGCCAACCCCGAGCCCACCATGAGCACCTTGAACTTGCGCTTGTTGGAGGGGTTCACCAGCTTCATCTCGAAGCGGTGCTTGTCCCACTTCTCGGCGATGGGCCCGTCCGGGACCTTGCTGTCCAGTTGCATCGCTCAGGCTCCGGCGGGCGCGCCCACCAGCCCGGCCAGCACGGCCAGGGGCATGGAGGCGTTGCCCAGGAAGATGAACAGGGCCAGGCCCATCCCGGCCCTGCGGACACAGGCCGTGCAGGCCGGATTCTCGAGGCCCAGGGTGCGCACGGTGCTGGAGATGCCGTGGTGCAGGTGCAGCGCGAGCAGCGCCATGGCCAGCAGGTAGAGCCCGCTGACCAGGGGGCTGCTGAAGCCCGCCACCACCATGGCGAAGACGTCGTGCTGTCCGGCGGCGTCGAGCCCCACGTCGGCGTGCTCGGGGTGCACCACGCCCAGAGTGAAGTGGGCCAGGTGGTAGGCCACGAAGGCCAGCACCGTGGCGCCGCTCAGCACCATCGTGCGGCTGGACACCGTGGCCTGGACCTTGCCCACTGCGCCGACGTAGGCCTGGGGCCGGGCGGCCTGGCTCTCGGCCGCCAGCTTCAGGGCCGTGGCGACGTGCAGCACGAAGATGCCCAGCAAGCCGAGACGCATGGCCCACAGGCCGGGCCCCAGGCTCTGGAGCTTGGCTGCGTAGGCGTTCAGCGCCTCGGGTCCCAGGAAGAGCTGCAGGTTGCCCAGCATGTGGGCGATGACGAAACCGAGCAGCATGAGGCCCGTGACGGCCACGATCATCTTGCGGCCGAGGGAGCTTCGCGTGGCGGCGGCGAGCCGGTTCATGACAGGCAACTCCGGGCGGGCGGCGCGCCGCGTTCCGGGCGCGCTATCCGGCGAAAGGGACCGTGCAGCATATCGCTCACGACCTCCCGATCCTAATCGCGCGTGAGGCCGCGTCGCGGGCTGGTGGGGGCCCGGGACCAGCTGCCATGATGGGGTCCATCGTGCCGCGCTTGTTCGTCGCCCTTCCGCTGCCGGAGTCGGCCCTGGCCGCGCTGGCGCCGCTGTGTTCGGGGCTGCGTGGCGCGCGCTGGGTCGCCGCCGAGCGCCAGCACCTCACGCTGGAGTTCGTGGGGGCGGTGGATGGGCCCATGGCCCGGCGCGTGGAGCAGACGCTGGGGGCCGTGCGCGCCGCGACCTTTACGCTGAGGCTGCGGGGGCTGGGCCATTTTCCGCCGCGCGGAGCACCTCGTGTGGTCTGGGCCGGCCTGCCGCCGAGCGAGCCCCTGGCCCGGCTGCAGCGAGATGTCCGCGGCCGGCTGCTGCGGCTGGGGCTGCCCCTCGAGCGGCGACGGTTCGCCCCGCACATCACCCTGGCACGGCTCCAGGGCACTCGCCCGGCCGACGTCCTGGAGCATCGGCTGGAGCATGGGGGGCTGGACGGTCCCGACCTGCCCGTGCCCTGTTTCAGCCTGTTCGCCAGCGTCCTGGGGCGCGACGGCGCCGTCCACCGGCCCCTGGCGAGCTACCCGCTGGCCTGAGCCGGCCCTCCCGAGGCCCGATCCCGGCCCTGGAGCCCGTTGCCGGCGGGGCCAGTCGCGCCTAACGGGGTGTCGTGAGGAGCGTGTCCGGAGCGCTTGTGCCCGCTCGGGCACCCCGGTAGACTCCCCCCCTTCCACCCCCGAACGGTGGGCTTGAGGCCCGTCGTCCGCCAGTTTGACGCGAGGATCGAACCGCATGCGGGACCGTACGCAGACCACTCAACGCTCCGCTCCCCGCCTCTTCGGTTGGCTCCTCGTGGGCGTGCTCGCCCTGGGAGTGACCGGTTGCGTGCACAACGATCACCTCGTCTATGGCGCCACCGAGAAGTGGGAGGCCTCCGACCAGCACATGGTCCCCAAGGCCTTCGGTTTCATCTTCCCCGTGGTGTTCGACGCCATCCTGTCGCCCTGGTTCATGATGGGCGAGCAGATCGCCCGGGATGAGCAGTACCACCCCGACCACCGCTACATCAGCTACGCCGGTAGCCGCACCATCGCCCGCAGCGACATGGGCCAGGGCTACAAGTTCTTCGCGTCGATCTTCAGCCTCCCGATCGACACCGTGTACCTGCTGATCAGCGGTCCGGTCGACCTGATCTGGATCCTCGGCTTCGAGGACGTCGACGGCGCCGA
>QNBX01000075.1 GCA_003644265.1 Planctomycetota bacterium
CAGCTCGGCCAGCGCGGGCTGCGCGTCACCCCCCGCGCCATAACGCTGCACCAGGTGATCAACGGCCGCGTGCAGCAGCGGGCGATCCCAACCGAGGAACACGCGCGTGGCGCTGACCTCAAGCGTGCTCACCCGCTCACTCCCGGTGCCGCGCGTTGACCCAGTTGGATCGGTTGACGGTGGGCTCGGGGCCGGCCTCCTGGTCGACGCGACCCAGCACGCGGTCGGCCCACTCGCTGCCCTGCATGAAGGTGTGGTCCTGGTTGGAGATCTCGTAGCGCCACATGCCGAAGCGGCCGCGGCTGGCGACGTCGTGGGCCTCGAGCGCGGGGATCAAGGCGGCGAGCGCCGCGTCGCGCGTGAGGCTGGGCGTGGGGTAGCCGCGCACGAGCTTCTTGTGCCAGACCTCGATCACGTCGTCGCGCGCGGGCACCAGGCCGCAGCGCACGGCGCCCTCCAGCACGTCCTCGATCAGGCGTTCTTCGTCGACCACACGCCAGGGGCTCTGGCTGACCTCCAGCATGATCGACCAGTGTCGGGACGCGTCGGGCACGTTGGCCGGGCTGTAGTTGCTGTAGAGCGTGACACGGTGGAAGGGCAGGTCGGGCTCGGGGTAGTAGATCCAGGCCATGCCCTGGAGCACCTCGGGCATCTGGCCCTTCAGCCCGAGACCGATGACGTGGGTGCTGCTGGAGACCAGGCCCTCGGCGTGGCCGATCAGCGCGGCGTCGCCCGTGGCGCGCGCCAGCAGGTCGAGCGGCATGGTCGAGAGCAGCTGCTTGTAGCCGATGCTCTCGCCGCCCTGCAGCCTGACGCGGTGGCCGGGCAGGTCCACCGCCACCACCGTGGAGCCCGGAGCCGTGATGGCGTCGGGCAGAAGATCGGCCAGGCCCTTCCAGGCCGCGCCGGTGCCGCCCCGCTTGGGGTAGCGGAAGGTGGAGTTGGGGCCCCAGGCCACGTCGTCCCTGCGCTCCGCCACGTTGCGCTCGACGCGCGCCACGTCGGGCACGGCCACGCGGTCGCCGATCCAGTGGGCGTTCATGCTCGCCAGCGGATAGGCCCAGACCTTCTCGTTGTAGGGCACGAAGAACAGCTCGTGGATGCCGGCGCCGAACGTGCGCTGGGCCCACTGGTCGAAGTCGGCCGGCGGCAAATCGTAGCTGCCCTGCTTGGCGGAGGCCTCGCGCAGGCCATCGAGGCAGCGCGCGCAGTCGGCCGGGTCCAGTCGGTGGATGTTGTTCTGAAAGGGGTACGGCACCCAGCGCTGCTGCATCCAGACCCAGCTGGCGCGCTCATGGTGGTACCAGCCGTCCTCGCCCAGGGCCTCCATCATGGCGCGGTCGAACTCGCCGTAGTGGCTGTGCTGGACGTGGCAGCCGTAGTCCCAGGTCCAGCCGTTCACGTAGGCGCTGCCAGCCAGACCGCCGAAGACCTGGCTGCGTTCGAGCACCCGCAGGTCCGTTGTGCCGGCCTGGACCAGACGGCGGGCGGCGCCCAGACCACACGGCCCCCCTCCGATGATCAGGAATTCGACGTCGGACACGTACCTCAGGCCCCGGGAAAGGCGCGAAGTGTAGCAAGCGCAGCGGCGCGGCGAGCCGCTCGACGCGACGGGGACGCTCGCCGGGCCGGCGCTTCACTCCGCGACACCAGCCCGATCCCAACGACCCAGGCGGTCACGTCGTTGCGCGGCGCCAACGCAAGCTCGCCGGCTCTGGCGGCCAGCACGCACGCCCCGTCAGATCGTGCGCTCCGCGCCCGTCTTCCGGCCGCGTGGCATCGAGGCCGCCGCGTCCCCTCGCGAGCGGCCCGGTGTCACGGCGCTGCAACGTCGTTACCGGTCGTACTACAGAAGGCAGGCTGCCGGCCCTGGTCCCTCGGCAGTCCGGTTTTTTCGGAGAAGAGAAGATGACACGCATGACCACCTTGGCCCTCTATTCCGCCGCGCTCATACTGGTCGTGGCTTCCCGCGGAAGGGCCCAGAACCCCAACCCGCTCTGAATTCCCACAGTCCCGGTGCCGAGTTCGGCCCCATCTTTCTTTCCCGGTTCAGGCTCGGTGGGATCCGGCTCAGGCTCCCGCCGCGCGCCACGCTCCATCCGTGCGGCGCGCCCCAGAGCGGGGTCGAGCACTGCGGGCGTCAGCTACGGCTCACGCAGCGACGGCGTCCGGGGCCGCAGCGGCCGCGGCGCCTCTGGCCGCGGCGGAGCCAGCACCTCCCAGGGGCTCAACCTGGGCCCTGGCCGCGACACCTGGAACACCTGGTGGCAGCACAACCGCGACGCGTTCCTCTGGGACCTGCCGAGCGCGCCCGCCCCCCGCGGCCCCGTGACCTCCGCCGGGTCTGAGCTCTCGATCGCGCGGCCCCGGACCACAGCAGGGGTCGGGCCCAGCCGCGCCGACGTCTACACCCGCGTGGTTCCGGCCCTGCTCGACCAGCTGGCCCAGAGCCAGGACGCCGAGGTGCTGGCCGAGGCCGCCCTGGCCCTGGGTCGCGTGGTGCGAGCGCCCTTTGACGGCCCCGCCGTCGAGGCCATCGTGCCGCTGCTGGCCCACGACGATCAGAACGTGGCCCGCGCCGGCGCCATCGCCCTGGGCTTGATGGACACGGACGCCGGGCTCGACCCGCTGCTGGAGCTGGCCGCCTGCACGCAGCTGGGCCACAGGCTGGTGGGCGAGAACTCGGTGCCCGATGACCTGCGCGCCTTCGCCGCCCTGGCGGTGGGGCTGGCCGGTTCACCGCGCTCGACCCAGCTGCTGATGGACCTCGCCGAGGGCGGCTCCGACGCCGACGATCAGCTGCGCGCCGGCGCCATCCTGGCCCTGGGCCTGCTCGAGCCCGAGGCCACCGCAGAGGCGGCGCCCTGGTTGCAAGATCGCAGCGACGACCGGCGCCTGCCGCTGGCGCTGCAGGTGTCCCTGGCCACCTCGCTGGGCCGCACGGGCTCGGGCGACGCCGTGCAGCACCTGCTGCAGGTGCTCGAGGACCGCGACAGCGACCCGCCCACGCGCCAGGCCGCCGTGGCTGCCCTCGGTCGCGCGGCCACGCTCGCCGACCAGCCCGCTATCGACGCCCTGATCGAGCGCGTCGAGGAGAGCCGCGACGCGGGCACCCGTCAGCTGGCCCTGCTGTCGCTGGGGCGCTTGTCTACAGGTGAGGCCGGCACGCCGCTGCTCGCCAAGCGTCGCGGGGCCATCGACGGCCTGCTGCGCAGTGAGCTGCGGCACGCCTCCCACGCCATGGACCGGCCCTTCGCGGCCCTGGCGGCGGGCCTGGCCCTGCGCCAGCGCGCCGACCTGCATGGCAAACTCGACGCGGCGCTGCTGGATGCCTACGACAACACCGGTGACCCGGCCCAGCGCGGAGCCTTTGCGCTGGCACTGGGGCTGGGGCGGGTGACGGACGCCAGCAGGTCGCTGCGCCGCGATCTGGGCGACACCCATGACGACGCGCTCAGCGGTCACCTGGCCGTGGCCCTGGGCCTGCTGGGTGATCAGGAGGCCGCGCCGGCGCTGCGCGCCGCCCTGGTCGAGGCCGGACAGCCGCAGGAGCTGCGTGAGAACCTGGCCACGGCCCTGCGCCTGCTGGGTGACGAGGACGCCGTGGAGACCACCCGCGCCGCCTACGCAAAGGCCGGCAACCGCGACGAGCGCTCCGGCCTGGCCGCGGCCCTGGCCAGCCTGCGCCACGCCGACGGGCTCGAGGCCCTGCTGGCCACCTGCGCCGACAAGCGCCAGAGCGACGGCGACCGCGCCGCCGCCTGCGCGGCCCTGGGTCGGCTGGCGGAGTCGTCACCCCAGCCGTTCACCGCGCGCCTCACGCGCGACGACGCGCCGGCGTTCGCGTATGCCCCGGTGGAGGCCCTGCTCCGCAGCCGCTGAGCACGCTCGGGCGCCGGCAGCGGATCGAGCCGGCGCCCTGCGTCCAGCGCGCTCGACGAGCGCGCGCAGGCCTCGCCCACTTGGCCGCAACGCGGCTCAGCCGGCGCCTGTTCCGTGCTCGCCTGCATCCTGGTCGCTGGCGCGCTCGTCCCACTCGCGAGGGCCGTCGGCGGCGGCGCCCTCGTCAGCCGCCACCTCGGCGCCCGGCAACGACGTCGGACGATAGGCGGCGTAGCCCTCCGGCGAGATGCTGAAGGTGTCGTCCTCGCTGGGCCAGCTGCCCCACTTGCCGTGGAAGTACTCGCCGTTCTGCTGCAGCCACTTGTTCTCGGCGTCATTGTGATCGTGCACCACGCACACGTCGCCGGTGACCCCCGTGACCAGCCCCTGCTTGTGCAGCTGCCACATGAAGTCGGTGTCCTCCCACTGCGACCCGAGGTAGTTCTCGTCGAAGAAAGCGCCGGTGATGCGCTGGCGCGAGAAGCAGAAGCAGGTGCCGGGGATGGTGATCTGCCAGAACTCACCCGGGGCCAGATCGGAGCGGCGCGTCTGGGGGCTGCCGTCCGAGAAGGTCAGGTGCGCCGAGACCGCGCCCAGATCGTCGCGCGCGGCCAGCAACGACAGCATGCGGCTGGTCCAACCCGGCGGCAGCAGCACGTCGTCATCCATGAAGAAGATCAGATCGCAGCGGGCGCGGGACAGGCCCAGGTTGCGGTTCTTGGCCACGCTCTGCCGGGCGCAGGCCACCACGAGCTGGAAGGGCATGTCGGCCGTGCTGCGGATGGACCAGATGGCGCGGCGCAGCTGAGGCGTATCGTCGTAGGCCGGGATGATGACCGTGACCGACTCGTGCTGGAAGGCCCCCAGCTCGGCCACCACGCGGGGCATGGCCGGCGGCTCGAAGCCCTCGGGCAGGTGCGCCCAGCGATCGCGCCGGGCGCGCGTGCTCGCGCCGCCGGCAGGGCCTGAGCCGCCTGAGCCGCCGCTTCCGTCGCCGCTGCCGGGGTCGCCGCCGCTGCCCTCACCTCCGCCGGCAGCGCTCGGGTCCGCGCCGCCGGTCGCCGCCGCACCGCGCTTGGCCAGCACATCGCGTAGCACGCTCAGCGCCAGCACGCCCAGCAGCCCGAGGCAGCCCCAGGCCACGCCCAGCGCGAGCGCGTAACCTGGCGGCGCGTAGCTGAACTCGATCAGGTGCGCACCCGCCGTGACCTCCACGGCCCGCAGCGCGTGGTGGGCGCGCAGCACGGGCACGGGCGCGCCGTCCAGCGTGGCCGACCAGCCCGGGTCCCAGCTGTCCGTGAGCACCACCAGGCCGGGTCCGGGCGCCTGCACTTCCAGGCGGAGCGCCGTGGCGCCGCCCTCGACCGACACGGGCAGCGCGGGCGTGGGCGAGCGCTCGGGCAGGCTGGCCGTGAGGGGCTGCTCCACGAGCACGGTGGCGTGCCCGTCGAAGTCACGCGCGGCCAGCAGCGCCAGGCGCTCGGCGGGGTCCGGCACCAGACGCGCGCCGCCGCTCCAGAAGGCCCGCGGGCCGGCGGCCGGTCGCGCCAGGGCCCCCAGGTTCTCGTGCTCGTTGGCAAAGACCGTCTCCCAGCCCGTGGCGCCTGGCAGCTCGGGGTCGGCGTGCACCACCGTGTGTACGGCCAGCAGGTCGAGCAGCGGATGGGTCAGGCTCTCGCGACGCTTCAGCGGCGCGCCCACGCGCGGGTCCCGCAGGTCGAACAGCGAGCCCTCGATGCACGCCATCAGCTCGGCGCTGCGAGCCGGCACCATGGGCGCGATGCCCGCCAAGGAGCTCACCCCGTGCAGCGCCGCCGCGGTAGGCAGCAGCAAGGAGGGGTTCTCGCCGTACAGCACCACGCGCCCGGGCCGCGCCGCCAGGGCCTGCAGCGACGGCGTCGAGGCAAACGGCTGCACCTGCCGCGGAAAGGGGTTGAAGGCCAGACTGAGCGGCACCAGGTCCGCCGCCAGCACCAGCGCCGGCAACCAGCGCGCGAGGCGCCCCACCGCCACCAGATCCTTGAGCCGCCACGCGGTCAGCGAGCTGATGTGAGGGCCGGGCGGAAAGCCGTCGGCGTCCAAGGGCGGGTCGTCGTCGCCCGCGCCGCCCGGCAGCCAACGCCCCAGCCGCGCCACCAACCAGAGCGCGCCCAGGGCCGCGGCCAACACGACCAGCTGACGCAACGACTGCCGCAGCAGCATGGCCGCCCAGCGTGGCGCCGCGTCGTCATCGATGCCCAGCGCGGCCACGGGCGCCGCCAGCAGCAGCGCGGCCAACAGCGCGGCCCAGACCCACGGCAGCCGGCGGCGACCGCCGCTCAGGGCCTGCAACGCCAGGGCTCCGGCCAGGGGCAGGGTGGCCCCCACGATCACCAGCGCGCGCTTCACGTTGCCGGCCGCCAGCCGCGAGAGCGCCGGCACGCGCTCCACCGCGTAGGGCGCCAGTATGGCCCCTGCCACGGTCACGATCCCCGCCAGCGCCAGGGCCCGCGCGCGCCCGTCCACGCCGCGGCGCAGCGCCACCACCAGCAGCACCAGCAGCATCAGGCCGGGATACAGCGCGTTCTCGACCACGCTGTTCTGGATCTCGTGCGACCACCACAGGCGCTGGGGCAGCCACTCCTCCATGGTGGCCGCGGGCGCGTCCGGCATGGAGAAGTCGGGCGGGCTGCCGAACGCCTGGGGCAGCAAGGCGCCCAGCAGTGACTCGGCTGGCAGGCCGCGCGCGGCGTTGGAGGCCTGCACGCCTGGATCGTTGCGCAGCGACTGCTCGTAGGCTCCCGAGCTGAGCGCGAGCTGCGGCGCCGCCAGCCCCAGGCCCAGCAGCGCCATGAGCGCCAGCGCGGCCAGCCGCCGGAGCTTGAGCAGGGCCGGGTCGAGCAGCCCCAGGCCCAGCGTCAGCAGGGTCAAGATCAGCCCCACCTGCGGGAAACCCGAGAGCACCATCAGCCCGGTGACGGCGGCACCCTCCAGCAGCCCGCGGCGCACGAAGCCCTGACGCATCCAGATCAGGGCGGTGTACTGCGCCGGCCACCAGACCGTGGTGAACACGATCTGCGGCGCGTGCCAGCGCGTGGAGGTCCAGGCACAGAACGCGAAACCGATGGCGCCCACCGCCGCGAAGGCCGGCTCGCAGCGCAGCTTGCGGCAGGCGCGATAGGCCAGCAGCAGCGCCAGCCCGATGTGCAGGGCCAGCTGCACGTCCATCAGGTCGACGGGGTCGAAGGCCCGGCCCGTCAGCGACTCCAGCGCCCGCGGGACCAGCCAGGTCTGCACACCCGACACGGGCCACGGGATGTTGGCCGCCAGCGGGTAGCCCAGCAGCTGGCTGGGGTCCCAGAAGGCGCTGCCGTCGCTCTGCTCGAGCTGCCGCGCACGCATCATGCCCGGCAGCGTGAAGGCGTCGATGTCCGGCGCGATGGGGTTGATGGGACTCTGCAAGCGCGCGTCGCCCGTGGCCCAGGGCCGCATGTCGAAGCGCGGGTCGTCCGTGCGCACCGAGAGCACGCTGCGGTCACCGAACAGCGGCCCGGCGAAGAGCAGGCTGATACCGACCGCCACCAACAACAGCAGCAGCACGGCCTCGCGGCGGGAGAAGGGCTTGGGCATGGACGCAGGGCCACTCGGGGCGATCCCGCAACTCTACCCCGCCCGACCACGCGGGGCGCACGGGCAGGCCTCGCAAGACAGCCGGGGCCGACCCGCCGCAGCGAGCTGGCCCCGGGGCCCAGCGAGCGAGCGTCGCTGGCGCGCTACAGGCCGAGCACGCTCCGCACCGCCGCTTCGTTCCAGCCGACGGAGGCGTAGAGCACCTTGCCGTCGGGGTCCAGCACGATGTTGGTGGGGTAGGCCTTGACGCCCAGATCCCGCGCGGCGTGGCCGACCTGCGCGCCCCGCTCGAGCAGGGCGGGGAACGCGAAGCCCTCGTCGTCCCAGTACTCCCGGATGACGTCGAGCGAATCGGCGCCGCTGTTCAGGGCGTAGATCGCGATGTCGTCACGACCGGCCAGCTCCTCGTGCAGCCTCTGGATGGAAGGCAACTCCTTCCGGCAGCCACCTCAGTGATAGAACCAGAGGTTGAGCAGGGTGGTCTTGCCCTTGAAGCTGTCGTTGTCGATCGCGCGGCCGTCGAGCGTCAGGGCCGCGATCGCGGGCAGCTCGCTCCCCAGCGCGGGCAGGCTGGCGTTCATCCAGCCGCCGTCCGACTCATAGGCGCAGGCACCCGCGAGCAGGCCCAGCAGCAGCGCGGAAGCAAACAGGGGTCTCATGTCGGGGCTCCTCAGCGAGTCGTCGGGCTGGCAGCATAGTCGCTGTTCGGCCAGGGCGTGCGGCTGGGCCGAGCGAGCTCGCAACGATCAGGGCAGGAACTCGACCTGCAGCGCGTTGCTGATGGAGAAGCCCTGGGCCTGGCTGCCGTCGGCCGCCGCGGCCTGCACGAACACGGTCAGCGGGCCGCCGCCACCCGGGATCGCCAGCCCGCCCGCGCCCGCGCCGTCGGCATTGAGGGCCAGCAGCAGGTCGTGGGGCACCGGCACCAGCGTGCCCCCCCGGAACGACGTGGGGTTGCTGCTCAGGGCCACCAGCAGATAGACCGCGGCGCCGGCGGGCGCACCGGCCACGCTCAGCTGGGACTGATTGCCGCTGGCGAGGGGCTGCCCGCACAGCGCGAGGCTCATGTTGCCGGGCCCGCCGAAGCCGATGTCCGTCTGGCACGACGTGTCGCACAGCAGACGCGTGATGGTCAGGTCGTCCAGCGCGGCCTCCACCAGCGAGCCGGCGCCCTCGTCGCTGGCCACGAAGCGCAGCTGCATGGAGGCCGTGGGCGGCAGCACGTCGCTGACCACGAACTCGTGCTGCACCCAGCCACCCGACGTGTCGTCGCCACCCGGCCCCACCACCTCGACGCTGCTCCAGTTGGCGCCGCCGTCGTTGCTCAGGTCGACCTCGAAGATGTCGGCGTTGGGAGCCGCGCTGCTGCTGTTGCTGTACCAGCGCCAGTAACCGATCAGCGCGTCGCCCGACGACAGATCGATCATCGGGCTGAACAGCGTGGTCTTGCCGCCGTCCACGTCGTTGTCGCCCAGTCCGCCGCCCAGCAGGCCCTGACCGGTCATGAAGCAGTCGGTGGCCCGGTCGGTGTGGTCGTCCTCGGGCTGCGCGGAGGTACCCACCGGGTCGCCGTGGGCCCAGACGCCGGTGCTGGCGTCGTCGTCGCCCGCTCCCACGGTCCAACCGCCCACCTCCTCCAGCGGGTCATCGAGCAGGGTGGCCAGGCCGGTGAACACCTGCGAACCGAACGAGGCGGCCGGCGCGGTGCTCGGGCTGCTGACCACGCCCGCGGTCGAGTCGACGCTCACATACCAGCTCAGCTCGTCGAAGCAGTTGAGCGCGGGCAGCAGGGCGTCGTAGGTGTCGTTGCCCGTGGGCAGCATGGGCGTAGAGCTGAAGGCGCCGCCGTTGACGGACGTGTGCAACAGGCCCGTGCCCGGCAGGGGCATGTCGACACCCAACGACGAGATCTGAACGGCCACCGCGGTCGTGGCGCCCGGGGAGAGCTGCGTCGGCTTGGGGTTGGGGAAGCTGAACAGGATCAGCGTGGGCAGGTCGAAGGCCTCAACGATGCCGGTGGTGGTGCTGCCCGAGGGCGACGTCGCGCTGGCGCCCATGCCGCGCTTGGCAAAGCCGGCCCAGAGCCCGCCGTGGTGGGCGCCGGCGTGATTGACCAGGTCGGACTGCAGCACGCCGTCACGCGCCTCCAGCATGTTGGGGTTGCTGGGCATGAACTTCATGCCATCCAACACCAGCTGCATCATCAGGTCGTTGGACGCAGAGCCCATGCCGCCGTTCCAGAGCGCGGCGCGCGCCTCGAGCAGGGCCTGACACCAGATCTCACCGACGTTGTGGACCTCGTCTGCCGGGTTGCCGGTGAAGCTCCCGTTGCCCGGGACGCCGCCGGGCAACAACAGCTGCGCCGGGTCGATGTCCGCGTAGGACAGCGGGCTCTTGAGCAGGTCGCCGCTGTACGGGTAGCGCCGAATGCCGAAGTAGTAGTTGTCCTGCTCACCGAAGAGGTCCTTGGTGACATACCCGCCCATGGCAAAGACGCCGTCGGGGTCGTCGCCGGGCTCGGCGCTCATGCAGACGCCGTAGAAGTCGCCCCAGCCCTCGCCCATGCCGCCCGACTGCTCGCCAAAGACGGTGCCGCCCGAGAGGTGGATGGACACGCCGTGCAGATACTCGTGGTAGACGACGTCGCCGTCGAAGTCGCCGTCGCGATCGGGCGACGGGCCGTCAAAGACGTACATCTGGATCCAGGTGACGCTGCCGTCCACGCCGCTGCCGTTCCAGTTGGCGTTGTTGACGCTGCCACCGTCCTGGGCGTCGGCGCTGACCCGGTCCCCGCCCACGCCGCCCAGGCCGAAGTTGTCCTGCTGGAAGTTGGCGGAGGCCTCGTCGAAGCCAAACCCGTAGAGCGTGTCGTGGATCCGGTTGCAGTAGTAGAAGAGCTGAGTCACCGCCGCGTCGCGGTAGCTGCTGGGCGCCTGGTTCAGGTCCATCGCAAAGTCGAAGACGCGGTAGGGGCTGCCCTGGGGCCGCGGCAGGTCGGGCGCGTTGTCGTTATCGAGGTCCGTGTGCGCGTCGACGTTGTTGCCCAGGGTCTCGTTGACGCCGTCGGGAATCCAGCCCTCGGGCGAGCCCGCTGTGGCGCCCGACGTGAGCAGCGTGCGCGGCACGGTCGGGAACTGAAAGCCGTTGGGCGCCGGGGTGCCGGGGCTGCCGGGCGCCGGGCTGTCGAGCGGGAAGACGTTGAAGCTGGCGTCCTCGCTGCCACCGAACAGGAAGTGCAGGCTGTCCCAGCGGCGCAGCACCTGGCCGTCCGTGGCGTCCACCATGATCCAGTAGGTGTGGCCCACGCCGGGCACGGCCACCAGCACCTCCCAGGCGGGGTGCAGCGTGGCGCGGTCCAGCGGGAAGACCGCCAGGCGCGTGCTCAGAGGCAGCTCGGCGCGCAGCTGGGTCTCGCCCGCGTCCCAGATCTGGAAGGCGTCGAGCCCCACCGGCGGCGTCTGCGCGCGGGGCAGGCCGCGGGCCTCCACGCCCGCGTTGGCGAAGGCGCTCAGGATGGCGTCCTGGGCCGAGAGCTGCACGGCGGGCAGGGCAAAGTCGCCGACCGGTCGCGAGAGCAACGTGCTGGAGATGTTGATCAGCTCGCCGCGGGCCGTCACGTTGGCCTTGAGCTCGGCGCCCCAGATGTCCAGGCCCCCCACCTGCTGCTGGAAGGTGAGGTGCTGCACACCGTTGTGCCTGGTCACGAAGTCACGCGCCCTGCGCCCGACCAGCACCTCGCTGCCGGGCACCTCGAACAGGGCGGGGTGCGCGTCCACGAAGTTGGACACGACCTCGGACGGCGTCGCCGCGCCGTGCGCCGGACCCGTGAGCAGCTGGCGCGTGCTGCGCAGGAAGTGCGGCGTGCCGAACAGCTCGTCCTCGTCCATGCGCAGCTCCAGCACCTGCTCGCGCAGGGACGAGAGCTCGGCCTCGCGGGCGGCCATGCTGGCCGGAGAGCGGGCGGCGCTGACGGCCGCGGACACCTCCGGGCGCACCTCGCCAGCCTCGAAGCGGGCGTCGAAGTAGGGCAGCCCCAACGCCTCGCCCAGCTGGGGCAGAGGCGCGCGCTGAGCCGTCAGGGGCGCAGCCGTCAGGGCGAGAAGAACAGCCAGACGCAGTGCGAGACGCATGGAGTGCGACTCCAGGTTGGGAGAGGTTCAGGGAGCGCAGCCGGGGCCCTCTGCGGGGGCGCTAGAGCCCGTTCGGGGCGGCTCAGAGGGTCGCTGCAGGCTATCACGCACACGGCGAGCCGGGGGGCGGAGCGAACTCGTGGGCGCGAACACCCGCCCACGAGCCAGCCCAGCGGGCGTGACCCTGCCCGGCGCCAGAGCCCAGGCCCAACGGACCTTCAGACCTGCGACGGCTCGCGCTCAGCGCTGGTCCCGCGCAGGCGCGACTCTCGCCCGGTGCGGACCCAGCGCAGCGTCAGCTCGCGTCCGACTCCGACTCCGTCTCAGGCTCGGGGGCCGTCTCCGGGGCCGGCGTCGAGCTGGCCTCCGGCGCCAACAGGCCGGCCAGCAGCTTGGCGAAGCGCGCCGGGTCTGCGGGCGCGCTGCCCTCGGCCAGCAGGGCCTGGCCGAAGACCAGCTCCACGAAATCGTCGAAGCGTCCGCCGCCGCCGGTCTGCTCGAAGAGCCGCTCGAGCTGGGTCAGCACGGCGTGCTTCGGGTTGAGCTCGAGCACGCGCTTGGACTTGGGCACGGCCTGGCCGCTGGCGCGCAGCACCTCCTCCATCTGCTGCGACATGCCGCCCTCGGCCCCCACCAGCACGGCGGGGCTCTCGGACAGGCGGCCGGACAGACGCACCTCGCTGACGTGCTCGTCGAGCACGCCCTCGATGGCCTGGAACAGGCCGCCAAGCTGCTTCTGCTGGTCCTCGCGCTGGGTCTTGGCGTCGTCGCTCTCCTGCACCTCGACGTCGCCCTTGTCGAGGGCCTTGAAGCGCTTGCCCTCGAACTCGGTGAAGCGGCTCATGACCCACTCGTCCACGGGGTCGGTCAGCAGCAGCACCTCGTGGCCGGCCTTGCGCGCGGCCTCGATGTGCGGGCTGGCCACGGCCGCGCGTCGGTCCGTGCCGGTGACGTAGAGGATCTCCTTCTGGCTCAGCGGCATGCGCTCCAGGTACTCGCCCAGAGTGGTCAGCGCGTCGTCGTGGGTGCTGTCAAAGAGCGCCACCCGCGCCAGCTCGTCGCGGTGGTCGCCGTCGCCAAACAGGCCCTCCTTGATGACCGTGCCGAACTGGCCCCAGAAGGCCACGTAGTCGTCGCGGCGGCCCTCGAGCAGCTCGCGGAAGGCGTCGATCAGCTTCTTGGTGATGCGCTTGCGGATCTGCCCCATCTGGCGCGCGTGCTGCAGCGTCTCGCGCGAGACGTTGAGCGGCAAATCGGCGCTGTCGACCACGCCGTGCACAAAGCGCAGCCAGGCCGGGACCAGCTCCTCGCAGTCGGCCATGACGAACACGCGCTTGACGTGCAGCGCCACGCGCGAGCGCTTGGCGCTGGGGTCCATGGCGTCCATGCCGCGCTGGGTCGGCAGGTACAGCAGCGCCGTCCACTCGTGGGTGCCCTCGGCCTTGAAGTGCAGCGTGTGCAGGGGCTCGCTCCAGGCGTTGGAGACGTGCCGGTAGAACTCGGCGTGCTCCTCGGACTTGACCTCCTTGGGCGAGCGCGTCCAGAGCGGCCGACGCGAGTTGAGCGTCTCGGTCTTGGTGACGCTGACCAGCTCGGCGTCGTCGTCGCCCTCAGGCTTCTCGGAGCGCTCGACGTCCATCTGGATCGGGTGCTCGACGAAGTCGGAGTAGCGCTTGACCACCTGGCGCACGGTCCACTCGTCGGTGAAGTCCTTGAACTCGCTGGCGCCGGCCGCGTCACCGGCTGACTCGTCGTCGGACTCCGCGGTGCGCAGGTGCAGGGTCACGCGCGTGCCGGGCGTGCTGCGCTCCCCGTCCTCCAGCGTGTACTCGCCGTCGCCCTTGCTGCGCCAGCGCACGGCCTCGTCGCCGCCCGCGCGCAGGGTCTCCAGCTCGACCTCATCGGCCACCATGAACGACGAGTAGAAGCCCACGCCGAACTGCCCGATGAGCTCGGCCCGCGCGTCGCCGTCGGCGGCCTTGGCGGCCTGCATCTGCTGGGCAAACTCACGCGTGCCCGAGCGGGCGATGGTGCCGATGTTCTCGACCAGCTCCTCGCGCGTCATGCCGATGCCATTGTCGTCGATGGTCAGCGTGTTGGCCTCGCGATCGAGCTCCAGGCGGATGCAGGGCTCGCCCGTGGCCTCGCGCAGGGCGTCGTCGGTGAGCCCTTCGATGCGCAGCTTGTCGATGGCGTCACTGGCGTTGCTGATCAGCTCGCGCAAGAAGATCTCCTTGTGCGAGTAGAGCGAGTGGATCATGAGGTCGAGCAGCTGCTTGGTCTCGGCCTGGAAGCTGCGGGTCTCGGTGGTTGCGGTCATGACTCCTGGTCCGGCGACGGGCGATGTGTGGGGATGGTGGCTGCGTTGGGCGGCCCGCGCGGGTGGCAGGCCGGATCCCGGAGCGAGACAAACTGCCCCGGGGGGACGAACGTCACACTGTAACGACGAAGCGCCCGCAACTCCCGCCTTACATGGACACGCGAGCCAGCTGCCCGATCTCTCTCGCCGAGGCCGGGCCGCCGAGCGCATGGCTGACCCGGCCCTGGACCCGGCCAGCCATCGTCAGGCCCTGGCGGAGCGGGCCATCACGCGTCGTCGCTCGCCGTGAACGCGTAGAACAGCGCCAGGGCCGTGAAGCCGTCGTCCAGCTCCCCCGCCGCGAGCATGCCCCGCACGTGCGCCGCGCTGAAGACGCCGGTCTCGATCTGCTCGGTGACATCGAGCGCGGGCTCCGACACGCGCTCACAGTCCAGGGCCAGGAACGCGTGAGCCCAGTGGGCGCTGATGCCGTTGATGGGGTAGAAGCCGGGCAGCCGCAGCAGCCGGCCGGGGCGGTGGCCGGTCTCTTCGAGCAGCTCACGCTCGGCGGCGGCGGCCGGGTCCTCGCCCACCTGCAGGCGCCCCGCCGGCACCTCCCAGTGGGTCTTGCCGTGGGGGTGCCGGTGCTGCCAGATCATGACCACGCGCCCGTCGGGCAGGCGCGGCACCACCACCACGGCGTCGCTGATCTCGACCACGTGGTACTCCTGTTGCGCGCCGTCCGGCAGACGCAGCAGGTCACGCCGCAGGCTCACCCAGGGCGAGTCGTACACGCGCACGCTGCGCTCCAGCGGCTGGCCCTCGAACGGCTGTGGGTCGGGCAAATCGTCACGCGTCTCGCTCATGCCGGCAGGGTAACCGCGGGCGAGGAGCAGACCAGCCGTCCGCCGTCATGCGCCTGACAAGCGGCGCCCCCGTCGAGCGCGCGCACGTCGCGCCGAGGCGCCCGCTCGAGGCCCCCGTAGGCTGTGCCCTACTTCAGGTAGCCCAGCGCGCGCATGGCCGCCTCGACGTCGGGGTCCAGGGCGCCGGTGCCCGCCTGCCAGCCGGACAGGCCGCGGCTGGCGGACTCCCAGTCGTCCAGGGCCCGATGGAGGCGCTCAGCCAGAGGGCCCGCAGCGGCCTGACCCAGCTGCTCGCCGGGGTCGCCGGCCAGCTCGAACAGCGTCAAGCCGTCCACGCCCGCCACGCGCACGGCCTTGCCCTCGGCGGTGATCACGGCCTGCATCTCGAGCATGTCGCCGCCCATGACCCGCTCGCCGTGGGAGGTCTGGGCAAACAGGAAGTCGCGCGAACGCTCGGGCTGCAGCAGATCGATGCCCACCAAGGGCGGGCCGGCCAGGGCGCCCGGCGCCACATCCGCCAGGCGCAACAGCGTGGGCGCCAGATCGATCAGGCCCACCATCTGATCGCGACGGCCGGCCGCGGCGCCGCTGTTGAGCAGCACCAGGGGCACCCGCAACAGCTCGTCGTGCAGCGTGCGCCCGTGACCCAGCATGCCGTGCTCGGCAAACGACTCGCCGTGATCGGACGTGATCACCACCAGCGTGTCATGCGCCAGGCCGCGGGCCTCGAGCTGGGACATGAGCTGCTCGAAGTGCCGGTCCCAGGACGCGATCTCGGCGTCATACAGGTCGATCAGCTGCTTGACGTGGGTCTGGTCCTGTTCGCTCAGGTCGGACAGCCCCGAGCCCTCGGGCAGGTCGCGCAGGCTGCGGAAGACGGGCTGCTTGAACAGCTCATAGAGCTTGGGCCCCGCGCGGTCGTGCCACTCAGGAGGCAAGTAGCGAGGCAACGCGTCGCCCGGCGCGGCGTACGGGTCGTGCGGATCATAGTAGTGCAGCAGCGCGAAGAAGCGCTGATCGTCGTGCTCATCCAGCCAATCGGTGAAGCTGCGATTGACCTGGGCCGCGTGGGCCAGCGGGACTGACTCCACCTGTTCGAAGCCGCGCAGAGAGCCGTTGCTCCAGTCGAGCAGCGGGTTGGCCATGACGCACAGCGTCGACATGCCGGCCTCGCGGAAGATCTCGGCCAGAGTGGGCACGTCCGGGTCGAGCATCCAGTGGAAGCGGTCGTACAACCCGTGGGTGTAGGCGTACTGGCCGGTGAACAGCGTCGCCATGGACGGCACGGTCCAGGACGAGGCCGACATGGCGCGCTCGAAGACCACGCCGGCGGCGGCGCGCGCGCTGAGGTTCGGCGCCGTCTGTCGCCCGTAGCCGTACAGGTCGAGGTGGTCGGCGCGCAACGTGTCCACCACCACCAGCAACACGTTGGGGCCTTGCCCGGCGCGCTGTCGCGGCCGCGGCTCCAGCCGCTCGACGCGAGGGCGGACCCACACGACGGAGAGGGGCTCGGTGGGCGCGTGCTCAGGGTCGACCCAGGACGTGACGAGCTCGACCCGGACCGGCTTGGGCCCCGGTGGACCGAGCGACACCAACAGCGGCGCGGAGAGCATGGGTGAATAGCCCGACTGCACGATCGACGACGCCTCGACGCCGTCCACCAGCACCCGGATGCGCACGGCGCTCTGGGGCTGCGCCTGCTCGGCGGACTCGATCACGCGCAGGCTCAGGCGAGCGCGCTGGGTGCGGTCCACCAGGAAGACGTCGCGGCCGGGCACGACCTGCCGCAGCAGGGGGCCGTCGCTGCTGGGGTGCATCGTGTGCGAACCGGGCTGCATGGAGACGCGCTCGGAGTCGCCGGGGCCCACAGCCCTGTGGCGCATGTCGAGCAGCGCATCCCGGCGCACCACGCACAGCACCTGCCCGGTGACGGGCACGGCGGGCTGCACCAGGCGCAGGTCGAACCAGGCCGGCGCGAGGTCTGGGGACGCCCCCTCCCGGGTCACGCGCAGGACGAGATCCGCCGACCCGCCAGAGACCGGAAGCGGCAGACGCTCGATGACGGGCACACCCGGCACCAGTCCCTGCACCGCAAGCAACCTGTCCAGCAACACGGTGCGCTCCACTCCGCCAGCTGCGGCGTCGTCGGCGGCCGCGCGATCCAGGAGCAGCCGGAAGCGAAAACCGCCGCTGACACCCTCCGGCGCCGGGTCGCTGCCCGGCAGCAGCCCCACGCCCAGCTCGATCACGGCGCCCTCGCGGAACGGGACGTCAGGCAGGCGAATGGCCCCACCAGCCCTTGGCGCGGCGAACCACAGGCGGTCGTCGGCGCACCAGGGCTGCAGGCGCGAGAGGGACGAGATCTGCGTTCCTGGCGCGGAGCTCGTGCGCACGGACACCGCTCGATCAAAGCGCGACAGGAGCGAGCGCGACGTCGTCTCGGGCCGCGGCGGCGCGTCGCCACCCGCATCCCCGCAGGCCGGCGACACGAGCGCCCACAGGAGCACGGCGATCGAGGCCAACGCGCTCCGCGCCAGCGCACCGGAGTGGGCGGCCACACACGTCCATCGAAACGTCGTCCGCGTCATGCGCCTGTCGCCGTGTGTTCCAGATCAGCCAAGCGGTGCCACCTCAGAGCGCCAACGACGGACCGCCGAAGCGATCCAACATGACCGTTTCGGACATTGGCAGGCGCGGGCTGTAGTGAGCCGGCGTGGCGCCCTTGCCCAACGTGACCAGCATGACCGGGATGTGATTGTCGGGCAGCGCGATGATCTCGGTCAGCTTGACCGGGTCGAAGCCGATCATGGGGCACGTGCTCCAACCCCGCGCCTGCGCCACCAGCATGAGCGTCATGGCCGCCAGCGAGCCGCTGCGGATGGCCTCGTCGCGCTGCAGCTGTGCATTCCGGCTGTAGAAGCCGCCGATCATGGGCACCAGCTTGTCGGCCACCTCCTGGGGCGCGCCCTCCCAGCAGCGCGCCGCGTCGTCGTGGGCGTCGAGCTTGCCGCAGATGACCACGTCCACGCTGCACTGCCCCACGTGGGTCTGGTTCCAGCTGGCGGCCATCAGGCGCTGGCGCGTGTCGTGATCGCGCACACACACGAAGCGCCAGTGCTGCAGATTGAACGAGCTCGGGCTGCGCTGCACGCGCTCGAAGATGGCGGCCAACTCGGCGTCATCGAGAGACACGCCCGGGTCGTAGGACTTGACGCTGCCGCGCTGCTCGATGGCCTGATCGAGATCCATACGGTTGATTCCTGTCTGGGGAGGGCGCCCCTGGCGCCGCGTGGAGGGCCAGGATTGGCTTCCAACCGCCCGGGGAGACCCGGAACCACGGCCGGCGTCGAGCTCCGCGCCTGGGCGGGCGAATGCTACGAAACGTGGCTCAAGCAATCGGAGCAGGGGTACCATGGCCGCGCTGGCCATCACGTCGGTTCATTTATTGGGAGCACCCCATGCGTCGCACCTCGACCGCACTCCGCCTCACCGGCCTGACCCTGGCGCTGGTGCTCACCAGCCTGCTGGCCCGCGACACGTCGGCTCAGGTCTACCCCGGACTCCAGACCAAGTTCGACTTCACGCGCTCGCTGATCAACGGCCGTGGCACCACCAAGCTGGCGGACCTGGAGGGCAAGCTGGTCTGGGTCGAGTTCTGGGGCACCTACTGAGGCTCCTGCGTGGGGACGTCCGTGCCGGCGGCCCTCAAGCTTCAGGATGAGTACCAGGACTCGTTGCAGGTCGTCTTCATCGAGGGCAGCCGCGTGACCAGCGACCAGATGCACGCCTTCGCCATCGACAAGGGCTGGTTCGACGTGGGCACCGCCGCCATGTGGAGCAAGGAGGCCCCATTCAAAACCGGCGAGAGCGTCATCCCCAGCTACGCGCTGCTCGACCCCACCGGCAAGGTGCTGCTCAAGGGCGTCACCACCCGCGATCACAAGAAGATCGAGGAGGCCCTCGAGGAGTTTGCCAAGGCGCGCAAGAAGGGCCCCAAGGACCTGCCCAAGGCCGTGTCCAAGCAGGTGGCCGAGTTCTACAAGGGCAAGCCGGGCAAGGCCCTCAAGGCGCTCAGCGCCCTGACCGCCGAGGGCAGCCGCGCCAGCAGCGAGGACCAGGCCGCCGCTCAGACCGCCATCGACACGCTGACGGCCGCCGTGGAGCGTGACCTCAAGCGCCTGGACTGGCTGCTCGACAACGGCTTCTATGCCGTGGCCGAGGACGAGCTGAGCGACCTGCGCAAGGGCCTCAAGGGCGCCGACGAATGGACCACCGCCGTGGCCGAACGCAGCACCCGGCTCGAGTCCGACGAGCTCAAGTCCGAGCGCTCCGCCGAGAAGGCCTTGCTGAAGCTGCAGAAGAAGCTCTACAGCAAGGGGACCGGCAAGGTCTCCGCCAAGTCCTTGTCGGCCATCGCTGAGAAGTACCCCGGCAGCCAGGCCGCGGCCCGGGCCGAGGCGCTGATCGCCGTGGTGGAGGCTGACTGAGGCCGCCATGCTGTCCGCGCTGTTGCTGGCTGCTCTGCTGAGCGGCGCTCCCGCAGAGGCCCCTGGGGCTGTGGCAAGCCGTGCTCCGGCAGGCCCCGTGCCGGCAGGCCCCGTGCCACCAGCGCTCGCGCCGGCAGCCCCCGCGCCGGCAGCCCGAACTGGCCCTGCGCCGGCCGCTGCCGCCGCCCCGGCTGTGGCGTCCGCCACAGCGCGCGCCGACGACTGGCTGCTGGTGCGCGGCAGCGGCGACGGCGTGGGCTCCCTCTCCTGGGAGCGCATCGGCGAGGCCTACCTGGGCAGCTGGAGCTGGCGTGAGGTGCCGGCCGAGGAGGCCGACAGCGACCCGGCCACCAGCCGCCTGATGGCCGGGTCGCCTGCGCGTCACCCTGCCATCGCCGCGCTCATGCCGCAGCTCGGCCTCGCCCTCCGGGACGGGCTGCTGTTCTATGACGAGCAGCCGCTGCCCCAGGGCGTGGGCCTGGTGCTGGTGCGCGACGACCCCGACGGCGCGGGCCTGCTGGTGGTCTTCACCGGCGTGGACGACAGCTCCGCCTTCCAGGGCTTCACCACCAACGTCGATCTGCGGCGCCCGGGCGCGTTGTACGTGCGCGACGGGCGCCAGCTCTCGCCGCGCTCGCTGGCCAGTTTTGACACCCGCTCCATCGAGCTGGTGCCGCTCGACGTGCTGTGGTGGACGGCCGGCGCGTTCCACCCCGAGCGTTCGCTCATGGACCGGGCCCTGGCGGTGTCGCGCGCGCTGGCGGGCTATCGCTTTGTCTATCAGGCCGCCACGATCCCCGAGATCGACCTGCTGGGCCTGGCCGCCGAGCTGCTGGCAGAGCAGGGCGAGGCCGTGGACGCCGCCATCAACCTGGGCTTCCATCACGACGTCATCAAGTCGGCCCTCGCGCGCGAGGCCACGCTGGCCGAGCTGCTGGGCCCGCGCCAGGGACCGCACCCGGTGGTCTACACCCTGGTTGCCCATCCCCACGGCACCAACGCGCGCTCGTTCGGCGCCGACCCAGTCACCGGACGGCCCGCGCTGCTGCTCAACCTGAGCGCGCTCGCGGGGCCCGCGCAGGTCGACGCGGCGCTCATGCACGAGCTGGTGCACACGCGGCAGGCGCCCGCCGGCCGGCGCCTGGTGGACCGCGTCATCCACGAAGGCGTGGCGGTGCTCTTCGTGTCCCGGCTCGAACCCGCCGACGACGCCCCGGCCCTGATGTGGAGCGAGCAGACGCTGGAGGCCGCGCGCACCCAACACGACGCCATCGTGAGCGCCGTCCGCGAGCTGTCCCAGACCAGCGATGACGAGCTGATCACGCCCTGGATCACCCTGCACATCCGGCCCGAGTCACACCCCGACGTGCCCGA
>QNBX01000076.1 GCA_003644265.1 Planctomycetota bacterium
CAACTGGCTGGGCGGCTGGGCCGCGAGGCGGGCGGGCATCCCCGCCATCACCACACGACGCATGGACCGGCCGGTGAAGCCGGGCTGGCTCACGCGGCTGACCTACGAGCGTCTGACCTGCCGGGCGGTGGCCATCGCTCCGGCGGTGGCAGAGATCCTGCGCCGCGGCGGCGTACCGGAGGATCGCATCGTGACCATCTGCAGCTCTGTGGACGTCGAGGCGCTGCGCGTGCCGGGTGCCGCGGGGCCGACGCGCGAACGCCTGCGCGCCGAGCTGGGCGCGCGCGACGATCAGCTGCTGCTGCTTGGGCTGGCGCGACTCACTCGTCGCAAGGGCTTCGATCTGCTGCTGCAGGCGCTGGCCGCGCGGCGCGACGACCCGCGCTGGGCGTTGGCGTTGGCGGGGGAGGGCGAGGCGCGCCACGAGCTGCAGCGCCAGGCAGCGTCCCTGGGTCTGGCCGAGCGCGTGCGCTTCCCCGGTCGGCGCGACGACGTGCCCGAGCTGCTGGCCGCCGCCGACGTGTTCGTCATGCCGTCGCGCGCCGAGGGTCTGGGCGTGGCGGCGCTGGAGGCCATGGCCGCCGGGCGCCCGGTGCTGGGCGCGCGCGTGGGCGGTCTGGCGGACGCCGTGGCGCACGACGAGACGGGCTTGCTGGTGCCACCCGAAGACGTTCCGGCGCTAGGCGCCGCGCTCGACATGCTGCTGAACGACTCCGCGCTGCGCGAACGCCTGGGCGCCGCCGGACCCGTGCGCGTGGAGGCAGGCTTCAGCGCGCGGGGCATGGTCGACGCCTATCTCGCCCTCTACCACGACGTGCTTGGAGACGCGCCTGGGAGCGCGCCGAGCCCGCGGGCATGAACGACGCCGCGGTCTCCCCCGGCGCCTTCCGCCTGGGCTGCGCGCTGTGGGCTCACCCGGGCTGGGTCGGTCCTGTCTATCCCGAACGCACGCCGCAGCGCGCGCAGCTCGAGCAGTACGTCAAGCGCTTCACGGCGGTGGAGGGCAACTCCATCTTCTACGCGCTCCCCTCCACGGAGACGCTACAGCGCTGGCACGAGGCCATGCCCCCGGGCTTCCGGCTGCTGCCCAAGCTGCCGCGCGACCTGACCCACGAGGGACCGCTGTGCGCGCGCCCGGAGCTGCTCGCGCTGGTGCTGTCGCGCCTCACGGCGCTGGGCGAGCACCTCGGTCCGGTGTTCTTGCAGCTGCCGCCGGGCTACGGGCCGCTGCTGTTCGACGACCTCGCGCGCTTCCTCGATGCCTGGCCCGGCGACGCGCCGCCCTTGCTGGTGGAGCTGCGGCACCTCGACTGGTTTGCCCCCGACGTGGCGCCGCGCCTGTACGAGCTGCTGCGCGAGCGCGGCGTGGGCCGCGTGATCCTCGACACGCGCCCGATCTACGCCTTTGGTGACGACCCCCAGCGCGACAGCCCGCGCAAGAAGCCCGCCCTGCCCGTGCCGGTGGAGCCGCCCGCGTCGCGCATCATGCTGCGCTTCGTGGGCCACCCCGAACGCGAGCGCAACGAGCGCTGGCTGCCGCGCTGGGCCGAGCTGATCGACGGCTGGCTGCGCGAGGGCCGCGACGTGTTCGCCTTCTGCCACTGTCCGGTGGAGGACCACTCACCGTTCCTCGTGCGCCGGTTGCAGCAACTGCTGGAGCAGCGCGGCGCGCCCGTGCCGGCGCTGCCCTGGGACGGGTTGAACGAGGGGCGGCAGACGCGGCTGTTCTGAGAGCCTGCGGTGTCGGCCGCGACGTGTTTGTTGAGCTGTTCGGTTGGCTCGGCTCGGGAGAGCGCGTTCGCTCACGTACGATGTCCCGATGCCCATGACGCCATCCGCAGCGGACCCCAGGCGCAGCGATCAACCGAAGGAGTTGGGGCTCTTCGAGCTCATCGCGATCGGCGTGGGTGGCATGATCGGTGGCGGGATCTTCTCGATCCTGGGGCTGGCCGTTGACGTGAGCGGGAACGCGGCGCCGCTCGGCTTCCTGCTCGGCAGCGTCATCGCCGCCATCGCGGGCTACAGCTACGTCCGCCTCGCGCTGACGTTCCGCAGCGATGGCGCCAGCTTCACCTATCTGGAGAAGGCGTTTCCGGACAGGCTGGCGATCGCCGGCATCGCGGGCTGGACGGTCTTGGTCGGGTACATCGGCACCCTGGCCCTGTACGCGTTCACGTTCGGTGCGTACGCCTCGCACCTGTTCGGCGTCGAGTCGTTCGCCCTGTCCCGGCCGCTGCTGTCCAGCGGGAGCCTCGTGCTTTTCCTGCTCATCAACCTGACCGGCGCCAAGGCCATGGGCAGGGCCGAAGACGTTGCGGTGTCCATCAAGATCCTGCTGCTGGCGATCCTGGCGGTCGTCGGGCTCTCCACGGTCAGCGTGGAGCGGATGACGCCGCTCGTGAACCACGGCGCCAGCTCGATCCTGCTGTGCGGTGCCCTGGTGTTCGTGGCCTTCGAGGGCTTTCAGCTCATCACCAATGCGGTCTGCGAGACACGCGACCCCGAGCGCAACGTCCCACGCGGCGTCTTCGGGTCGATCGCGGTCACGTCGCTGGTCTACGTGACCATCGCGTGGGTGGCGGTCGGGAATCTCGATGCGGCGGCGATCCACGAGGCGCAGGAGTACGCCCTCGCCGCCGTGGCCCAGCCGATCCTGGGGCGGGCCGGGGTCGTGCTGGTGGACATCGCTGCGCTGCTCGCGACGGCCTCGGCCATGAACGCGACGATCTTCGGGGCCAGCCACCTGGCCTATGAGATCTCCAAGGACCAGCTCGCGCCCCGGGCCTTCTCCCATCGCAACGGCAAGGCCGTCCCGGCGAGCGCCGCGATTGTGATCACGCTGCTCTCGGTGCTGCTGACGAACCTGGGCACGCTCGAGATCATCGCCTCCTTCTCGAGCCTGACGTTCCTGCTGGTGTCCATCGCGGTCAGCGTTGCCAACCTGAGGCTGCGGGAGCAGACCCGGGCCGCGCCCGCGCCGGTGTACCTCGGCATGGTCTTGATGCTGGCCACCACTGTGCTGTTGGTGGCGTACCTGTTCGAGCACAACGTGGGGGCGCTGCTGTTCGCGGGAAGCGCGTACGGCGCGGTGGCCCTGAGCTTCGTCGTGTTTCGCCGGTTGGTGCGCGCGCGGGGCGGGTGAGGCGTGGGGAGGCCGCCGGTCAGCTCCGCCTGCGTACGCGGCCGGTAGCAGTGCCGGGAGTTGACCCGCGCAGGCTGCTGGGCCCGCTCCCGCGCCGCCTACTCCCCCAGCTTCTCGATCAGCTCGCTGGAGCTGTGCGTCTTCTCGTCGCCGGCGATCAGCACGCGGCCGCCGTAGGCCGCCACCACCTCGCGCTCGGGCACGGTCTCGGCGGTCCAGTCGGTGCCCTTGACGTGCACGTCGGGCTTGAGCGCCACCAGCAGCAGGCCGGCGGTGGCCTCGCCGAAGCTGGTGACGTAGTCGACGCCGTCGAGCGCGGCGATGATCTCCATGCGCTCGGACAGCGGTACGTGCGGGCGGCCCTCGCCCTTGTTGGAGCGCACCGACTCGTCGGTGTTGAGCGCCACCACCAGCAGGTCGGCGGACTCTGCGGCCTCGCGCAGCAGGCGCACGTGACCCACGTGCAACACGTCGAAGCAGCCGTTGGCCAGGGCCACGCTGGAGCCCAGGGCGCGGCGGGGCGTGAGGGCGGCGGCCACGTCCTGGTAGTCCGGCAGGATCTGTGCGTTCACGCGGTGGGGACCTCGTCGAGGAGTTCCTGGGCCGCCGCTACCACGCGCTCGGGGGCCAGGCGCGTGAAGCAGCGGTGATCGCTGGGGCAGATCTTCTTGTGGCAGGGACTGCAGTCCACATCTTCGCGCAGCACGCGCTGGCGCTCCAGCTGAAAGGCGGTGTGGCGCGGGTCGGTGGGGCCCATCAGCGTCACCACGGGCACGCCCAGGGCCACGGCCATGTGGCGCGGGCCGGTGTCGTTGCCCACCAACAGTTCGGAGGCCGAGAGCAGGGCGGCCATCTCGGCCAGGCTGGTGACGGGGTCGTGCAGCAGGGCGGCGGGGCGCTGCATGCCCTCGATCACCTCCTGGCACAGGTTGACCTCGCCCGGGCCGGGGGCCAGCACCACGGCCAGGTCGCAGGCGTCGCTGATGCCGTCCAGGGCCGCGCTGAGCTGCGGCGGGGGGTAGAGCTTGCTGGCGCCAAAGGCCGCGCCCGGGCTGGCCAGCAGGTAGGGCGAGGCGCCCACGCCGCTGCGCATGAGCCGCACGGCCACCGCGCGGCGGGCCGCGTCGTCCACCGCGAGGCGCGTGGCGGGCGCTTGGGCCGGGCGCTCGATGCCCAGCAGCGGCAGCAGGTCGAGGTAGCGCTCCACCATGGGCACGGGCAGCCGCTTGCCGGCGGCGTCCTGGGGCGGCGCGCGGTGCTGGCTCAGCAGCAACCGGCGCGTCAGGTCACGGGCGTAGCCGGCGCGCAGGGGGATGCCGGCGATCCAGGGCGAGAGCGCGGTGCGCTGGCTGTCGGTCAGCAGCAGCGCCGCGTCGAAGCCCTCGCGCCGCAGCGCCCGGCCGTGGCGCCAGCTCTCCCCCAGGGTCTTGCCGGGCGTGGGCAGGAACGCGTCGTAGCTCTCGAGGCCCAGCAGCACGTCCTGCATGAACGCGCGCCCCTCCAGCACGATCTGCGCGCCGGGTAGGGCCGCGCGCAGCACGTCCAGGGTGGGCGTGGCCATGACCACGTCGCCGACCCAGTTGGGCAGGCGCACCAGCAGGCGACCGATGCTGGCGGCGTCGACGGCGTCACGACTCATGGTCAGGCTCCGCGCCCGGAGCGCGAGGCGCCGCGCGTCAGCTCCGTGCGTGCAGGGTCCGCGCACGCCAGCTCCGCGCGCGCCGGGCTCAGAGGAAGTAGTCCGCGTTCTCGGGCGCGGGCTCGATGGCCTCGCCCGACTCGATGGCCTCTTCGAGCCACCAGTTGACCTTGTTGTAGAGGCAGGTCACCTCGCGGCACTCGTGGCTGGCGTCGAAGTTGTCGAGCAGCTGGGCCAGGCCCGCGGTGGTGGCGGCCGAGCGCTCGGCGTCGGCGAAGGCGTCGGCTCCCGCGACCCGCGCCTTCTCGACGCCGCGGTGGGCCGGGCAGTTGAACAGGCCCGTGGGCGTGAGCACCTGGCGCAGGGCCTGCATGTGACAGACCTTCGGCTGCTTGGTGAGATCGGACCAGTCGCCCGACTCGAGCATGGCCAGGTTGGTGGAGACGTAGACGTCGAAGCTGTCGTCCGCCAGGGCCAGGGCCTTGTCGACCTCGGTGCGCACCCGCGTCAGCATGTCCTGGAACGACAGCGTGCTGCCGGACGGGTCCATCACCTCGGCGCCCTCGGGCGTGCGCTCCAGAAACGGCTTGAGCGAGATGTAGTCGAAGCCCGCGGCCTTGGCGCGCTCGGCGGCCATGACGATCTCGTGCACGTTCTCATGCACGTCGGTGCCGTCGCGCTGGGCGCCGTCCCAGACGATGATGAACGAGAAGCCCAGGCGCGGCTTGGGGTTGACCGCCTTGAGCTTGGGGATCCACTCGCAGATGGCGTCGAGCGTCAGCTGCTTGTCGACCGGCTTGTGCATGGCGCGGAACAGCTCGTTGCTGCCGCTGTCGAGCGAGAGCCGGATCCAGTCCTTCTCGTCGAACAGGCGCGCCACCTCCAACAGCTTGTCGCCGCGCGAGCCGTTGCTCACCACCGCCACCTGCTGATCGAGCTGCTTGAGGCGCGTGGTCACGTCCACAAAGCGCGGGTGCACCGTGGGCTCGCCGCCGCCGATCATGATCACCGAGCGCATGCCGCGCTGGGCCATCTCGGTCAGCGACGCCAGCAGCTCCTCCTCGTCGTGCTTGTGCTTGCTGTTGAGGATGTCCCAGTCGATGCAGTGGTCGCAGCGATAGTTGCAGGCCGTGGTCAGGTCGAGGTTGATCGACAGCGGCGCCTGCTCGGCGGGGGGCGCCGGGTCGGGGCGGCCGGCCTTGCGCGCGGCCCGCAGCTCGCGCTGCCAGTTCACGTAGGTCTGCACGCTGGCCAGCAGGCTCGGCTGGCGCAGCTTGCCGCTGAAGTCGTGGATCGAGTGGCTCATGCGTTCGCTGAAGGGGGGTCGGTGATGACGGCCGGGCTGGCCGGCCTCGCGCCCGCTGGGTGAGGCGCTACCTGCTGTCTGCCTGCCAGGCGTCTCGCATGGCGCTCAGGGCGTCCATGCGTTGGATCATCCTAGCGGCTGCGTCCGCCCGATCCTCGCGGTGATCGCCGCGCAGCGCGTCGACGAAGCGCCCCACCAACAGCCCCAGCGGGTCGGGCAGGTCCACCAGCCGCGCGCCGCTGGCCAGGAACTGGGCGTAGTCGTGGGCGCGGATGAGCCGCTGGGCGTAGCGCCCGTCGAGCCCCCAGCCCGCCTCCCGCGGCTGCTCGGGGCCCAGGGCGAAGCGCACCGTGGCCTCCACCGGCCCCGTCTCCGCGGGCCAGCTGAAGCGGACCTCCAGCTCGGCGGCGTCCTGGGCGGTGCTGGAGAAACGCACGTCGGTGGGCAGGGCGCCCAGCCCCGGCGCCAGCTCCTGCAGCAGGCTGAGGGGGTGCGACATGGAGTCGGCCAGCATGGCCAGCCCCGGCCGCGCGGGCGACATGGTCATGTCGAAGCGGCGCGGCGGGGCCTGTCGAGCGCCGGGGAAGAGCGCGTCCCAGGTCGGGATGGTCAGGGGCCACTGGCAGTTCTCGTGGAGCAGCAGCCCGCGCTCGGCGAAGGCGCCCACCAGCGTGCGGGCCTGGCCCGCGGGGTCGTCGTCGCCCCAGACCAGGGGCTTCTCGCAGAGCACGGCCAGGTCGTGATCGAGGGCGCGCCGCAGCCAGCTGGCGTGGTGCTCGGCGGGCGCGAGGATGGCCAGGGCCTCGGGGCGCTGCTCGGCCAGCAGCTGCTCGAAGTCGACGTAGCCCGGCGAGTTCACGCCGGCTAGCGAGCGCAGCTCCTCGCCGGCGGCGGCCACGGTCTCGGGGCGCGTGCCCAGGTGCGCCACGACGGTGGCACCGTGGGACGCCAGCTGGCGCGCCACGAAGGGGCCCAGGCCTTGGCGTCGCCGCCGCGCGCCGATCAGGGCCACGCGCGGGCGGCCGACGTCTGCGCTCAAGACGGGCCCGGGGGCTGGTCGGAGGGCGGTCCAGCGGGTCGGTCCGCAGGCTGGTCGCGTGCCTGGTCGCGGGGTGCGTCCGCCGGTAGGGCGCCGTGATCGCTCGGGTCGCCCGGATCTCGGCGCGCCACGCCCAACGACCGATAGCGGGCCGCCAGCTCGGCCGGCAGCTGGTCCACGAAGCAGCCCAGCTGCGGCAGGTAGCCCAGCTGATCCGCCAGGCGCAGCAGGCCCAGCTCCGTCTTCATGTCGGGCACGTCGCCGCTGCGGCAGGCCTCGATGGCGTCGGCCAGCTCCATCACCCGCATGATGGCGCCCTCCTCCATGACCGAGCCGTCGCCGGCGCCGCCCCGGGCCTGGGACACGTCGGCCTCGGCCGCGCAGAAGAAGAGCTTCTCGTCGCTGGTGCCGGGGCTGGCGAAGGTCTCGCCCCCCAGCAGGGCAAACGCCTCGGGGGGCAGGCTCAGGCCCGCTTCCTCGTCGGCCTCCACCGCGGCGCGGCGGGCCAGGCCGGACGGGCCGGGCGGGTCGTCGGCCTCCACGATGCCGGCCACGAGCTCGGGCACGGCGGTGTACTGGCGCGGATCGGGGTGTACGAACGACTTCTCGTGCCGCAGGTAGACCGGTGCCCGCACGCCCTCGCGCAGCAGCACGCGCACCCGGCGCTGGTCGTCGAGCTCGTACAGCACGGCCACCACGGCGTCCACGCCGCGCCGGCTGACCAGATCGCAGTCGTAGACCGCGCTGGAGCTGCCGTCGTCGTAGGCGTTGCGCAGGCGCAGGCGCCGCAGGGTCAGAAAGCCCTGATCGCAGCGGCTCTGGGCCGTGCGGTCCTCCACCACCTCGATCTTGAGCAGCCTGGCCATGGCGGGAGGGTAACCACGGCCCCGGGCCGGAACGAGCCCGCGCAGCGAGGGGCACGGAGTGCGAGCGGGGCGGGCGGGAGGCCGTGGACGAACGCGGGAGGGGACATCCGGACGCGTGCGGCCAGGCTGCGCGGCGAGGGTGAGTTCACGAATTCGCGCGGCGGCGCGACGCGAGCCGGGTTTTTTCAGAGCGCCATGCTGGTGTGGGGTGTAGGAAAACTCCTTCCGGTTTGACGAGTCCGATCAGATCGCCGTCATTGCCTCCCAGCGGCCAGGAATTCTGGTCAGAAGGAGGGTAAGCGTCGGACGCGAGCGTGAACGCTTACCCATGAACGCCCAGCAGGGGGGAAGAGCCACCCGCAGGGGAGGGGGCGGGTGGGCGAGAAACGCACGCGCTCCCTGGATTCGGGCCAGAGAGCGCGCACTGGTCTCGTGCAAACGGGAGTGAGCCCACGTCGTGCCGCCGGGAGAGAGGCGGCTGAGCCCGGGTGGTCAGGGATCTCGCTGCGGTCAACCAGCACGCCCACCCCCCGGTGCGGCGCCCTGGCAGGCCGGGCGATGTCAGGCTCGCCGCGGACCCACTCTGAGGGGTACATGCGCAGGCAGCGCAGCGATGGGCTCAGGTTTCTTGAGAAATGTGCCTCGGCAGTGGCGACGATGCGGCGGACGGGTGGCGATCAGCGGCCCCCGGATCCCCGGCTTCGGGGTAGAGTGCTGCGTGTGACCTCGACCGTCATGCCCCCATCCTCCCCCGCTCGCCCGCGTCCCGGGAGAAGTGGCCCCATGACCCGGGCCCCCACAGACGCCACCCGGCTGATCCGGCGCATTGACGGCGGCGACGAGGCCGCGCGCGCCGATCTGTGGTCGCTGGTGTACGACGAGCTGCGAAGGCTCGCGGCCGGCCAGATGGGGCGTGAGCGTGGCGAGCACACCCTGCAGCCCACGGCGCTGGTGCACGAGGCCTGGCTGCGGCTGGTCTCCGGCAAGCAGATCGAGTGGGCCAGTCGGGCGCACTTCTTCGGGGTGGCGGCCGAGGCCATGCGACGCATCCTGGTGGAGCACGCCCGACGTCGTGGAGCCCTGCGGCGCGGGGGCGACCGCCGCCGGCTCGACCTGGCGACCCACGTGCTCGAGCGCCTGATGGGTGATCGCGGCACGCTGTTGGACGACGATCTGGAGGCCCTCGACCAGGCCCTCTCGGCGTTGGAGGCCACGGGGCGCCACGAGCGCAAGTGCCAGGTGGTCAAGCTGCGCTTCTTCGCCGGCTTGACCGTGGAGGACGCGGCGCGAGCGCTCGAGGTCTCGCCCGCCTCCGTCAAGCGCGACTGGGACTTCGCCAAGGCCTGGTTGGGCCGCAGTATGTCCGCCGCCGTCGTTCCTGACGCCGGCTCCACCGGGAGCTCCGCATGAGCGCCGCCGCCGACCGCGAGGCCCTGCTGGAGACGCTGTTCCACCGCGCCCTCGGCGTGGGCGAATCCGAGCGCGACACGCTGCTGGAGCGGGCCTGCCCCGAGGACCCGGCCCTGCGCGCCGAGGTGCACGAGCTGCTTGCTGCCCACGCCGAGGCGCCCTCCTGCCTGGAGCACGCCTCGCGCTGCGTGCAGGTCCTGGGCGAGCCGGGCCTCTCGGCGCTCGGCGAGCGACTCGGCCCCTACGAGCTGGTGGGCCTGCTGGGCGAGGGCGGCATGGGCTCGGTCTATCGCGCGCAACAGAGCGAGCCATTCGAGCGTCAGGTGGCGCTCAAGCTGATCAAGCCCGGCATGGACACGCGCGAGGTGCTGGATCGCTTCGCGTCCGAGCGGCAGCTGCTGGCGCGCCTCACCCACGCCCATATCGCAGCGGTCTTCGACGCCGGCGTGACGCCCATGGGGCGGCCGTACTTCGTGATGGAGCTGGTGGACGGCGCGCCCATCACGCGCTTCCTGGATCGCCGACGCGCCCCGCTGGAAGAGCGTCTGCGCCTGTTCGCGACGGTCTGCGGCGCCGTGCAACACGCGCACCAGAAGGGCGTCCTGCACCGCGACCTGAAGCCGGGCAACGTGCTGGTGACCGACAACGGCGGCGCGCCCATGCCCAAGGTGATCGACTTCGGCGTGGCCAAGGCGCTGGAGGGAGACGCGCGCCGCGACACGCTGCGCACACGGCAGGGCCAGCTGATCGGCACGCCGGGCTACATGAGCCCGGAGCAAGCCGGCACCGACGGCGCCGTGGTCGATACCCGCAGCGACGTCTACTCCCTGGGCGTGATGCTGTACGAGCTGCTCACGGGCGTGCTGCCGGTGGACGTGTCCGGCCTGGCTGGCGCGGGCGACACCGCCGTGCGCCAGCGTCTGAGCGAGGCCGCACCCCTCACCCCCAGTGCGCGCCTGGAGGCCCTGGGCCCGGCGGCGCGCCGGCGTCGCGCGGGACGCCGCGGCTGCGACCCGACCAGCCTGCAGCGTGCCCTGCGCGGCGACCTCGACGCCATCGTCATGAAGGCCATCGCCCGCGACCCGACGGCGCGCTACGCCACGGCCTCCGAGCTGGCGGCCGACGTGCTGGCGCACCTGGGCGGCGACCCGGTGAGCGCCGGTCCCCCGGCCGTGCCCTTCCGCTTGGCGCGTCTGGTCGCGCGCCATCGCGTGTCTGCCGCGGCCGTCCTGCTGCTGGGGCTGGCGCTGATGTCCGGGCCGTCCATGCTGGCGCTGTCGCAGAGCGAGCGTCTAGCCGGCCTCGAGAAGCTGCTGGTCGAACGCGATGGGCCCGAGGCGCCCCCTCCGCGCGCGCCCCTGCCGCCCGTCTCGAGCCTCGACCCGAGCTGCGCCGACTGCAGCTCGGCACGGCTGGTCAATCGCCCGCTGGACACGGTCTTCGTGCGCAACGTGAGCCGGCGCCTGCTGAGCCCGGGCGACGTGCTCGAGCTGGTGGGCGAGTCCAGCCATGACGGCCTGGCCATCTTTGACGTGGCGCCCTCCCGGGCGGGGTCCTCCCGCGCGCTGTTGGGCGTCGTGCTGCGAGCCGTCGAGCTCGACGCTGGTCACCTGCACGATCAGCTCGGCGGGCTGCGTCCCGGCGCGCTGGGTCAGGCCGTGGCGCGCGGGTCGCTGGTGAGCGTGCGCGTCGACGGACCTGTGGCGGCCCACGCCAGCCTGGGTCTGGCGAGCCTGTCCGGCAGCGCCGCCGCCCACCACGGGGGGCCCGTGCTGGGCACGGTGCAGCGGGGCTGGCGGGGGCCTGGGCCGGGCCGCGTGCGCGCCACGGTGGAGCCCAAGTGGCTCGTGCCCTCGACGAGCTCCGAGCAGGTGCTGAGCCGGGGCGGTGTGGCGCTCGCAGCGCCCGCGGTCGTCGAGTCGTCGCTGGTGCCCCGGTCATCGCGGGACGTGGCGGGGGAGCCGTCAGGCTCGGGCGACGACAGCTGGGGCTCGCAGAACGAACTCTCGGACCCCAAGCTGTTTCGGTCCGAGTCGGTGGCGACCCGACGCACGATTGCCCTCAGGCCCGGACCGCGGCAGGGCATGCAGCGCAGCACGGAGCTCGCGCTGGCCCAGGCCAAACTGGACGACTTGGCGCTGCGCGACAACAAGCGCGGCACCAGCGGCAGCGCGGGGGGCGATGAGGAGCTGCCCCCGGGCGCTGACCAGGGCGAGCTGGCCGTGGATGAGCAGGCTCAGGTCGGTCCGCGCTTCGTGTGGTTGGACCACGACAGCGACGGTCTGGACGACCTGCTGTTGCTGAACGCCGGCCGGCTGACGCTGCTGGCCAACCTGGGGCAGGGCCAGTTCGAGGATCGCACGGAGCGCCTGGAGCTGGACAGCGACTGGTTGGTGGCCGAGCTGGTGGACGCCGACATCGACCTCGATGGCCGCACGGACCTGGTGCTGCTCGGCAGGGACGGCAGCCTGCGACTGCTGCGCGCCAGCGGCGCTCAGCGGTTGGTGGACGCGACCGCGGGCTCGGGGCTGCAAGCGCTGAGCTCCGGGCGCGGCCTGGTCTCGGTGGACACGGACGCCGACGGCTGGACGGACCTGCTGCTGACCTTGGCCGATGACTCGGTCGTGCTGTTGCTCAACGTGGGTGGCGCGAGCTTCCTGGCGCTGCCTCTGCCCCTGAGCGGCGAGGACGCGGATGACGGTGGTGGCCTCGGCTCGAGCCTGGACTTCGGCTCGGATCCAACGCCGACCCTGCCCGCGGCCCAGGGCTGAGCGGCGGCGGACGCGAGGCAGGGCATGTCCTCAGCGGAGCTGGAGCAGGCGGCACAGCGGCTGCCCCCGAGCGCGGTCCTGGGGCGCAGCATGGGCAACGCTGCCGCGCTGTTACTGGCGTGCCTGCTGGCGGCTTGCGATGCAGGCGACGCGCAGCCGGCCCCGCTGCAGCTCCGTCTGGCTCCCGGCGCCCGGCCTCAGCTGCATGACGAGCTGCTCGCGGACCTGCTCGCGCCGCAGGACCTGGCCCTGTGGTCCCTGCGCGGCGGGACTCTGCAGCGCCCGGCAGAGGGAGGTCTCGACCTGCGGGCCGACCCGGGCGCGGGCAGGGTCTGGTTGCGTCGCCCCTTCCGCGCCGATCCGGCCCGCTTCGACGGCGTCCGCGTGCGCCTCGCCGCGGGCCTGCCGGTGGGGCTGTCGCTGGCGCTGTTCCGACGCGGAGCGCTGGTGGGCAGGACCGCGGTGGTCCCCGTGGGCTCGTCCATCGAGCCCCTGGAGCTGCTGCTCGAGCTGCCGGCCGCGCTGGCCTCGCGCGGGGTCTGCGACGAGCTCGGCCTGGCGTTCACGGGCCCGCCAAGCAGGCTGCGTCTGCGCTCAGTGGAGTTGCTGAGGCGCTCGGGCGCGGCCCGGGTACCGGACCCTGCGCAGGGGGCGCAGGCCGTGACGTTCGCGGGCGAGACGCGCCACGGCTGGGGGCTCTCGCAAGGCGCGCCGTTGCTGGGCCAGGCCCGGGTGCCCCGCGCTGGCCGGCTGCTGATGTCCGTGGGCGTGCCGGTCAGCAGCGTGCCGGACGCCCGGCTGCGGCTGGACGTCGAGCCCGGCGGCGTGACCCACAGCTGGCGCCTGGATGAGCTCGACGGGAGCGGCCCCTGGCGCCCGCTGAGCGTCGATCTGTCCGCCCTCGCCGGCCAGCAGGTGCGGCTGCGGCTGAGCTTGCAGGGTGGTCGTGAGGCGGCCTGCGTGCTGGCCGGTCCGCGTCTGTCCGGCCCTGCGCGGGCGCCGCCCCGGAGCGTGCTCCTGATCACCAGCGACACCCACCGCGGCGATCACCTGGGCGCGCTGCCCGGAGGTGTCGAGCTGAGCACGCCCACGCTGGACGCCCTGGCCGCCCGGGGCGTGCTGTTCGAGGACTGCTTCGCGCCGATCAACTTCACCAACCCCTCCCACGCGGCGTTGCTCACGGGCAAGCACCCGCGTGATCTGGGGCTGATCGACAATCGCAGCCCGCTGGCGCCGGACGTGGCCACGCTGGCGTGCGTGTACGCGGAGGCGGGCTGGGAGACCTGGGCCGCCGTGAGCGTGGGCCACCTGAGCCCGGGTGTGAGCGGCCTGGGCAGGGGCTTCTCGCGCTTCTCGGCGCCGCTCCGTGTGCAGCGCAGCGCCGACGACACCCTGGACGTGGTGGCGCGCTGGCTGGACGAGCAGCCGCCCTCCCGGCCGCTGTTCCTGTGGCTGCACGTATTCGACGCGCACACGCCCTACGACGTGCCCGAGCCCTTTGATGAACGCGGCTACGACGGCCCGCCCGACCCCTTCGACCCGAGCCTGCCGGAGCCCGAGCTGGACACGCCCCTGCGCGGTGCCCTGGCGGGCTTGCGCCACCTGGAGTGGGGCCGGCTGCAGTACCGCAACCTGGTCAGCTACCTCGACCACGCCCTGGCGCGGGTGCTGCAGAGCGCGCCCTTCGGCGACGGGCTGGTGGCCCTGGTGGGCGACCACGGCGAGTCTCTCGGGGAGCACGGGCTCTGGTTCGTGCACGCCGAGCTGTACCGCGACACGCTGCACGTGCCGCTGCTGCTGGCCGGGCCGGGCGTGGAGCGCGGCCTGCTCGACGACCGGCCGGTCTCGCACCTCGACCTGGGGCGCACCCTGCTGGACCTCTCGGGTCTGGAGGCGGCGACGTTTCCGGGCACGTCGCTGCTGTCTCCGGCCTGGCGACGGGGTCCCCGGCCGGGTCTGTCGTCCCTGGCCAGCTCGGCCTGCTGGAGCGAGGACGGCTGGCACCTGATCCTGCACCTGCGCGCCCACGGCGGCTTTGCCCGGCATCAGGTGGAGCTGTTCGAGCTGTCGACGGACAAGCGCTGCCTGCACGACCTGGTCGATCAGGAGCCCCAGCGCGCGGCCGCGCTGCGACGCAAGCTGGTGGCCTGGCTGGCGGCGGCGCCCTCGCGCGCGGATCCGGGGGCGGACGCGGTGGACCCCGAGCTGCTGGCGGACCTGGAGGCCCTCGGCTACGTGGAGACCGGCGGCGAGGGCCCCTTCTGGCAGGCAGATGCGTGCGCGTGGTGTACGCGCTGGCCGTAGCTCTTCGACGGCCCTCTCGCAAGCTAGACTTGGTGCAGCTCTCGCGTGGGGAGCTGGCCCGAGCGCGACGCGCCCGAGGAGAGGACCATGTCGGACGATGGCGCGGCGAGCGACCCCGGGCAGGCGGACTCCGCGGGGCCGGACCACGCCTCGGTCGAGGCGGCCTGGCTGCGCTTTCAGGCCCAGCTGCGGGCCGGCGAGGTGACGGACCTCGAGGGCTTCCTGAGCACCCAGCCTAGCCCCCTGCAGCAGCCGCTGCGCGAACTGGCCGAGCAGGTGGCCGCCATCAAGCGCGACGTGGGCCTGCCGGACGAGGACGTGGATGTGACGGCGCTGCTCGGTGGGTCGGCCGATCCGGGGCTCACGCTGTCCCTCGGCTCGGTGGAGACCGGCGGCACCCACGACGTGGATGAGCTGCTCGAGCAGTTGGCCTCCGAGTCCGGCTTTGCCTCGCGCTACGAGATCGAACGGCGCATCGAGGGCGGCGGCTTCGGCGACATCATGCGCGTGTGGGATCGACGCCTGAAGCGCGTGCTGGCCATGAAGATCATGAAGCTGCCCCAGGGCGAGCGCAGCGGACCGTCCGAGGCGGCCCGGGCGGTCTGGCGCTTTCACGCCGAGGCGCTGGTGACGGCCCAGCTCGACCACCCGGGCATCTTGCCGGTGCATGACATCGGCGTGGAGACCAAGGGCCTCGTGTACTTCACCATGAAGTACGTGCGCGGTCGCCGGAACCTGCGGCGCATCTTCGAGATGGTGTCGCGGGGCGAGGAGGGCTGGACCGTCAACCGCGCCGTGGGCGCCCTGCTGCGCGTGTGCGAGGCCGTGGCCTACGCCCACAGCAAGCAGGTGCTGCATCGCGACATCAAGCCCGCCAACATCATGGTGGGCCAGTACGGCGAGACCTACCTGCTGGACTGGGGTCTGGCGCGGCGACTCGGTGAGGACGAGCACCCGCTGGTGGCGGGCTCGCTGCCGGCGCTGATGGCGGACCTGGCGGACCTGGCGGACCTGGCGGCCGGGCCCGCGCCCGAGCCCGCGCCCGAGCCCGCGCCCGCGCCCGAGCCCGAGCCCGAGCCCGAGCCCGAGCCCGAGCCCGAGCCCGAGCCCGCGGCCGAGGGCCAGCAGCGGGGCGCCGCGCCGGCCGGCGCCGATCCCTCGCAGTTCGTCGAGGTGGAGTCCTGGCTGTTCAGCCGCGACGGCAAGATCATGGGCACGCCGCCCTACATGTCGCCCGAGCAGGCTCGTGGCGAGGTCGATCGCGTCGATCAGCACAGCGACATCTACTCGCTGGGCGCCATCCTCTATCACCTGCTCACGGGGCGCACACCTTTCGTCGAGCCGGGCGAGCGCCCCTTTCCGTTCGTGGTGCTCATGCGTGTGCGAGCCGGCGCGCTGCAGCCCCTCGCGCAGCTGGTGCCGGACGCGCCTCCCAGCCTGGTGGAGATCTGCGAGCGCGCCATGGCCCGCGAGCCCGCGGCGCGCTTCGAGACGGCCGCCGATATGGCCCGCGCGCTCGAGGACTACCTGGAGGACATCTCCGAGGCCCGCGAGGAGGCGCGCCTGCAGGCCCAGCGCGCCAGCAAGATCAACGAGCTGCTGGTGCAGATGCTGGCGTCGGCCGATCCGCGTCGGGCCCAGGGCCAGGACGTCACCGTGCTGCAGGTGCTCGACCAGTTCAGCGAGCGCATCGAGCAGGGCATCGGCGGCCTGCCCCTGGATGAGGCGGCGCTGAGAGGCACCATCGGCTCGGTCTACAAGGAGCTGGGGCGCCACGAACCGGCGCGCACGCACCTGGAGGCGGCCCTGGCCTTGTACGACGAGCACCTGGGCCTGGCTCACCACGAGACCCTGGCGGCGGGCACCGAGCTGGCCGTGCTGCAGCGCGTCATGGGCAGCCTGGACGCCAGCGAGCACCTGCTGGACGAGATCCGCGACGTGCAGACCGAGCGCCTGGGCGCCGATCACCTGGACACCCTGCGCACGCTGGTGGTGCTGGCGGAGACCCTGCGCCGCGGCCGGCAAGGACGGCTGCGCGAGGTGGAGAGCCTGCTGCAGCGCGTGCTCGACGGTCGCCGGACGCAGCTCGGTGACGAGCACGTGGAGACCCTCACCGCCATGAACCGTCTGGCCATGGTGAAGTGGGATCTCGACCGCAGTGACCCGCAGGCCCTGCGCCTGTTGCGTGACGCCGTGGAGGGCCTGCGCCGCGTGGTCGGTGAACGCCATCCGGAGACGCTCGCGGCCATGAACGACCTGGCCAGCCAGCTGCAGCACTCCGGTCATTTCGAAGAGGCCGAGCAGCTGCTGCAGATCAGCCTGGAGGGTCTGCGCGAGGTGCTCGGCCCGGACCACCTCGAGACCATCATGTCACTGGCCAACCTGGGCTGGCTGTTCAATCGGCGCGGCAAGTTGGTCAAGGCGGAGGCCACCCTGCGCCAGGCGGTGGAGCAGCAGCGGCGGGTGCAGGGCGACGATTCGTCCGACCTGCTGGTCTACCTCAACAACCTGGCCAAGACCCTGCAGGCCATGGGCCGCTGCGAGGACGCGGCCGCCATGCTGGAGGATGTGGTCGAGCGCGCCAGGCGTCGCAGCGACGGGCCCAACTGGCACGTGGCACGCTTCCAGCACAACCTGGCCGAGTGCCTGATCGTGCTGGGGCAGCAGGGGCGGGCGCGGCGGCTGCTGACCGAGGCGCTCGACCAGCTGCGCGCGGTGTTGCCCGATGGCCACGCGTTCACACACGAGACCCTGGCGGCGCTGCGTCGGCTGGATGGCAGCGCGGGGGCCGATCCCGGCGCCGACGGCTCGCAGGCCTGAGCTGGCGCGGCGGGGCCCGGGCCCACGCCGGGCGACCAGCGCGCGGGTGCGCTGGCGGGCTGGTGCGCTGCTAGTCCTGTGCGCGGCTGGCCATCGCGTTGCTGCGCGACTGGCCCGACGGCCCGCTGGGGTCGGCCACGATGAACTGGTAGTAGAGCAGCGTGTCCGGGCTCAGGCCCACGGGCAGCTGGAGCAGGGCGGTCAAGGCTCCCTGCGCGTCGGTGCGCAGGCCCGTCTGCAGCAGCTCCTGGCTGGGTGCGAAGACGGATAGCGCGGGGTCGTAGACCAGGGACGTACCGGCCACGAGGACCGCGTCGGCGTCGGGGCGCGCGCCGGCCAGGCTCAGCTCCACCGTGGATGAGGAGTTGGTCTCACCGCTGCCGGCCATGAGCGGCACGCCGTCCTCGCCCGGCACGCCGCCGTGCAGGTCGGTCCAGCGCGCCATGGAGAACACGAACACGCTGCCTGGGGACTGGCCCGCCGTGCTGTCGCCCGGAGCGACCACGGCCAGGTCGGCCAGGCTGTCCCCGTCCAGGTCGCCGGCGAGCGACAGGTTGCGGCCCAGGCCGGCGCCCGCCGCGCCGTACAGCAGGTGCATGAGCTGGCCGCCCGCACCGGAGTACACGCTCACGCTGCCGGCGCCGCTGCCCTCCACGCCGTCGCCGTCGGAGAGCGGGGCGCCCACGGCCAGGTCGTCCAGGCCGTCTCCGTCCACGTCGCCGATGCCGGCCACCACGCTGCCGAAGCCGTCGCTGCCGTCGCCCCTGCTGAGCAGGGCCAGATCGAGCCCCGTGGCGCCGCTGATGACGCGGGCGTAGCCGCGCTGCGAGCCGCCGATCAGGTCCGCCGTGCCGTCTCCGTCGACGTCGCCCGCCTGGCTGGCGGAGATCCCGAAGGCGTCGCCCGGAGCCGTGCCCTCGGTGCGCACCAGGCTGGTGAGGCCGGGGTGGGACAGCTTGAGCAGGTAGCCCGCGCCGCCCGTCGCGAGCTGCGGAGCGCCGATGACGGGGTCAATGCCGCCGTCGCCCATGAGCGTGCAACCGATGATGGGGTCCGCGCCCCCGTCGCCGACATGGATGCTGCCGTGCAGTGAGAAGCCCAGCAGGTCCCCCGGCAGCTCGGCGTGGAGCTCGTGCAGCAGGGCCCCGCTGTGGCTGGAGAAGGCGTAGACCGCGCCGGCGTCGATTCCGGCCGGGCCGTCGAAGAACGGGGCGCCGACCAGCAGGTCGTCGCGGCCATCGAAGTCGAGGTCGCCCACGGCGCTGACGCTGAAGCCCAGGCGCGCGCCCGGCTGGCTGCCCAGCAGCTCCTGCAGCAGGCTGCCGTCTGCGCCCGAACGCACCTGCACCCGGCCGGGCAGGCTGCTGCCCGCCGCGCCGGGGATGCCGATGATGACATCGGGCACGCCGTCCAGGTCGCTGTCGAGCTCGCCCGCCAGAGCGTGGCCCATGCGCTCGCCGGCCACGCTGCCCGCGACCCGCCACAGCTCCTCGCCGGTGGCCCCGGAGATCACGGACACGTGGCCGCGCTCGTCGCTGGCCTCGGGCGATCCGAGCGCGTGGTCGGGCACGCCGTCCCCGTCCACGTCGCCCAGCACCGCCAGCGTGCTCAGGCGCTCATGGGCGCCGCCACCGAGCCACGTGGCCAGATGCTCCTGGGCCGCGATCGTGGCCGACAAGGGCAGGCTGAGCAGCATCGCGGCCGCGAGGCCGTGCCGGAAGATCCGGGTGAACATCATGGTGGGGGGCGTCCAGGTTGTCATGAGGCTGCGCGTCGCCCGCGTTTCGCGTGGCGCCGGTCGTGTGGGTGCGTCAGATGGGGGCGTCCCGGCCGGGCGCGGTCGCCGGTCGGCCGCCGTGCATGAACTTGCGCGCCTTGGTCAGCGCGCGGGAGATGGCCTTGCGGGCCGCGTCGTAGTTGAGCCCCAGCTCGTCGGCGATCTCCTGGATCTCCAGTCCGCGCATGCGCAGCGCCAGCAGCTGCCGGTCGCGCTCGGGCAGGCGCAGCAGGACCAGAAACAGCTTGTCGCGTTCCTCATCCCGGATGAGCTGCTCGGCCACGCTCTCGCCGGACTCGCGCTGCTCGAGGTCGTCGGTCTCCACGAAGACGCGCTTGTCCTCGCGGCGGCTCTGGGTGCTGAGCCGGCGGGCCTTGTCGGCCGCCTTCCAGCCCATGCGTTGGCCGAGGAGGTGCACGAACTGGGTCCGGCTCTCGAAGGCCAGGGTGGAGACGTCGGGCCAGATGTCTCCGATGACGGAGCAGACCAGATCGCCGGTGTCGAGGAAGCGCCGCAGGCGTGAGGATGAGGACATGGAGTATTTCCCCAGGTTGGTGAGGTCGAGCAGGAAGCAGGCCATGAATTCGTTGGCTACGCCCCGGTCCTTTCGGATGAGCGTGTGCAGCACCTTCAGTACCGCGTCGTCCAGGGCGTAGCCGCTGGAGATGAGCGTGCGCGCCGCCTCGCGGCGGGCTGGATCCCGCAGGGCGTCGCAGCTCGCCTCGCCGAGGCTCTGGGCGAACGCGTCGATGCGCTGCTCCAGATCAGACCCCGGCTCGGGCGCGCGGCCGCTGCTCTCCATCGATGGCTCGCAGATTGAGGTGATGCGGGACAAACCAGGCCTCAGGATAGGCCGATCCGGTTCCAGCGCCGGAATCGGGAGGCGCCAGCAGGGGCCTCCACTCGCTAGAGCGCGCGTGGGCGCCCCGGCCGGACACGCCATCTGCGGGATTTTCTTCGGCGGCATGGCGCTACGTCGTGCGTGCCCTGGATGAGCGTCGGATCGACGGGATCCACACGCTCTCGCAGCATCTCTGCTGCGCTCGTCTCAAGGAGTACGATGAGGGCACTGCTCAATCAGAGCAACGCGACCGCAGGCATCCCATGGCGCGCCCGATGAGGGTTCTGCTGCTCAACGAGCGTTGCCACGAGAATCCCCTC
>QNBX01000077.1 GCA_003644265.1 Planctomycetota bacterium
CAGATCGTCGCCATCGCCATCGCCATCGCCATCGCCATCGCCATCGCCATCGCCATCGCCATCGCCATCGCCATCGCCATCGCCATCGTCGAACTCATCGTCATCGTCGAACTCGGCGTCGGCGTCGGCGTCGGCCAGCGCGTCCTCGTCCGTGCACAGCTCGCAGGCCAGGACCCCGGCCTCGCCGTCGAGGCCGCACTGCTCACACTGCTCACCCTCGGCCAGGCCGTCCGCGCAGACCTCGCAGGCGGCGGTCTCGGCATGCGAGCTGGCGTCGGCCGAGGAGAGCGCCCCGCCCAAGCCGCCGTGCCCATCGGTCGGGCCACAGGCCACATCGAGCACCAGCGCGCCCATCACCAGCGGCAGGTAGGCCACGGACGCCAGCACCACACCGCGGGCGCGGGCCCGGTCGGGGCGGCGGCGGAAGGCGAAGGCCGACATGAGGAACACCGCGCCCACGCTGAGGGCGACGAAGGCGTAGGCCGAGCCGGCGAGGCCCAACACGATGGGCAGGAAGGAGATCAGCATGACGGACATGACCTGGAGGGGCATCTGCCAGCGCAGCAGCGCGTCGTCGGGATCGTCCCGCGACAACATGCGCAGCCCACCGGAGACGTAATCGTCCCGATACATCGAGGCGATGGCAAAGAAGTGTGGCAGCTGCCAGAGGAAGATCAGCCCGAAGGCGATCCACGACACCCGCGAGGGGCCGCCCGCGGCGCAGGCCCCCACCACCAACGGCAGGGCGCCGGGCAGAGCCCCGACCCAGGTGTTGGTGGAGGTGCGTCGCTTGAGCGGCGTGTAGATGCAGAGGTAGATCACCAGCGCCAGGGCCTGCACGCCCGCAGCGGCCAGGCCCGCGCCCACGACCAGCAGGGCCAGGCCGAGCAGCAGCGACGCCAGCGCTCCCCAGAACACCTGGCCGGGCGTGAGCGCACCGGTCACCAGCGGGCGGCCGCGTGTGCGCTGCATGGCGGCGTCGATGTCGCGCTCGGCCCAGTGGTTCAGGGCGCAGCCGGCGGCCGCCGAGAACAACATGCCCGCCAGCAACCAGGGCAGGGGCGCGAGCTCACCGGGGCGCTCCAACAGGAAGCCGGCGGCGGTCACCACCAGCACCAGCGCGGCGATGCGAGGGCGGATCAGCCCGGCCACACCGCGCGCGTCGAGGCGAGGGCGCTGCATCAGGCGGGCCCTGCGGCGCGCTCGCCGGTTGCGTGGCCCGGGATGCCGGCGGTCAGATCACGCCCGGCGCTGCCAGCGGTCGCGGCGCGCTCGCGACGCCAGAGACGCAGCACCAGCAGCCAGCAGAGCAACAGCACCAGCGCGCCGTTGGCCACATGCAGTGACGTGAGCTCCGGCGGTCGCTTGAGCCAGATCACCGACGCGCCCAGTCCGGCCTGCAGCAGCACCGTCGCCGCCAGCGCGCCGGCATGGAGCATGAGCCCGGACGCCACGCGCCCCGCGACCTGGGCCGCACGCAGCACCGCCAGCAACACGAGCACGGCGAAGGCGCGGTGGGCCATGTGCACCAGCACGGCCTGATCGATGACCTCGGGCAGCAGCCGCCCCGCGCCATCCACGGGGAAGAAGGGCACCGCCAGCCCGGCCTCGGTGTGGCGCATCCAGGCGCCCAGGGCGAGCTGCACATAGACGCTGAACATGGCCAGCACGGCGGCGACGCGCGCCGCTCGCAACGAGCCGCCGCGGTGTGCATGCGCCGCGTCGGCGCGCGGGTCGCGGGAGCTTGTCGCCCCGGCACGCTGCGCGGGGGCGAGCGATGCCTCTGCGGCCCCGGCGTCCGGCAGCGCAGCGCGTGCCAGCCGAGCCCACTCCGACGAGCAGGCGTAGGCCAGCCAGGCCGCCAGGCACAGCACCGTCTGCGCCATTCCGGCGTGTGTGGCGCTCACCTCGGGCGGCAGCAGCTGCTTGACCGTGAGGCCGCCCAGCAAGCCCTGGAACACCACCGCCGCCAGCAGCCACCAGGCCAGCTTGGCCACCCAGCGGCGCGACTCGCGGCGGGACGTCCACACGGCCACCACGATGGTCAGCAACCCCACGCCGGTGGCGATGGTGCGATGCCAGTGCTCGTGAAAGACCCCGCCCGTCATGATCGGCCAGACCGATCCGAAGGCCAGGGGCCAGTCCGGCACGGACAGGCCCGCGTGGTGGCTCTTGACCTGGGCGCCCATGAACACCAGGTACAGGATGCTCAGCACCAGGGCGGCGCACAGCCGCCGTCGACCCGAAGACACCGCCGCCCCGACCGCTGTGGCCGGGGCGGCGGCTGCGTCCGAGCTGGGGCCGGCGCGACTGGCCGATTGTCTGGCCGGGCGGCGGGCCGTCATGGGCGCTCACCGCGGCGCAGACCCGCGCGCGAGGCGTCGGGCGCGACCGCGGTCCTTGGCTTACTTGTAGATGTGCTCGAAGCTGCCGGCGCCGCCCTCGATCGTGACCGTGCCGCTGGACTCGCCGAGGGTCTCGTGCCAGATGCGCACGCCGTACTCACCGTCCTCCAGATCGGACGCGTTGTTGATGGTCACGCTGCCGTCGGCGGCGCTCACACCAAAGTACGGGTGCTCCATGCTGAAGCAGTAGGCCACCATCCACGGGTGCACGTCGCACTTGATCATGATGGAGTCCTCGTCCTTCTTGAAGGTCTTGGTGACCTTCATGCCCTTCTCGGGCATGCCGATGTTGAACTCCTTGTTGCTGCGCGGCACGGCGTGGATGTTGTGCAGGGTGTCGTCGCTGTTGCGGATCTCGATGTCCTGCTTCTTGACGATGCCGAACACATGGGGCTGGTACATGCAGCCCAACTGGTCGAGCACCACGGGCGTCTTGGGCGCCTTGTAGCGCTCGTCCGGCACGCCGGTCAGCGACACGAACACGTTGGCCAGGCCACCATCGGCACCGACCACCACGCTCTGCGTGCCGACGTCGCCGTCGTGGGCGCCGACGCAATACGGGTCGGAGACCATGTCGATCTTGACGACGGCGGGAGCCTCACCACGGAACAGGATCTTGCCGCTGACACCGGCGACAGCCTTGGGCGCGGCGGCGGGAGCGCTGGGCTCGACCACCGCGACAGGAGCCACGCTGAGGGCTGCGGCGGCCACCTCGGAGGTGGCGGCGGTCTCGCCATCAGCGGTCATCTGGCCGAAGATCAGGGAGGTCGCCAAGCCGGCGACGAGAGCGGTCTGCAACAACATGTGGATCACCTCGCAAAGGTGGTTGGGGAGGGGTGGTAGCCGCGCGTCCCGCCGCCGCAGAGCAGCAGTTTTTCCAGGACCGTGCGGTCACTCCGATAGCCTACCGGAACGGGTGCCGGCGGGTGAAGACGGGGGCCGCTGAGTGGGCCATGAACACCACCGCCCCGCCGGAGAGCTGTCCGGCGGGGCGGTGGATTGCTGGCTCGGTCCGCGCCCAGACTCAGGCGGCGGGCCGGAACCGACTGGCAGATCGGGCGATCAGTACATCTCGTCCATGCCACCGCCAGCGGGGGCGGCCGCGGGCTTCTTCTCCGGGATCTCGGCCACCAGGGCGTCGGTGGTGAGCAGCAGGGACGCCACCGAGGCGGCGTTCTGCAGGGCGGAGCGGGTCACCTTGGCCGGGTCGATGATGCCGGCCTTGACCAGGTCGACCATCTTGCCAGCGGCGGCGTCGAAGCCCTCGTTGATCTTGGAGTCGACCACCTGCTGCACGACGATGGAGGCGTCGAAGCCCGCGTTGGACGCGATCTGCCGGCAGGGCAGGCGCACGGCCTTGCGGATGATGTCGACGCCCAGGCGCTCGTCGCCCACGGTCTGCAGCCTGTCGAGCACCTTGGCGGCCTTGATCAGCGCCACACCGCCGCCCGGGAGGATGCCCTCCTCGACGGCCGCGCGCGTGGCGTGCAGGGCGTCCTCGACGCGCGCCTTCTTCTCCTTCATCTCGACCTCGGTGGCGGCGCCCACGTTGATCTGGGCCACACCGCCGGCGAGCTTGGCGAGGCGCTCCTGGAGCTTCTCGCTGTCGTAGTCGGAGGTGCTGCGCTCGAGCTCGGCGCGGATCTGGGCGATCCGGGCCTGGATGTCGGCCTTCTTGCCGGAGCCCTCGATGATGGTGGTCTCGTCCTTGTTGATGATCACGCGCTTGGCCTGACCCAGGATCGAGACGTCCGCCGTCTCGAGGTTGATGCCCAGGTCCTCCATCACCGCGGTGCCACCGGTCAGGACGGCGATGTCCTCCAGCATGGCCTTGCGACGATCACCGAAGCCGGGCGCCTTCACGGCGCAGGCGTTGAACACGCCGCGCAGCTTGTTGACCACCAGCGTGGCCAGGGCCTCGCCCTCCACGTCCTCGGCCAGGATCAGCAGCGGGCGACCCGACTTGGCCACGCCCTCGAGCAGCGGGAGCATGTCCTTGATGGACGAGATCTTCTTCTCGTGCACAAAGATGTAGGGGTTCTCGAGCTCGACCTCCATCTTCTCCATGTTGGTCACGAAGTGCGGCGAGAGGTAGCCCTTGTCGAACTGCATGCCCTCGACCCACTCGATCTCGGTGGAGAGGCTCTTGCCCTCCTCCACGGTGATCACGCCGTCCTTGCCCACGCGCTCCATGGCGTCGGCGATGCGCTGACCGATCTCGTTGTCGTTGTTGGCGGCGATGGTGGCCACCTGCTCGATGTCGCCGCGGGTCTTCACCGGGGCGGACATCTTGCCGAGCTTCTCGACGACAGCGTCGACGGCCATCTCCAGGCCGCGCTTGAGCTGCAGCGGGTTGGCGCCGGCGGTCACGACCTTCAGGCCCTGCTCGAAGATGGCCTCGGCCAGGACGGTGGCAGTGGTGGTGCCGTCACCGGCGACGTCGGAGGTCTTGGACGCGACCTCCTTCACCATCTGGGCGCCCATGTTCTCGTAGGGGTTCTCGAGCTCGACCTCCTTGGCCACGGTCACGCCGTCCTTGGTGACGGTGGGCGAGCCGAAGGAGCGCTGCAACACCACGTTGCGGCCACGGGGTCCGAGCGTCACCTTGACGGCGCGCGCGAGTTGGTTGACACCGCTGCGGATCAGATCCCGCGCCTCGATGTCGTAGGCGATTTTCTTGGCAGCCATGGCTGTCGATTCTCTCTTGTCTGGAAGTCGTTCAGTTGTTGGACGGGGGCGGCGCTCGTCGAGCGCCTGGCCGCGTGTTGAGCGCAACGCGCGGCCGCTGGGTCAGCCCCTCACTCAGGCCAGGACTCAGCCCAGTACAGCCAGGATCTCGTCCTCACGCACGATCAGCAGCTCCTCGCCGTCGATCTTGATCTCGGTGCCCGCGTACGAGCTGAAGATCACGTGGTCCTTCTGCTTGAGACCGGGGGCGTGGCGCACGCCCTGGTCGTTCATGCGGCCCTCGCCCACGGCGATGACCACGCCCTCGCGCGGCTTCTCCTTGGCGCTCTCGGGCAGCACGATACCGCCGGCCGACATCTCCTCGGCCGCGATGCGACGCACGATCACGTTGTCGCCCATAGGCGTGAGGTTGGTCTTGGCGGCGGACTTGGTGGCGGTCTTGCGGGTCTTTGTGGCCATGGGCCGGGTCTCCTGTCTGGTGCAGTCTTGTTGAAGTTGGAAGGTCGTCAAGCGAGGCCGCTACGGGGCCGCGCCGGGGTCATAGGGTCAGGTTGGCGAGAATCCGGTCGACGGCCTGGCGCATGTCGTCCACGCCGAAGGGCTTGCCAAGGAAGGACTCGCCCAGCGACTCGCAGTCGTGGCGGATAGCCGCGTCGCGATTGCCGGACATGAAGATGGTGGGCATGGCGCGGCCCGTGCGCGCGGGCAGTCCGGCGGGTCCCGCGATCCAGGGACCGGCCCGATAGCGCCGCAGCACCTCGATGCCGGTCATGCCCGGCATCTCGACGTCCAGGATGGAGAGGTCGATGGGCTCGCTGACCAGCACCCGCAGGGCGTCCGAGCCGCTGGAGGCCGTCAGCACCCGCAGCTGCCACTGGGCCAGGATCGCCACCACGGAGTCGCGCACGGCCAGATCGTCGTCGCCGACGAGAACCGAGACGGTGCGGGGGTGCCGGGTGTCCATGGTCAGACGGGAATCAGGCGGGGCAGGAGGCGCGGAGCCGAGGCGGACAGCGGATCGTGAGCGCGGACGCTCACCCGCCTGGAAGCAAACCCGGTGCCAAAGCCGCTCCTGCCGGGCCGCGAGCCCGTCGGGGGCCGGATCGGGCCACTCGTGCGCCCCTCCGGCCCCCTGGGCCCCGCATGTGCTGCCAGAATGGCCGAGCCCCCCGCCCGCGCCTGCCCGTGCTTTGATGCCGTAATGACAGCCGACCGTCGCTCCCGCCTGCGTGCCTGCCACCTGTACCTGGTGGCCAGCGTGCCCGAGGCCGCCGACCCGTCCGACCCGCCGGCGTTCTGGTGGACCGCCGTGGAGGCGTCGGTGCGCGGCGGCGCGGGGGCCGTGCAGCTGCGCGCCAAGCAGGCCTCCACCGATCAGCGCTGCCGGCTGGTGGCCCTGGCCCGGCAGCGGCTGGGTCCGAAGGTGCTGCTGATCATCAATGACGACCTGCGCGCGGCGCGCTGCGATGACGCGGACGGGCTGCACCTGGGTCGCGAGGACGCCGAGCGCCTGGGCCAGCAGTACTTCGAGCCGGACCCGGGCGAGGAGCTGACCTGGGGTGCGCTGGGCCTGGAGCTCTTTGCGTCGACCGAACGCCGGCCCGAAGCAGACGGGCCCGCCCAGCCGGACCTGGGCACGCTGCTGGGGGGCCTCGGGCCCGCCGGCTGCGCGAGCCCCGGCTCCGACTCCCCCGCCGATCGACGCTGCATGGGCCTGCTGGTCGCGCGCGGCGGTCTCGGGCCCACCAAGCTGCTGGGCACATCCACGCGCGATGCCGGCGAGATCCGACGGGCGCTGTCAGGACTGGCCGACCATGTGGGCTTCGGCGCCATGGCGGTCAGCGGCACCAAGCCCGACGCGACGCTGGCCGACCCGCTGGAGCTGCGCAGCTGCGGCCGGCGCTTTGCGCAGCTGCCGGTCTTCCCCATCGGTGGGGTGGACAGCCGCACGCTCGGGCGCGTGCTGGACGCGAACCTGGACCGGGCAGCTGTGGGCGCCGCGCTGATGGACGCCGAGGACCCGTGGGCCCTGGCCAGCGAGCTGCTGCGTCGCCTCACGCACGACCGCCTGCGTCGAGCCGATCAGGACGGGGCGGCGGGCGCCTGACACCGCGCGGCATCAGATGTACGTGCTCACCCGGCCCAGCGAGCGACGCACCACGTCAAAGAGCTGGAACTCGATGGGCGCCTTCCAGATGCGGTTGCGCAGGCGCACGCCGGCCGACTTGCGCAGCAGCTGGCTGATGGGCCCGCGGCCGCCCGCGATGCCATCGAACCACGGCGCCATCTGGGTGAAGCGCGCCCAGACCTGCTGCACGTCCTCGGGGATGACGCCCCACCACGAGTTGAACTTGTAGTCGAAGCAGCGGCCCCAGTCCTCGAGCGTCTCGGGCACGGGGTAGCCGTTGTCCTGCACCGACGGCGCCCAGAACTCGCTGCCGGGGATGGGTCGGTACGGGAAGACCTCCACCGAGCAGCTCGGGTAGCGGGTCTTCATGTCGGCCGCTTCGTAGATGGTCTCGTACATCGACTCCACGCTCTCGCCGGGGTAGCCGATGATGTAGGTCAGCCCCGACTTGATGTCGAGCTCGTGCATCTTGGACATGGCCTCGTCCGTCTGGCCTTCCTTGATGGCCTTGCGGATCAGCTCCTGGGTCTGCTCGGTGGCGGCCTCGGCGCCGAACCACATCAGGTGGTTGCCCGAGCGCTTCATGAGCTTGAGCGTGTCCCAGTCGTACTGGCAGATCTGCTTGATCTCGATCGTGCCGTTCCAGTTGATGTTCAGGTCCCTGCTGAGCAGGCCCTCGCAGAACTCGGCCATGCGCTTCTTGGACACGCCGAAGTTGGCGTCCTGGAAGCGCAGCACGTCGTAGGGGTTCTTGCGATGGATCTCGGCCAGGCGGTCCACCAGCACGTCGGCGTCCAGGGCCATCCAGCGTCGCCCGGCGATCTCGGCGCTGCAGCAGAAGGCGCAGGGCTCGGGGCAACCGAAGCTGGAGAAGTAGCTGATGCCGCGGTGCGGGCGGTGCGCCAGGTGGTGCGGCGGCGGCAGGCGGTTGCGCACGCGGTGCCCGAACTCCGCCGAGCGCTTCTGCAGGTCGTAGTAGTCGTCGAGGTCGATCAGGTGGAAGCTGGGCTCCGGCAGATCGTTCAGGTGCGTGGCCTTGCGCGTGGCCGTCCAATGCACGTGTCCGTCGCGCCCCAGGATCAGGCCCTCGATGCCGGACAGGTCGGCCTCGCGGCCCTCCTCGCGCCAGGCCTCGAGCACCTCGACGAAGGCCAGCTCGCCCTGGCCGTAGACCACCACGTCGCAGATGTCGGTGTTGACGTACAGCTCGGGGATGGCGCTGGGGAACCAGCCGCCCCACATGATGGGCATGTCCGGGAAGCGGTCGCGCACCGCCTGGGCCACCTGCGCGCCGTCCCACACCTGGTACCCCAGGATGCAGGAGCTGGCGAAGGCCCGGGCGCCCTCGCACTCCGCCAGGACCCGCTCCACGTAGCGTGGCTCGGTCATGGCGTCGACCAGCACGACCTCCCAGCCGGCGGCCTCCGCGGTGGGAGCGATGTGCAGCATCTCCAGCGGGAGCAGGTCCGCGCTGGGCAGATCGCCGATCTCGGGATCGACACGAGACGGCAGGAAGAGGACGACCTTGGGCTTGATCACGGGTGCGGTGTCTTTGGAGGTGTCGCCTCAGCCCAGGACGGGGTCGGCGTTGCCGGTCAGGATGGCGTCCACCTCGCCTTCATCAGGGAAGCGGCCGGCCGCCAGCTTGCTGAACACAAGCCGGTCGTTCTTCTGAACCTCGAAGGCCCCGCCATCGGACGGGATCAAGGTCAGCGAGGTGATGTTTCGCTTATGCGTCTTCATGAGCTCTTCCGCCAGACCGGCGGCACGGGGCTCGTAGTTTCAGACGGCGCAGTAGGTGATCTCGAGCTTCAAGGCAGGCTCCTGTCGGCAAAGAGCTGCAGTCTAGCAGCCGATGACTGACAGCGACGGGGGCCGAAGGAGCCGTGGCGACGCAGAGCCCGGCGGCGGGAGCGGGCCGGCGGCACACAGCGAGCGGGCGCTCACCGCGGGACAAGCCGGTCGGGAGTGCGATCGGGATTGAGGTCGGGCCGGGCACGCGGTCCCTATCGGCCGACGAGGGTCAGGAACTCCTGCTCCGTCAGGACCTCCAGGCCCAACTCCTGCGCCTTCTTCAGCTTGGAGCCCGGCTTTTCGCCCACCACGAGCACGTCCAGGTTCTTGCTCACACCCGAGAGCAGGCGACCACCGGCGGACTTCACCAGCTCGCCGGCCTCCTTGCGAGAGAGCTCGGACAAGGCGCCCGTGAACAGGAACGTCCGGCCCGTCAGAGGCCCGTCGGACGCGGCGGGCGGCGCCGGCACGGCGGGCACCAGGCCCAGCGACAGCATGCGATCCAGCTCGGCCTGTTCGTCGGGGTCGGCCAGCCAGGCGCTCAGGCTCTGCGCCACGCGGGGGCCGATCTCGGCCACGTCCTCCAACTCCTCGACGCTGACCCCGCGCAGCGTCGTCAGCGACGGCCAGCGCGAGGCCACCAGTTCGGCCATGTGATCGCCCACGTGGCGGATGCCCAGCCCGAACAGGAAACGACCCAGGGGCCGGGTGCGCGCCGCGACGAGCCCCGCCACCACGTTGGCGGCCGAGACCTCGCCCATGCGCGGCAGCTGCGAGAGCTGCTCTGCGGTCAGGGCGAACAGGTCGGAGAGCCGGGTCACGAGCCCGGTCTCCACCAGCTGGTCCACCAGCTTGGAACCCATGCCGTCCACGTCCAGGGCGCCGCGAGCCACAAAGTGCTCGATGCGCCGGCGCATGACCGCAGGGCAGGTGCGGTTGGGGCAACGCACGACGACCTCTTCGTCGTCGGCCACCGCCGGCGTGGCGCAGACCGGGCAGGCCTCGGGCATGACGAACGCCGGACCGCCGCCTGACTCGGCCACGGCGGTGATCTTGGGGATCACGTCGCCGGCGCGCTCCACGAACACGGCGTCGCCGACCTTGACGCCCAGGCGCGCGATCTCATCGGGGTTGTGCAACGTGACGTGCTCGATGGTGACGCCGCCCACGTGCACCGGATCGATCACGGCGCGAGGGGTCAGCGCGCCGGTGCGACCGACCTGCACCTGGATCTCACGCACCACCGAGCGACCGCTGCGCGCGGGGAACTTGAAGGCGATGGCCCAGCGCGGCGAGCGGCTGCGCTCGCCCAGCCGCGCCTGCAGCGCGAAGTCGTCCAGCTTGATGACGGAGCCGTCCACGTCGAAGAGCAGCTCGTCGCGGCCGCTGCGCAGGACCTCGTGCTGCGCCAGCACCTCGTCCAGCGAGCCGCTGAGCGCCAGCTCGCGCGCGGTGGGCAGGCCCCAGTCCTCCAACGTCTGCAGCATCTGCGCGTGGCCGCTGGGCTGCCAGCCCTCCACCACGCCCAGCCCGTAGGCCTTGAAGCTGAGCGGACGGCGCGCCGCCTGGACGGGGTTGAGCATCTTGAGCGTGCCGCTGGCCAGGTTGCGCGGGTTGACGAACAGCTCCTCGCCGGCGACCTCTCGCGCGGCGTTCACAGCGGCGAAGTCGGCGTGGGTCATGATGACCTCGCCGCGCACTTCCAGCAGCGCAGGCGGGTGATCGGTGCGCAGCACGCGCGGCAGCCCCACCAGCGTGCGCGCCGTGTGGGTCACGTCGTCGCCGGTCTTGCCGTCGCCGCGGGTGATGGCCCGCACGAAGCGGCCCTGCTCGTAGATCAGCTCCGCCGCCACCCCGTCCAGCTTGGGCTCGATGTTGAACACCAGCTGGTCGAGCTTGCCCGCCAGGAAGTCCACCACGCGCTGGTGCCACTCCAGCACCTCATCCCGGCTGTAGGTGTTGGAGAGCGAGAGCATGGGCCGGCGGTGCGCCACCGATTTCAGGTGAGGCACGGGCGCACCGCCCACCTGGCGGCTGGGCGAGTCGTCGCCAGCCAGCGAGGGCCAGCGCGCCTCCAGGTCGGTCAGGCGCCGGAACAGCCCGTCGTACTCGGCGTCCGTGATGACGGCCTTATCGCGCTGATAGTACAGCTCGTCGTGGCGCCGGATCTCGGCCACGAGGGCCTCGTAGTCCTGGCGCACCGCGGCGGGTGGTGACGAGCCAGCGTCGGGGGGCGAGGACATGGGTCTCACTCTAGCGAGGGCCCGTCGCGGGCGCCTGCCCCGCTGCGGACGCCGGCCTGGATGCGGCCGCCAGGGGCTGCCCCTGAAGCAGCATGGCGTCGCCGTATGAGAAGAAGCGGAAGCCCTCGGCCAGGGCCTGGGCGTAGGCCTGGGCGATGGTGGCCCGGCCGGCGAAGGCCGACACGAGCACCAGCAAGGTGGAGCGCGGCTGGTGGAAGTTGGTCAGCAGGGCGTCCACAGCGGAAAAGCGATGGCCGGGCGCCAGGAAGATCCGGGTGCTCCCCTCCCCCGCCGCCAGGGACTGGCCGTCGGCGGCCACGGCGCTCTCCAGGGCGCGCACGACGGTGGTGCCCACGGCCACCACGCGCCCGCCCGCCGCCCGGGTGCGGGCGAAGGCGTTGGCCGTGGCCTCCGGCAGCACGTACGACTCCTCGTGCATCTCGTGCTGGCCGAGGCGCTCACCACGCAAGGGACGAAAGGTGCCCTCACCCACGTCCAGGCGCAGGCGCGCCAGCCGGGCCCCGGCCCGCTCGCAGGCCGCGAGCAGCTCGGACGTCAAGTGCAGGCCCGCGGTCGGAGCCGCCACCGCCGCGCCCTGCGGGGCCGCGAAGGTCGTGCGGTAGCGCTCGCGATCCAGGGCGTCCCGGGCATCGGCCTCGGCGTCCCGGGAGATGTAGGGAGGCAAGGGCATGCGCCCCACGTCGGCCATGAGCTGGTGCAGGTCGCGGCCCGCGCTGACCTGGACCTCGAAGCGGCCCTGCCCCAGCACGCGACACACGCGCCAGGTGTCGCCGGCCAGCTCCAGCAGCTCGCCCTCCCGGATGGTGCCCCGGGCGCCCAGCAGCACCGTGGCGCCTCGCCCGCCCTCGGCCACCCGCAGCACGAGCACCGAGACCCTGCCGCCGGTGTCACGCCGCGCCACCAGCCGCGCCGCCATGACGTGCACATCGTTGACCACCAGCAGATCGCCCGGCCCCAGAAAGCTCGGCAGATCGGCCACCAGCCGCGAGCCGCTCACCGCCGGGCGGGGTCGCGGAGCCTCCGCCGCGAAGCGCTCCACCAGCAGCAGGCGCGCCTGGTCACGACGCTCCGCGGGCACCTGAGCCGTGGCTCCGGGCGGAAGCTCATAGTCGTAGTCGTCAACGAGATCCGACACGTCGCGCACTGTACAGCGTGAGTTCCACCACGGGCTGCACGGGCACCACGGCGGCGCTCACCACGAGGCTCCCGCGCTGGACGCGGACGGGGCGGGCTCGGCCTCCGCCACCAGCCCTTCCATGTGCGACAGGTAGCGCTGGGCCTCGCGACGGGCGAGCTGCTGCTCACCACCACGGGAGAGGCTCGCCACCCAGGCCAGGGTCAGATCGAGCCCGGTGCGATCGAGGCAGGCGGCCAGCCCCAGGAGCTGGGCCGCCTGCCGAGGCCGCCCGTGGCCGGCCAGGCCGGCTCGCACACGACCCCAGTCGTCGTCCGTCACTGACGAGGCCCTTCGCAGCAGCTCGCAACGACGCAGGTCGGCCTCGACCTCGGGTCGCGGTCGACCTCGCCGGACCGTGACCCTGGCCAACAGGTCACGCGCCAGCCGGGCCTCCAGCTCGCGCACCACGGCCGCCCGAGCGCCCGCCACCAGCACCTCGTCGTCCACGGCGCTGCTGGCCAGCCGACCTCGACCCGCCAGCCAGTCTCTCAGCGCCGCCAACTCGTCGAGGAAGCCGTCGCAGGCGCCGCAGCCGCGCACGTGCCGGGCCAGCCCCAGCGGCTCCTGGCCCAGGTGCCCCCCCAGCGCCAGCCGGCACAGCACGGCCCGGGCCCGCTCGCAATCGGATTCCGCCCCCCACTTCTCAGCACTCGACACGCCCATGATCAGCTCCCGGTTGTCCGTCTCGTTGTGATCGGGCGGGACCATCGCTGCCCGTCCCGCCCTCGCCTGCCCGCGATGGCGGGCGAGGATGCCGGCCCCCCATCCGAGTCACAGCGATGCCCAGGCGCCCCGGATCGCCCGGCGCAGATCTCAGGACAACAGCCGCAAGACCTGGATCGGGCTGCGGGCTAGAATCCGGAGCCCGCAAGCAGGAGGCTCCGACGCCCGGATGCAACGGACCCGGACCGCCCGCCCACGCACCGCCCGCCTGGCACACCCACCGAGGAGCCGTCCCATGTCGTCGAACACCACGCCCCTGCGCCTCAAGACCGGCCTGGCCGAAATGCTCAAGGGCGGCGTCATCATGGACGTCACCACCGTCGAGCAGGCCATCATCGCCGAGCAGTCGGGCGCCTGCGCCGTCATGGCTCTGGAGCGCGTCCCCAGCGACATCCGCCGCGACGGCGGCGTGGCGCGCATGGCGCGCATCGACATCATCGAGGCCATCATGGGCACGGTGTCCATCCCCGTCATGGCCAAGGCGCGCATCGGCCACTTCGCCGAGGCGCAGGTGCTGCAGCAGCTCGGCGTCGACTACATCGACGAGTCGGAGGTGCTGACCCCCGCCGACGAGCGCTACCACATCGACAAGCACGCCTTCGAGGTGCCCTTCGTGTGCGGCTGCCGCAACCTGGGCGAGGCCCTGCGCCGCATCGGCGAGGGCGCCTGCATGATCCGCACCAAGGGCGAGGCCGGCAGCGGCGACATCGTCGAGGCCGTGCGCCACATGCGCCAGGTGACCGGCGACATCAAGCGCCTCACCGTGCTAGGCGAGGAAGAGCTGATGACCGAGGCCAAGGAGCTGGGCGCGCCCTTCGAGCTGGTGCGCATGGTGGCGGCCGACGGCAAGCTGCCGGTGCCCAACTTTGCGGCGGGCGGCGTGGCCACGCCGGCTGATGCCGCGCTGATGATGTCTCTGGGTGCCCAGGCTGTGTTCGTGGGCTCGGGCATCTTCAAGAGCGAGGACCCCAAGGTGTTCGCCCAGGCCATCGTCCAGGCCACCACGCACTGGGACGACGCCGAGAAGCTGCTCGACGCCTGCCGCACGGTGGCGGCCGCGCCCATGGCCGGCATCGACGTGTCCAAGCTGGACGACAGCGAACTCCTGCAGACGCGCGGCTGGTAGCCGTGGCTGAGGTCGGCGTCCTCGCGCTGCAGGGTGACTACGAGGCCCACGCCAGAGCGCTCGCCGCGCTGGGGCACCGCGCGCGGCTCGTCAAGCGGCCCGCACACCTGGACGGCGCCGCGGCGCTGGTGCTCCCGGGCGGCGAGTCATCCAGCATGCTGCGGCTGCTGGCCACCGAGGAGCTGACCGAGCCGCTCACGGCCTTCTGCCGCTCGGGGCGACCCGTGTTCGGCACCTGCGCTGGCGCCATCCTGCTGGCGCAGCGCGTGACCTCGCCCGCGCAGCGCTCGCTGGGTCTGCTCGACATCGACATCGAGCGCAACGCGTACGGGCGCCAGCAGGACTCATTCGTGGCGCCGCTGCGCAGTGATGACCCGGCCCTGGACGGCGTGGAGGGCGTCTTCATCCGCGCCCCCGTCATCCGGCGCACGGGCCCCGAGGTCGAGGTCCTGGCCAGCCACGACGGCTTGCCCGTGCTGGTGCGGCAGGGCCCCATCTGGGCGGCCAGCTTCCACCCCGAGATGACGGACGACGCGCGCGTGCTGTCCACCGTGCTGGCAGACCTCGTCCCGTGACCCCGGCCAGGAAGAAGCCGGCCACAAGCCGCGAGGCGAGCGCCGGCGCACCCAAGGCGTCACCGCGCAAGGCCAGCGGCAAGCGGACCGCGCGCAAGGCAGCCCCGCGCCAGACCACCCCCATGCGCCGGCCCGCCGTGCCGCGCGCGCGCCTGACAGAGCTGCTCACCCGGCTGGCGGAGCACGACCCACACCCGCGCTGCGCCCTGGATCACGCCAACCCCTTCGAGCTGCTGGCGGCCACCATCCTCTCGGCGCAGTGCACCGACGTGCGCGTGAACCTGGTGACGCCCGCGCTGTTTGCCCGTTACCCCAGCCCCACGGACCTGGCGGCCGCCGAACAGCAGGATGTGGAGCAGCTGGTACGCAGCACCGGCTTCTTCCGCAACAAGGCCAAGAACCTGATCGGCATGGCGCGCGGCCTGGTGGAGCGCTTCGACGGGCGCGTGCCCGAGGCCATGGATGACCTGCTGAGCCTGCCCGGCGTGGCCCGCAAGACCGCCAACGTCGTGCGCGGCGAGTCCTTCGGGCTGGCTGACGGCGTGGTGGTGGACACCCACGTCAAGCGCATCACGAGGCGCTTGGGATTCACCCGGCACGAAGATCCGGTCAAGGTGGAGCGGGACCTGATCGCGCTGATCCCGAAGGAGCAGTGGATCGTCTTCGCCCATCGGATCATCCGGCTGGGACGTACCTTCTGTCCCGCGCGCAAACCCAAGTGCGAGCAGTGCCCCTTGTCCGGGCCCTGCCCGCGCCGTGCGCTCTGAAAGAAACCCACCACCCGCAGCTCCCGTTGACCCACCTCCCCATGCTCCGAGGAGCGCCTCCATGGTCCGTCCGTCGCGCGCCGTGCTGCTGCTGGCCGCCCTGGCCATTGGCTGCGATCAGGCCCCCAGCAGCCGTGTGAACCTGCTGTTCGTCAGCTTCGACACGCTGCGCGCCGACCGGCTCGGCGCCTACGGCAACGACGACTGGGATCAGAGCCCGTCGCCACAGGTGGACGCGCTCGCGGCGCGCGGCACCTTGTTCGAGACGGTCTACGCGTCACGTGGCCAGACGCACCCGTCGCTGGCGTCGATCATGACCGGCCGCTACCCCATCACGACGGGCCTGCGCGAGAACGGCTACCCGCTCGACCCGCAGTTCCCCACGCTGATGCAGCACCTGTCGGCGGCCGGATGGCGGACGGGCGTGTTCGTCGCCAACATGGAGGTCGCCCACCCCAAGGAGGGCTGGATCTCGCGCGGAGCTGACGTGGCGGCCGACGGCTTCGCGGGGCGCCGACGGCTCGAGCACCGCAACGAGGCCTCCATGCAGCGCGTCTGGGACGACCGCACCGAACAGGCCGCGCTGGCGTTCCTGGATCAGGCGGCGGACGACGGGCCCTTTGCCGCGTGGGTGCACTTCTATGACATCCACAAGCCCTACACACCGCCGGCGGCCTACCGCGATCGCTTCGGGCTGTCGGAGGGTCTGCCGCCTGTGCTGCGCGCGCCCCCGGAGACGGGCAAGCAGGCCATGTTGTTGGAGCAGTGGCTGGCCAACGTGACCCTGGGCGGGCGCGAACTCAGCGAGGCCGAGCTGCGTCGGGTGCTGGGGCTGTACGACGCGGGCGTGATGGCCACCGACGACCGGCTCGGGCGGCTGCTCGCGCGGCTCGACGACCTGGGCGAGGGCGAGCGCACCGTGGTGGTGTTCACGTCCGACCACGGCGAGGAGCTGTTCGACCACAACCGCTACTTCTTCCATGGCGCGTCCATCCACGACGGCACCGTGCGCCTGCCGCTGGTGCTGGCGGGGCCCGGCATCCCTGGCGGCGCGCGGGTGCCGACGCTGACGCAGGCCATCGACATCGCGCCCACGCTGCTGGACCTGCTGGGCGTGCCCGCCGATCCGGGGCATGAGGGCCACTCGCTGCTGCCGCTGGTGCGGGGCGAGACCAGCACGCCCCCGGCGCCGGTGGCCTTCGTGGAGTGGCAAGACCTGATCTACGCTGCCACCGACGGCGCGCACAAGCTGATCTGGAACCCCAAGCACGCCTGGCCGCGCAAGACGCCGTTTGCCTACGGGCCGCCCGAGGCGGGCTACCGCATGGAGTGCATCGAGGGCTACGCGCTGGGCCCCGACCCCCACGAGGCCAAGAACCTGCTGGCGGACGTGGACCCGGGCCAGATGAGCCTGCGGGGTCAGGGACTGCCCGCCACCGTCGCGCCCCTGGCCCAGGCCCTGCGCACCTGGCTGTCGAGCCCCGAGCACCGCCAGCAGATGAACACCGACGCCCTGGACGAGACCGACATGGAGCACCTGCGTCAGCTCGGCTACGTAGGCGCCATGGGCGGCCGCGACTCGGTGCTGAAGGAGCCCTGCGTGCAACGCTGAGCGCGAGTCACTCACAGACGTGGCCCCACGACCGCGGGGGTCGTGGGGCCACGAGAACATGATGACTTGGGCCGTCACTTGACGGCACCGCCATGCGGGCCGCTCAGGTCAGGGAGTGACCCCCATGATCGCGTTGGACATGGCGACCTTGCGAACAGCCGCGGTGTCCGGGATGAGCCACTGGTACCACATCTCTGTGCCCATGGGCACTGCGGGCAGGAGCACACTCAACGTGATCTCGCCAGCAGCGTTGGTCGTGATGGGGTACACAACGTGGTCCACACCCGGTACCACCGTCCCGCCCCTGAATGACACGGGCGCACTCTCCAGGTTCCAGAACAGCGCTGACCCGACCAACGGCGCGGCGTTGCTCAACTCCAGGGAGTAGCTGCTCCCCGGTGTCAGATCTCCGAAGCCGAGCAGCAGCGGGTCACCGCTGACACCAGCCAAGGCGTAGCCCTGGTTGGTCCATGGGCTGCCCTGGCACTCGTCCGGAATGCCATCGCCATTCGAGTCCTGGCTGGCCCCCGTGTTGATGTCGAGGGTGTCATCCTGACCGTTCTGATTGCAATCCAGGCCCGTCGTAGGCAGCTCCCACATGTACGGGTTGAACTCACACGCGGGTCCTGTCTCCACCACCTCGCAGCTCGGGATGGCGCCGTCTCCGACGTAGAGCTTGAAGGCCTGGGGCGCCCGGACCTCCATCATCACGCTGCCCGGGGAGCAGTCCGTGACGATCGCCTGGTAGTCGTGAGCAGGCAGCGGAAGGCTGGCGCAACTCTTGACGAAGTTGGCCTGGATTCCAGCGTCCGGAGCGTCCAGCCCCATGGCAGCGAAGGTCTCGTTGATGGCCTTGGCCAGCTCGACCGCGACGTCCAGTACGGTCCCGGTCACTCCCGCGTTGGTGTGCACGCCCGTGTCGAGTGCCGGCTGGAAGGGAAACACGATCTTCCAGGACCAAGGTGTGCCGTCACCTCCGCCACCGAAGCTGAACACGCCATTGATGCTCGCCGTGCTCGGAGCGCAGGGCTCCGGCGTACAGGGCGTCGGTGACGGAGTCCCATTCACATGCAAGAGCAAGTTGGGGGACGCCGCTCCCAGGGGGTCATCGCTGAAGTCGATGACACCCTGGGCCCCGTTGGCGGCCAAGTGGTTCGCAACCTGGGCAGGAGTCCTGCCTGCCGGGTAGGCGCCCATGTACACGGACGCAGCGCCGGCAACCATGGCCGCCGAGGCGGTCGTGTTTGAGAGCACTTTGGAACCGTCCCCCGGCCATGCCCCCTCCACATCCAGCCCCGGCGCGAAGAGGTCGAGGCAATACCCGTAGTTGCTGAAGTTTGCCCGCTTGTCACACCTGTCGGTGGCACCGACAACGATCGCCTCAGGAGCTATTGCAAGGCTGCAGGCATCGCCATCCCCATTGCCAGCCGGCACGACGACCGTCACTCCAGCCTGATTGAGGGCCTGGACCGCAGCACCCATAGAGGAATCAAAGTAGTCCGCGACTCCGAGCAGGACCACAGCGCTTCCTGAGTGCGCCTGCGCATCGGAGTAGACCCACCACAATCCAGCGACGATGTCGCTGGAGGGACCGCCTCCCGACCCGTTGAGCACCTTGACGTCAACGACCTGCGCGGTCCCGTCGACGCCGTAGGTCTCACCAGCGACGATGCTGGCCAGCCAGGTTCCACTCCCGTTCTGGTCGCCGGGTGCCAAGCCAGGCGCTGTGTAGCCCAGGCTGACGCGGGGGAAGAGTTCCGGATGGTAGGGGTCGATGCCCGTGCTGACGACGTACACGGTCGTCCCGAAGCCCACAGCGACGGGGTCGTACGAGCAATCCAGGGGCAGGTTCCACTGGTCGATGCGGTCAAGATGCCACGGGGCCGGCGGCGCGACCGGCGGGCAGGGCACCGCCGGGGGCACGCCTTGCACATACAGCAGCAAGTTGGGGGAGCCGGCGATGTCGGAGATGGCGTCCTCGGTCGCCCCACTCAGCAAGTAGTTGGCGACCGCAGCCGGCGTCGAGGCCCCGGGGAGGCTCCCCATGTACAGGGAGGCCGCGCCCGCGACCATGGCCGCCGCCGCGCCCGTGCCCGACTGGGTCACGCTGCCGCCCGAGGGATCAGCGCCTTGCACATCCACCCCCGGAGCGAAGAGGTCGAGGCAGGGCCCGTAGCCGCTGAAGAACGCCCTGGTGTCATACCTGTCCGTGCCCCCCACGACGAGCGTCGCTGGGGTCCAGGGATGCGAGCTGCAGGCATCGTCATCCGAGTTGCCTGCCGGCGCGACGACCGTGGCTCCAGAAGCGATCAGGCTGTCCACCGCGTTCAGCAGCTGCGTGTCGTTGCCAGGTCCGAATCCGAGCAACACGACGGCCCGGGTTGCGGGATGCGCCTGGAGTTCGTCATCGATCCACCCCAGCCCCGCGAAGATGTCGCCGTAGCTGGCAGAACCCTGCGGGTTGATCACCTTGACGCTGACGAGGCTCGCGTCCTCATCGACGCCATACGTCTCGCCAGCGACGATACTGGCCAGCCAGGTCCCGTTCCCGTTCTGATCTCCGGGCAACAAGCCAGGAGCGATGAAGCCTTCGGCCGCACGCCCCGAGAACTCCGGGAGGTTGATGGCGATGCCCGTACTGACGACGTAGACCGTCACCCCCCCGCCCTCAGCGACGGGATCGTAGGAGCAGTCCAGAAAGGGGCTCCGCTGGTCGACGCGGTCAAGGTGCCACGGCGCCTGCGCCGTGACCGACGACGCAACAAGAGAGCAGAGGGCGAACGAGAGCAAGAGCGGTTTCATGGCTTGTTTCCGGATTCGAGAGGGTCCCAAGGCCCTTCA